>BNZQ01000049.1 GCA_026001225.1 Clostridia bacterium
GGGGCTGACAATATGCTCCCTCGTCGCGTGCAGTTTTTTATCGACACCGTATTTATTGTAACGGAACGAAAGCTTTTTGCAGGCCGCGATCGCGTCGTCGATCACCGCTATATTGTAAAACAGCGCGATAAGGCAGCGGGCGACGGCGCGGAGCTTGAAATACAGGCCGATACCGTCTGCGAGGCTGTCGAAAGCTTTGCCGTAAAGACCGCGCCTTTCGGTATGCGGACGGATATTTGCAGCATCCGGCGCGGCTTGTTCTGCGCCGTTATCGCTACGAACTTCGACGCGCTCAAAATTTACTCGCCGGAGGCGTGCTGCGCGGAGCTGTTCGGCGCGGCAGGTTATCGATGCGAGGTCAAACGCGCGGGCGAATTGACGGAGGTTCAGTACGCCGAGCTGTTGCGCCTTGCGGAGCGGAACGAATTTTGTTTGGACGAGGACGAGATAAAAGTCCGATTCGACATAGAACAGCATCCCGATCACCTTGAACGGCTGATCGAACGCAAGGATTATTCGCTGTCGGTAGCGAGGGCGTTTGCACAAGGCTTCGCCTGTGAGAATTTGGACGGGGAAATCGAGCGTATTTTTACATCGGGAACGCGCTACGGCATCCCCGCGCATTATTTGATTCTGGCGGAGGATTTAGAGGACTCGAACGAAATCGGCAATTTTTTGCTGACGGTCTTAAAGGAGAACGGTCGAATCCTGAAAGGAACCGTATGCGTTTTCGAATACGTTTCCGACGATAGGTTTCGTGTAAACGACCTGACGAGAATCTATAAAAAGAACGAATGCGGCGTCGTGGTCGTCAAAACGGATTTTTATGAGGTCGGCGGCGGCGATTATAAAAAAATTCAATCGATCTGTCATTGTATCAAGCAAAACAAAAAAAACGTGCTGACCGTTTTATGCCTGCCTAAAAATGACGAAAAGCAGGTCAAGGCGTATAGGGAAAATTTGGAGGAAACGGCGTTCGTCGAAATCCGGAAAAAAACCGTTTTCGACGGCGAAGCGGAAAGCTATCTCGCGTATTTGGCGGCCAAAGACGGTGCGGACATTCGGGGACTTTTCGACCGGATCGAGAGAGGCAAGGGATACGCGAAAGCGGATTTAAACGGGATATATGCCACTTTTTATTCGGATGATCAGAGGAATACGGTCTTTCCGCAGTATAAGGATTTGACGGTGTGCGGTAAAAAGAAGGACGGCGGCCCCGCCGGGACGGCATACGGCGCGCTCATGGATATGGTGGGGCTGAACGCCGTTAAACGGCAAATCCGTCATTTCATAGACTTGGAGAAAACGCAAAAACGAATGCGGGAGAAAGGGTTGGGTACGGACCGAATCTGCCGCCACATGATGTTTACGGGCGCGCCGGGAACCGCTAAAACCACGGCGGCCCGCCTGCTTGCGCAGATTTTACGGGATAACGGGGTATCAGCTTCGGGTAAATTCGTCGAATGCGGCAGAGCCGATTTGGTCGGGAAATACGTCGGCTCTACCGCGCCGCAGGTTCGGGACAAATTCAAAGAGGCGAAAGGCGGCGTTTTGTTCATCGACGAGGCGTACTCCTTATCGGACGGCAGGGACGGTTCTTACGGCGACGAGGCTATCCATGCGATCGTGCAGGAAATGGAAAACAACCGCGAGGATACGATCGTGATTTTCGCGGGGTACAAGCGGGAAATGACGGCCTTTCTGGAACGCAACAGCGGATTGAAAAGCAGGGTGGCGCATTATTTGGATTTTCCCGATTACGACGAAAACGAGCTTATGCAAATTTTAGAGCTTTTAGCCGCGGATCAAAAGCTGAAAATCGACGGCGACAGGCGAAAAATCGCGGCCGTGTTTCGGGCGGCGGTCAAGACCGAAAATTTCGGCAACGGGCGTTTCGTGCGTAATTTGTTGGACAAGGCCCGCCTGAATCATACGGGGCGGATCGCGGCGATACGATCCGTCGGCCGAGGATTTGAGCGTTTTAACGGCGGAGGATTTTGTTGTGGACGACGGCGGTTTTTTCTTGGCCGAACCGCGTAGACCGATCGGCTTTCGAATCTCGTAGGCCGTTTGCCCGAACCTTTGTAATCCCCTTGCGCATATATACGGTATGTGAAAAAATCGCCGTTACAAATCGCGGGGCAAAAAGTATTGATTCTCGGAACGGGGGAAAGCGGAAAGGCCGCCGCGGAGCTCGCGGTCAAATCGGGCGCGGAGCCGGTTTTTGACAACAACTTTCAGTTTTCAGTTTTTAGTTTTCAGTTAGCCGTTTTAAGTCCCGGCATTTCCATAAACCATCCTCGCATCCGCGAACTGAAAGCCCGCGGCGTCAAGGTCGTATCCGAATTGGAATTTGCCTATCGGGCTTGCGCCGCGTCCGTATTGGCCGTGACGGGCACGAACGGAAAATCCACCACGGTTTCCTTATTGGGAGCGATGCTGAACAAAGGCGGCATACGGGCCGAGGTTTTGGGCAATATCGGCGTTGCCTTTTCCCGCCGCGCGCTCGAATTGCCCGCGTCCGCGTGCGCCGTGTTGGAGGTTAGTTCCTTTCAAACGGAGGCCGTCGACCGATTTCGGCCGCATATCGGCGTCATTTTAAATCTCACGCCCGACCATTTGGACAGGCACGGAACCTTGGAAAGCTACGCGCTGACCAAATTCAAAATGTTCGCCCGCCAAACGAAAAAGGATTGTGCTGTTTTGAACGCCGACGACGGCGAGATCATGAAACGCGCCGATTTAGTTCGCGCCCGCAAATACTATTTTTCAACCGAAAAGAGGGTGCGCGGCTGTTACCTTGCGGACAGCGGCGTTTGGTTTTGGGACGGTTTTTCCGAGCCGCGCTTTATCGTAAGCCGCGGGGGTATAAAATTGCCCGGAAGGCACAATCTGTCCAACGCGCTGGCGGCCTCCTGCGTCGCTTTGTTATACGGCGTATCCATCGAGGCCGCCGCCGCCGCGCTTGCCGAATTTTCGGGAATCAAACATCGTTTGGAATTCGTGCGCGAATTGGACGGCATCAAATATTGGAACGACAGCAAGGCTACGAATATCGACAGCGCGTTGACGGGCGCGCGGGCGCTGACAGGGGAAATCACGCAGATTCTGGGCGGCAGCGACAAGGGGTACGAATTTGACGCATTGTTCGAGGGACTGCCCGCAAACGTGACCCGCGCGGTGGCGGTCGGGGCGACGGCTGAAAAGCTCTTGGCGGCGGCGGCGCGGCGCGGGTTTGAGCGGATCGCGTTCGCGCCGGATTTTAAAACCGCCGTGGAAACGGCCCGCGATTTGACCGGGCCGGGTGGCAACGTTTTGCTCGGTCCCGCGTGCGCGAGCTTCGATTCCTTTCGAAATTACGAGCATCGGGGCGATACGTTTTGCGGGATTGTAAATGAACTGAAAACTGAGAACTGAAAACTGAAAATTTCGGTCGGATATTCGCAAAGACGGCGTTGTCGACGGGTCAGAAACTTATAGCATAGGTAAAATTTCTTTTTCGACAGGTCAATAATTTTCAGTTTTCAGTTTTCAGTTTTCATTTTCCCACATATACATAACCGATGAGGTTTAAGCTCGGCAAATTCACGCTAAAATCCGCGCGAGGTGAGGACAAGCTGCCCGTCAAAGGGGGAGGGACGGATTGGGTATTGCTGGCCGTCACGGTCTTTCTCGTGCTGTTCGGGATCTTGATGGTGTACAGCGCGAGCAATTACGCCGCCGAAAAGCAATACGGCGACAAATTTTTCTATTTAAAGAAGCAAGTCCTCGGCGCGGTGTTAGGCGGCTTGGCTATGTTGGGCACGTTGCGGTTAAATTACAATATCTATAAAAAACTGCGCTACCCGATCCTCGTCCTGTCGTTTATCCTGTTGGCGGTCGTGTTCATTCCGGGCGTCGGCGTGGAAAACTACGGCGCGCGGCGGTGGATCAATCTGCCCGGCTTTACGCTGCAAGCTTCGGAGTTGGCAAAATTCGGCTTCGTGATTTTTGCCGCCGCTTATATGGCGAAATACCCCGAACGCATGAGAAAGCTTTGGGGAATCCTGCCTGTTCTTGCGGCGGGCGGCGCGATGTGCGTGTTGATCATAGCCGAGCCGAATATGTCGATCACGATGGTTGTCGGGCTGGTTATGCTGATCATGCTGTTTGTCGGCGGCATGAGAATCAAGCATTTTTTGATCGTCGCGCTGCCTCTTTTGGCGGTCGTGCCGCTCTTGATCATGATGGAGCCTTACCGCATGAACCGCCTTATGGCGTTTTTGAATCCGTGGGCTTCGCCGTTGGAAGAGGGCTTTCAGCTGATTCAATCCTATTATTCGCTGGGGGCTGGGGGCTGGTTCGGGCTAGGGCTGTTCAATTCGCGGCAAAAATATTTGTTCCTGCCCTTTGCGGAGAGCGATTTCATTTTCAGCATCATCGGTGAGGAGCTTGGTTTTGTCGGCGCGGCGTTGATCCTGTGCATCTATATCGTCTTTATTTGGCGCGCCGCCCGCATCGCGTTACGGGCCAAGGACCGCTTCGGCTGTTATTTGGCCGCCGGCATCGCCGCCGTCCTCGGCGTGCAGGTGTTGGTCAATATCGCGGTCGTGACGGGCAGCATTCCGCCCACGGGCCTGCCGCTACCCTTTATCAGCGCGGGCAGCTCGTCCCTGATCGTTTTTATGGCGGCGGCGGGGATACTTTTAAATATCTCGCGAACTTGACAATAACGCGTTTTTGTGATAATCTATGAGCTGAAAGGTTTTTTAAATTCATGTCGCAAATCAGCGTGAGCAATCTGACCTTCGCCTATGACGAGGGCAGGGTCAATATTTTTGAAAACGTATCATTTACGATCGATACCGATTGGAGGCTGGGCTTTTGCGGGCGCAACGGGCGGGGAAAGACCACCTTTTTGAAATTGCTTTGCGGAGAGCTGGAATACAAAGGGACGATTTCGTCTACGGTTCGATTCAGTTATTTCCCGTTCGAGACGGACAGCAGAACGACGGTCGCCGCGTTCGCGGAAAGAGTCGCGGCGGGGCATGAGCTGTGGGAATTTCAGCGCGAGCTGAACCTGCTGGATACGGACGGCGGCGTTTTAGACCGCCCGTTTCAAGATTTAAGCGAAGGAGAAAGGGTCAAGGTATCGCTGGCCGCCTTGTTTTTGCGCGACAATCATTTTTTGCTGATCGACGAGCCGACGAATCATTTGGACGGCGAGTCGCGCCGCGCCGTCGGCGCGTATTTGAACAAGAAAAAGGGCTTTATTTTGGTGTCGCATGATCGCACTCTGTTGGACGGCTGTACGGATCATATTTTGTCGATCAACAAGACGAACATCGAAATTCAAAAGGGCAATTTTTCAAGCTGGCTGACGAACAAAGAGCGGAAGGACAATTTTGAAAAAGCGCAGAACAAGAAATTAGCGGGCGAGATCGACAAGCTGAAAGCGGCGGCGAGACGGAAATCAGGCTGGTCGGACAGCGCGGAACGGGGAAAGTATCGGTTGGGAGAATCGTCGGACAGAGGTTATATCGGCAGCAAGGCCGCCAAGGTCATGAAAACCGCCAAAGCGATCGAAAAACGCCGCGACGCCGCCGCGGAGGAAAAAGCGAGGTTGCTCAAAAATATAGAGCGCGCGGACGCGCTGGAAATGTTCCCCGCGCCGTATCGGGCGAAAAGGCTGATTTCAGCGCGGGATTTGGCGTTGGCGCGCGGCGGCAGGGAAATCGTTTCGGGATTGAACTTCACAATAAGCGAGGGCGACAGGATTCACTTGCGCGGCAAAAACGGAAGCGGAAAATCGAGCCTGATTCAGATATTGCGGGGCGAAATGGACGGCGGAAAGGCGGTCGGGTATAACGGCGCGTTGGAAATCGGCGCGAATCTCAAAATTTCTTATGTGCCGCAAGACACGTCGGCTTTGCGCGGCTCTCTTCAAGAATTCGCGCGGGAGCACGCGCTGGACGACGCGCTATTCCGCGTAATCCTTATGCATTTGGATTTTGATAAAACGCTGTTCGACATGGATATATACGGCTATTCGGCGGGACAGAAAAAAAAGGTTTATTTGGCGAAGTCTCTGTCCGAAAGCGCGCATCTTTATATTTGGGACGAGCCGCTGAACTATATCGACGTCTTTTCCCGTATGCAGATCGAGGAATTGATTTTACGGTACAAGCCCACGATTCTGTTCGTCGAGCACGACCGGACTTTCGCGGAAAGGATCGCTACGGGCGCGATCGATTTATCATAGCTAAAGCGGATTTACCGTTCGATCCGCCGTTTTAAAATGATACTCGCGGCGATCAGGCAGCCCAAGGCGAACACGCCGCAAGCAATCAGCATGACCCACAGCGGGGCGTCAATACCCGAAAAGCCGACGCTTGCCGCCGTGAAATAATCGCTCATCATTGCGTCTTTGAGTTCGCCCGCGATATTCAGCAGACCGAAAGCGTCGTTTAATACGGTTTGCTTCAACCAAATTGTCAAATGCGTGAACGGCAGGTAGGAGCCGACGATTTTCGCGCCCTTGCCCAAGTTTGAATAGGGCATATAGATACCGCACAGAAAACCGAAGAAGGTGCCGGATATACCGCCGATCACGCCGATCGCGACGGAGGATTTGACAAGCACGGTGACGAAAAGCATCAGCGAACAGCTGACTAAGCTTGCGGCGGCTAATATACCAAAAACGGCGAGGAACGCGCCCGCGCCGATCCAATGCCCCGTCAACGCGCCGATCAGTACCGCGCTCGCGATCCACGTCAGAACGTTCAAAACGAGCGAGACAATAAAGGCGGCGACGTAATAAGAAACAGTGAGCTGCCGCGCTTTGACGGGCGTCAACAAAAAGCCGTCCACGCGTTTGGTTTCGAAGTCCTTCGCAATGACGCCGAACACGCCCATGGACAGCGACATGGAATTTAAAATTAAAACGCCCGCCATCATTTGCAGGTAAATCAGGAAGTCCGCCGCCTTGCCGTCCGTGAATCCCGCGCCTTCGGCGAGGCTTGTCGAATAGATTTTGGCGATAAACAAAAAGTACAACGCGACCATGATCAGCGTGCTCAGAAAGGAAAAAAACACCGCCGCTTTGTCCCGCAGGAAGAGCTTAACGTTTCGCCGCGTCAAAGAAACGATCGCGGGTAATTGTAAATTTATTTTCATTTTATTCTATATTTTCTCCGACGGCGGTCAAAAACACGTCGTCCATCGTGCCGCGTTTAACCTCGTAGAAGCGAATATTGTCCTTTAAAGTGTTCAACAGCCCGATCGAACGCCGCGTGTCGCCCGTGCGCACCGTATAGGTGTCCGCCGTCTTTTCAAATTCAAGTTCGGCGTTGCGCAGGGATTCTTCCAACAGGGCGGGATTTTCGGGCGCGATCAGCAGGCGGTCGAACGAATAGCGCGCTTTTAGTTCGGCAGGGCTGCCCTCGCAGACCTTTTTGCCCTTGTGAATGACGACGACACAATCGGCATCGTCGGTTTCCTCCATATAGTGCGTGGTCAAAAAGACCGTCATGCCGGATTCGCGGCGGATTTTGTGTAAGATGCTCCAAACCTCGGCGCGGGTTTTGGGATCGAGACCTGTCGTCGGCTCGTCCAAAAACAGCAGGCGCGGCGACGTGAACAGAGCGCGCGCGATTTCCGCTTTGCGTTTTTGCCCGCCCGACAGCGTTTTGAAGCGTTTCTTGGCGAATGCGTCCAAAGACAGCGCGGCGGCAATTTCGCGGTACCGCGTCTTGACCGTTTTCGGGTCGTTGATATAGAGGGAGCCGTACAGCAGGAGATTTTCCTCGACCGAAAGCAGATCGTCGAAGATGTTGTTTTGAAAAACCACGCCGATTTTGTTTTTGAAGGCGGCGAAGTCGGGCGAACCGTCGTACAGGACATCGCCGCCGTCCTTTTTCAAAAGGCCGATCAACATATTGATCGTGGTGCTTTTGCCCGCGCCGTTCTGCCCCAAAAAGGCGAACAAACCGCCGCGCGGTACCGAAAACGAAACGCCGTCCACGGCGGGTTTGCCGTCGAAAGATTTTCGCAGGTTCTCTACCGAAAGGATCGGAGCGTCGTTCATGTATACAGTATAACATTTTGTGGAATCGTTGTAAAGCATTTCGGACTTTTCTAATTCGATTTTAATGTTGGACTTTTGCCTTTGTACTTTATCCGCGCATACTTTTCTCTGAAAACGAAAAAGCTAATTCCATATGAAAGCGGTAATCTTGGCGGGAGGGAAGGGAACCCGATTAGACCCCTTGACGCGGGAAATTCCCAAACCGTTGGTCAGCGTTTTGAACGAGCCTGTCGTCAACTATACCGTGCGGCTGCTCGCGCAGTACGGCGTCAAGGAAACGGCGGTCACGTTGCAGCACCTGCCCGAAGCGGTCATCGACAGCCTGAACCGCGATTTCCCGACCTCGGAGTTTTTCTATTTCATCGAGGACGAGCCGCTCGGTACGGCTGGCGGCGTCAAGAACGTCGAAAAGTTTTTGGACGACACCTTTATCGTGATCAGCGGGGACGCTTTGACCGATTTGAATATCGAAAGGATGCTGTCCTTTCACCGCGGCAATCGCGCCGACGTGACGATCGCCTGTAAATCCGTGCCCGATCCGTCCAAATTCGGCGCGGTCTGTTGCGATTCGATCGGGCGCATCTATGATTTTCGCGAAAAGCCCGCATTAGGCGCCTGTGATTCCAAGCTCGTGAGCGGCGGCATCTATATTATCGAGCCGGACATTCTGAAATCGATTCCGAAGAACGCGCCCTACGATTTCGCGCGCGGGCTTTTTCCCGATATGCTGGAACGCGGGATGCGCTTGTTCGCGTATTCCATGCAGGAATATTGGTGCGATATCGGCAGCGTTTACACCTATTTTCAGGCGAATTTGGACATGCTGGCGGCGACGGGGCGGAGCGTATACGCGGCGCCCGACTGTACAGTCGGCGCGGGCGCCGCGTTGGACGGCACGGTTGTTTGCAGCGGCGCGCATGTGGGCGCGGGGGCGGACTTGCGGAATTGTATCGTTTTGGCGGGCGCGGAAGCGGCGACGGGGGAACGATTGCGCGATTGTATCGTCGGTAAGGATTTTACGATCGGTTTGGAGAATTGGAACGGGGCGGGAGAGCGCGAGCCCGCGCCGTCGGCGACGGAAGAAAAGATCATACCGTTCACGATGGCGCAAGGCTGATGAATATTGAATATGAAATAATGAATATTGAATAACTGCGGTTGAGGCGGTTAAGATTGCGACGCCTCATTATAAATTCGGCTCGCAATGAACAAAACGGCCGCGTTGCGGACAAAAAACGGCATAACGCGCTTTTGTGTCATGAGATTTGTGTCGAAACTGCAGTGCTCTTTATTCGACCGTTTCCGTTTTAACACAAGTCTATTCAGAAGATGCGAAGCGTCCGCGGAAGCTCGATCTTATAGAACCAAGAAATTATAAAATCATCCGTATTCCCGCGACAATCATAATGAGGGCGAACAGTACCTTGATAAACCGATTGGAAAACTTATTGAGCAACGCCGCGCCGACCATGCCGCCGAGCAGGATGCCGCCGCCAGCGGGCAGGCCCGTTCCCCAATCGAAGCCGCGCGACAGAACATAGACGAGCGCGCCGACGGCGGTGACGGGCAGAATGATTAGAATTGCGGTGGCGTGGGCGGTCTTGGCGGGCTTTTTTAACGCTTTTTCCAAAAAGGGCACGACGATCATGCCGCCCCCGCCGCCGAAAAAGCCGCTCAAAAATCCGGCGACCAATCCGAAAACGATTTTCAACAGGGTGCGGCGTTTTTGCATATTGTTCATTATTTGCTTATCGACGGTAAATCATGTAAGATGGAAGATGGGCGGATTGATTTACAAAACGGATACATGGAAGAGGAAAGGATGGATTGCAGAACGAAAGCGGCGCGGCGGAGATTCTTCACTTCGTTCAGAATGACAATATTGCGCAATGGGTTTTATCCTTCCATCTTCCATTTAAGATAGTAATAGGATAGAATTAAAACAGCTTTGCACGGCATATCTTAATACCATGGAAACACAATATATTTGGGACGGCAGAGAGATCAAAAAGACGGAGCGTAAATCCGGTTTTTGGAAATTGTTTGCCGTGCAGGGCTTGGCGGCGGCCGTCGTTTTTTTGGCTTTATTCACGGTCGGGAGAATGGAAGCTTCCGGCGCGCAAAAGCTTTATACAAATATCATGGACGCTTTCCGGTATGATATTCCGGTTAAAGACAAGGACGACGAGATCGGCAAGATCAAATTCGTGGATAAGCTGAACGCCTACCGCGAGGAACTCGCCGCCGCCGCGCCCGTTTCTTTTTTGTCGCCTGTTGCCGCCGAAAGCAAAGAATCGGCGGGAGGCGTGATCGACTTCAACGACCTGACCGGCCCCGAAGTCTATGCCGCCGCCGACGGAACCGTTTTCAAATTGGGGACGTTCGCGGGCCGCCGCTATATCGAATTGCGGCACGCGGGCGGAATCGTCAGCCGCTGTCAGGGCTTGCTGGCTGCGGGCGTACACGAGGGGGAGCGCGTGACGGCGGGTCAACTGATCGGCGGCGCGGAAGGCGGCGGCACGCTGGTCTTTTGCGTTTTTTCCAAAGGGGCGTTGATCGCAAGTCTGGATTTCAGCAAAGAGGGCGTGTTGAAATACAGTTGAAAATTCTTAACTGAAAACTGAAAATTTCGGTCGAATGGTCGTAAAGACGGCTTTGTCGGCGGGTAAGAAACATGTAACATAATAAAAGCGACTTTTACGACAGATCAATAATTTTCAGTTTTCAGTTAAATTAACCGTTTTGGAGGTCGTCATCGTCAAGCTTCGCATCAATCCTCTATTCATCGCTCTCGGCGTCGTGCTCTTCGTTTTAGGGCAGGGCTTTACCTTTATCGCCTATTTTATCGCTATGGTCGCGCACGAAATGGCGCATTCCGCTATGGCCGCGCATTTCGGATATCTGCTCGACGACGTGAATCTGATGCCCTACGGCGCGGCGTTGTCCGGCGAAACCGACGGCATGAAGCCTCGCGAGGAAATCGCCGTCGCGCTTGCGGGGCCGCTTGCGGGCTTCGCGCTGGCGATTATTTTTACCGCGCTTTGGTGGCTCGCTCCCTCGACCTATTTTTTCACGGAAACGTTCGTATTGGCGAACTTCATGACCTCGGCGTTCAATCTGCTGCCGGTGTTTCCGTTGGACGGCGGCCGCGTCGCGCTGGCCCTTTTGTCCCGCAAAACGCCGCGCGGCAAGGCGATGCGGATCATGAAAATAGGCGGGTATGCCGCGGCGGGCGCGTTCATGGCGTTATGCGCCGTATCGGTATTCTTCGCTTTCAACGTCACCTACGCCGTGATCGCGTTTTTCATGCTGACCGGCACGGTCACGGCGGCGCGCGCTTCCTCGTATATGCGGATCAAAGCCCTCGCAAGCCGCGTCGGCGCGCTGAAAAAAGGGCTGACCGTGCGCGAGGTCTGCATATCCGAAAACGCGACGCTATTCGCCCTGAACAAGCTGATGCAGGGAAGCTATTTTTACAAAATCAACGTGATGAACGACCGCTTGCAGATCGTGAAGATCTTCGACGAGATCGCATTTGAAGGGTTGACGATGAAAAACGATTTGTACGATACGGTGGGAAAGGCGTTAAAGAGAAATTGATTCTACGGGCTTTTTTCTTGGAGCAGGCCGGTTAAAAGAAAACCGCTTCATCTTTTTGGGAGTGGACAAATAAGTTGGTTATCTTTCAGCGTCTTTTCGGTCAAAAGGCATCACCGGTATAAAATGCCTGAAATTTTCGCCCGTAGCTCTGCTACGAGCAAATTTTTTTGATGTCTTTTGCCTCGAAAATCCGACTTGAAATCTTAACCCACTTAATTGTCCACTCCCATCTTTTGAGGAGTGGATAAATATTCCGTGCTAGATATAATTAACGTGACTGAAAGAGAAGTCACGTCCACAGTTGGGGTGACGTTCGCGGTAAGCACGTTTAGCTTTGCCGAATTTGTTATAAGCGTTTATGAAAACATACAGT
>BNZQ01000050.1 GCA_026001225.1 Clostridia bacterium
TTGCTTGCGGGACTGTGTGGACGCGGTGGTCGCGGTCCGTGAGCATGCGGCGGCGCGGGGAATCGATCGGACGCGTTTGATCTCGTTCGGCGATTCGGCGGGCGCGTATTTGGCGGCCGCCGTAGGATGCTCGAAAATTGCCGAACGCTTTACAGGCAGACGCGAGCCGCTCGTTTCTCGGACGGTTTTTTTAAACGGAATCGCCGATTTGACCGGCAAATGGAGTTACGGGCTGTTCCCCGGCGGTTTGGAGGCCGGGGATTCTCAAACGTGGCGGGACCGGTTCGCGGAGGCATGGGCGCTGTCTCCCGTATACAACATATCCCCGGACGACGCGGAGACCTTGATCTGGCACGGCTTGCGGGATACCGTGACCGAGCCGTATACCGCCGCCGTGTACGCGAACGCCTTGCGGGCGGCGGGCGTAAACGCCGAGATCAAATTGCTGCCCGAAGCAAAGCACGCGTTTATTCTGTTCGGCTTGGAGCATTCCAATGAATTTTGCATGGGTATTTTAGAGGAGATTTTTTATGAACTTCAAAATCGGAAACGACGGTAAAGTGCTGTCCCGCGAGGGGATTCCCGGCGGGACACGGTGGCTGTCCGACGGGCGGCTGGCCTTTTCATGGGACGAAAAGGGCGTAGGGCGGCTTGAATACATCGCGCCGCGCGGCACGGACGGCAGCAATATTTTGTTTCGGCGCGGCGTGTTCCCTTCTTTTCAGTGCTTCTTGGAGCGGGACGGCGCGACCTTTCGGCCTCCGTACCGCAATGTCGAGGCCTTGCCTTACGCCTTGACGGCCGATTGGGAACGGGACGGCGACGCGTTCCGCTTCGGTGTATACGCGGCGGAGGAATGCGCCGTGTTTACTTTGGCGGTTCCGCAGAGTTTAAAAAACGCGGGCTGGTCGTTCAAACTCCAATTTTACCAAAGTTCACAGTTTATTCCCGCCTTTAACGGCGACATAGACAGCCGCGACGGCGGGTTTGACCGCGCTTGGTCGGCGTGGGAGCCGGCGGACGGACGCTTGTCGGGCGGATTCGAGGAGCGGGCCAAGGACGGCGGCGCGTTCGACCATGCGGTCGGCGTTTGCCTCGGTGCGAACAAACCCTTTACGCATTCGGTCAGCGCGCTCAATCCCCGCGTCATCTGCCGGACGGAAACACTGCGGCCGGGCGGCGTTTACGCGTTCGTTCTCGCGTTCGGAACGGAGCGGGAGGAGGCCGTCCGCAAATGCGGAGACGTCTGCGGGGAATTGCCGGACGTTTTAGAAAAGCAAGCCGAGCGGTACCGTCGCGTCGCAAAGGCCGCGCCCCGTTTGAATTCGGGCGACAAGCGGCTGGACGGCTTTTTTTCATGGGCGCCCCTATACCATGAAGCGTTAAAGTCCCGCGATACCGCCGCTTTTACCGGAAGCGCGGTCAAGGCCCGCAGTTCGCGGTATTGGATTTGGGGCTGGGATTCCATTCTCGCGAATTTTTCGCCGATTCGGTGGGGGGATGCGTCGCTGTCGGGCGGGATGCTGGACTTTTTTCACCGGTTTTCCGATCCGGAAAAGGGGCTGCTGCATGCGTGCCGGTACGACAACAATCCGGGCAGTTTCGCACCGCCCGCTTCGCAAGGGCTGTATATCTCGCTGTTGTGGAATTATTATCAGGCGACCGGCGACAAAGAAAGGCTTTCCGCGCATTACCCGTTCGCGAAAAGCATATTCGACCGCGTAGCCGCGCTTGAATCGGAGAAAACCGGCCTTGTGGCGGGCACCTCGCTGTTCCCCGATTTCCCCGTCTGCTTGCGGGAAAACGGGCGCGATTTGAGTTTGTACAACAACTCGTTGTTCTACGGCGCGGCGCGCGCGATGGAGTCGCTGGCCTTGACGGCGGGCGACCGGACGACGGCGGAACGGGCGCGCGCGCTCTTTTTACGGACGGAAAGTGCTTTCGGACGGTATTTCTTTGATGCCGAACGCGGCTATTTCGTCAATTCCGTGGACGCGGACACGCTGGAAAAGCGCGATTGCGTCAACCTTTGCGGCGTCATGTGGGATGAGGATTATCTCTATGATTTACTCGCGCCCTTTGCCGTTCCTTGCGCCGCTTATATCGAAAAACACGGCTTGGGCGAGGCGGGATTCCGCACTTTGCCCTTGTCCGACGGTTCCTACGACGCGGACGCCAATCAGCTGCATTGCACATGGGCCGCCACCGAGGAAGCCTTGTTGCAGTTTGCGCGCCTTGCCGGTAATCGGGAAATCACCGACCGCTGGACGCGCTGGACGGGCAAATGGGCCGAGCGTCTGACCATCCCCGAGGGGATCTCTTATTTTCTGGAAATTCCTTATCCCGAGTTCGACGAATGGAATTGCGAACCGGGTACGTTCACGCCTATCGCCGCGCGCAAATGGTATCAGGAGATTTTCAAGATACGGCTCGGCATAACCTTTGACGGCGGCGGCGTTACGTTTTCCGCGCCCCTCTGTGCGGAGTATACGCTGAAAAACCTTTTGATCAACGGCAAAAAACGCGCCGTCAAAACGGCGGGCGCGGGACGGCATATCGAATATATCGAAGCCGGCGGGCGGCGGTTTTACGGAACGCGCAAGCTTCCCAAGGACGCGGGCGGCGGCACGGTCACTGTGAAACTGTCGGATGCGCCCCAATCGATAGAAATTGTGTCCTTTACCGGCGGATCGCTGACGGAATACGGTTATGAGAACGGAACGGTGACGGCGGCCGTCGGCGGCGCGGGTACTTGCCGGTTGTATATAAACGGCGCGGCGCAGATTCTTTTGGACGGCGAGGCATTGGAATGCAAGGGCGGACGGTATGAGATTTTCCTTGAACTCGGAAGGCCGCGCCGGCTGACCGTCAAACCGTCGGTATAAACGCATTCAATTTGCATTGAATCCAAACGGGAAGAAAACAAGTAAACAGGAAAATCGGTACATTCATGAAAGGCGCAAAAAATAAGAATAAGCGTTATCTGATCGGAAACGCGCACATCGATCCCGTATGGCTTTGGACGTGGCAAGAAGGCCGCGCCGAGGTTCGTTCCACGTTCGCGGCGGCGTTGCAGCGTATCGCGGAACGGGACGGCTTTGTCTTTACGGCCTCCTCGGCGCAATACTACAAATGGATCGAGGAAACCGACCCCGGCGCGTTCGCCCTCATTCGGCAATACGTACGGGAGGGGCGGTGGAGCATTACCGGCGGCTGGTGGATACAGCCCGACTGCAATCTGCCGTGCGGAGAGGCGCTTGCGCGGCAGGGGCTGTACGGCCAACGTTATTTTCTTTCGCGGTTCGGCGTCCGCGCCGTCACGGGTTACAATGTCGATTCGTTCGGGCATTCGTCCCAGTTGCCGCAGTTATTGAAACAATGCGGCATGGACAATTACGTGTTTTCGCGTCCGGCACAGCATGAAAAGGAATTGCCCGAACGCTTTATCTGGCGCGGGATTGACGGCTCGGCCGTCAACGCGTACCGCATTCCGTACGGTTACGAGAGTAATTCGCTCGGCGAATTAAAAGAGAAATTAGCGAAATACGGCGCGGACGGCGCGACGGGCCCGCGCATGGTATTCTTCGGCGTGGGCAACCACGGCGGCGGCCCTACCGGTGAAATGTTGGCGTATTTGGACGGCCGTTTAGCGGCGGATCATTTACAATACGCTTCGACGGACGCGTTCTTTACGGACGCATACGCGGATAAAGATTGGCCACGGACGGAGGGCGAGCTGCAGCGTCATGCGGCCGGATGCTATTCGGCGCATTCGGCAATCAAAAAGCAGAACCGAAAAAGCGAGGCCGCCTTGCTCGCGGCGGAAAAGTGGGCGGCGGTTGCCGAGATCGGGGCGGGCTTGCCGTATGAAAAAGACTCGATAGAGGGCGCGTGGCTGAAATTGTTATTCAATCATTTTCACGACGCGCTCGGCGGCTGTTCGATTCCGTCCGTGTGTGAGGATCTGTTGCGCGCTTACGGGGCGGTTCGGACGGAAGCGGGCCGGATTTCCTGCGCGGCGGTACAAAAGCTCGCGGCGGAGATCGATACGGCCAAGGGTCTTGACCCTAAAACGGCCAAGCAAAAATTGGGGATGCCCGTCGTCGTTTTTAATCCGTTGTCGTTTGAGACCCGGCCGACCGTGCGAATCCGCCGTTTGTACGGCGGAGGTGTTTTTCGGTATGCCGCGTTCGCGCCCGACGGGACATCCGCGTCCGTGCAGGCTGCGGAGGGCGAGCACTTGTTTCCCGATTCGCGCGACGGTGTGTTCTGTGCCAAGGTTCTGCCCCTCGGGTACGCGCTGTACTATATCCGCGAGGCCGCGGACGCGCCGCGGGATTCCGCTTGCAAGGCTTATCGCGAGGAGGACCGCATACCGTACCGTTCTTTAACGCCCGTTTACGGGGACTATGTTTTGGAGAACGGGCGGCTGACCGTGCGCGTGGACGCGCGTACCTGCGCCGTAAAAAGCATTTACGGTCGGGAGAACGCCGAATTCTTAAACGGTTCGATCCGCGCCGTCGTGTCGGATGACAGCGGTAACGATACGTGGGCGCACGACGTTTCCCCGGGCGCCCATATCAAAAACAACACGCTCGGCGTTTGGGCGAGCTGCAATGAATTTTTAGGGCCGGACATCGGGGCGTTCGAGGGCATGTCGGCGGAGATTGTCGAAAGCGGAGAGATGCGGTGTGTTCTGCGTTGCCGGTATGCCTACGGCGCGTCCGAAATGACGATAGACTATATCTTGTACGAGGGGAGCGGCGAACTGTGCGCGGATGTCACGCTCGATTGGCGCGAAAAGCACAAAACGATAACGCTTGCTTTTCCGACAGCCGCCGAAAACGGTACGTTTGTCTGCGAAACTCCCTACGGTTTTACGGCGCGGCTTTCCGACGGCAAGGAAAGCGTCGGACACCGTTGGGCTTGCTTGTATGGGGAACGCGGCGGCTTGTATTTGCTTAACGACGCGAAATACAGTTTCAGCGCGTCGGGCGGCGGGTTGCGTATGGTCGCGGCGCGTTCCGCTCTGTACGCCGATCACGGCGGAATCCGCCGCCCGAACGGGAACCGCCCGTTTTTGGACGCGGGAACGCAAACCTTTTCGTTCGCGCTCGGCGGCTTTTTCGGCGAGCCCGACTTTGCAGAACTCACAAAAAAAGCGGAGGCGTTCAACGCACCCTTTGAGATCTCGTTCGAGGGCTATCACGCGGGGACGCGGAAGGATACGGGGAACTTTCTTTCGGTGAGCGCGGAGAATGTGCTTGTAGCCGCCGTCAAAAAAGCGGAGGACGGGAACGGGTATATCTTGCGGGCCTATGAAACGGCGGGCAGGGAAACGGTGTGCACAATCGATTTCTGTGACGCGGCGGCCGCGCTTCGATTCGCGCCGCACGAAATTAAGACAGTCCGCTTTGCCGGTTACACGGCGGCGGTCAATATTTTGGAGGAACCCGTATAATGCCGGATGCAGCGAAAACGATCGTGTTTACGGGCGACAGCATCACGCATTGCGCGCGGTGCTTGGATTGGGTGGATCCGATGGGCAACGGCTACGCGATGATCGCGTCCGCGCTGACGGCCGCCCGCCGGCAAACCGAGAATTTTATCTTTCACAATATCGGTATTCCCGGCGACACGGCACGGCTTTTGCGGGCGCGCTGGCGGCAGGATTGCTTGGATTTAATCCCCGGTTTCGTCAGTGTTTTGGTCGGCGTCAACGACTGTATGCAACGGTACACCCATAACGCGCCCACAACGGCTCGGGAGTTTGGGGAGCATATGGCCGCCATGTTGGAGGCCTGCCTCGCCGCCGATATACGGAGGCTGCTGCTGATCGAGCCGTTTCTGATTCCCGTTAACGATGAACAAAGGCGGTGGCGCAAGGAGGATTTGGACGAAAAGGCAACCGTGGCCCGCGTCCTCGCCGACCGTTACGGCGCGGCATTCGTTCCCGCGCAAGCCTTGTTCGACAAGGCGGTCAAAAGCCGTCCGCCTGAATATTGGGCACGCGACGGTATACATCCCACGCCCGCGGGACACGCGGTTTTGGCGGAAGCGTGGTTAAAGGAGTTCGATAAAACAGCATGGTAAACGACAAAACGGTATTGCGTGCGGTCAAACGGCGCGAAAGAACGGAACGGTTATTGTATTACGCCGATTTTACGGACGCGTGCTGGCAAAGGGTGTCGGCGGCTTACGGAATCGCGGATCAGTTGGAGTTTAAACGGAAAGAGGGCTTCTTTTTGCCCGAAACACTTTTCCCGAAAAGGCGCGAGGACGCGCCGGAGTTTGAGTATTCCGGTTATTTTAAGGACGTTCAAATTCCGGACGGCGTCAAGATTTCCGGTGAGGGCGCGCTCTATATGCCCGGCAGCAGTTATCACTTTACGCATTTGATCAGCCCCTTGCGCGACGTTTACGACTTTGAGGAAATCAAAAAATTCCCGATCTACCGCAAAAAGGAATACTACGGCTATTCGCATTACCGCGGGCAAGCCGAAACGGCTCATGAGCGGGGCGCGGCGGTGCAGGCGTGGGTCGGGCGTTTTTTCGAGACCGCGTGGCCGTTGCGCGGCTATGAGAATATGCTGGCCGATATGGCCGGCGAGCCGGAAATCGCCGAATACTTTTTAGACGCAGAGACGGAGTTCAACCTTGCGGCGGCGACGGCGGCGGCGCGGGCGGGAGCGGATATGCTCGTGTTCGGTGACGACGTAGGCAGTCAGACCTGCATGACCTTTTCGGCGGAACTGTGGCGAAGCATGTTCAAGCCCCGCTTTGAAAAGGTGTTCAAGGCGGCGCGCGCGATCAAACCCGACATTATTCTTTGGTATCATTCGTGCGGGCATATCACTGAAATCATTCCCGACTTGATTGAGATCGGACTGGACATTCTCAATCCGATTCAGCCCGAAAGCATGGATATTTGGGAGATACACAAAAACTTCAAGGGTAAATTGAGTTTCGACGGCGGTCTCGGCACGCAAAGCGTTCTGCCGTTCGGCTCGCCCAAGGATGTAACCGATACGGTCCGGCGCCTCGCCGAGACATTCGGCGAGAACGGCGGCTTGATCCTGTCGCCCTCGCATATTTTAGAGCCCGAAGTGCCGATTGATAATATCAAGGCGTTCATCGACGCCGCGCACAAATACTGTACCTGAAATATAGAACAAAGTAAAAGGATGAAAAAACATGTACGCGAATGAATTTTACTCTCTGACGTTTCAAAACGGGACGTTGGTGTACCGTTTAAAGGAAGGACGGGCGTTTCCGATCGGCATGCCGGTATTCGAGCTGGACGGTAAACCGGTTTCCGCCGCGTTCGAAATGGCCGAAACCGAAACGCGGCGCTTGCGGAACGGCTTGTATGAAACCGCATTTGTCGGGCGCGGGCCGCGGGGCCTTACGCTGACCGCTCTTGCGCGCGGGTCGGCTCACAGTCCCGTCGTCCGGTTTTGTTACGTCCTTTCCGGCGACAAGACGGTTTCGATGACCAAACGGAACGGCGCGGATAATTTGACGTTTTTGTCCTATAAGCCCCGGCCGTCGGCGCGTTTGACCGAGGTGCGGCTTTCCGATTATGATCATGCGGCGCATAGTTTTATGCCGTGCGAGGTTCCCGCCTTCGAGCATGAGGATCGGGCTATGGGTCCGATACTGACCGAGGAGGGAAAGGGGTATGCGGCGTTGCTCGCCTACGAACACGGCTCGCTGTACCCCGACCGGTTTCTGTCGTTCCGCAAGGAGGGCGGCAGGATAACTCTGTGCGCGGAAAAGGGAAGTTACTATGACGGCCGTCCGGTCGGCGGCGGCAAAGAGTACCGCACGGTTTGGCTGCAATTCTGCGCCGTCCCGGGAAGTGCGGAGGAATTATCCGCCCGCTACCGCGAGTTCGTATTCAAGTATTTCAGCGAAAATACAGAAAGCCGCAAGCCCTATATTTACTATAACACGTGGAACTTTCAGGAAAGAAACAAATTCCGCAACGGAAAGGCGTATCTTGACAGCATGAACTACGATCGGATTCTGCGCGAAATCGACGCCGCGCACGCGATGGGGATCGATGTATTCGTATTGGACACGGGCTGGTTCGCGGCTACGGGGGACTGGGAGGTTCACCCGCAACGGTTTCCCGACGGTTTGCGCGATGTCCGCGCCCGATTGGACGGCTACGGCATGAAATTGGGCCTGTGGTTCGACCCCCGTGTCGCGGCCGCCGGAAGCCGTGTGTTTCGGGAATGCAGGCAATACATGAGTACTTACGACGAGGCGCAAAGCGAGCATAAGCCTTTCGCGATGTGGGAATCCGAGGATAACTATATTTTATGCCTTTGCTCGGACTATTGGAAAACGTTTGCGGACAGATTGATTCGGTTGTATAAGGAATGCGGCGTCCGGTATTTTAAGTGGGACGCCGTATGGCAATACGATTGCTCGAATGGCGGCCACGGGCATGGAACGGCAAAAAATTCTCTCGATGAACGGCGGCAATGCTATGCCTATGAACTTGTGGCGCGTTTGAATCAAATTGCCGAGCGGGTGCAGTCCGACTGTCCGGACGCTATTTTGGATTTGGATGTCACCGAGAGCAGCCGGACGGTGGGCTTGGCTTTTTTGGCGGTCGGAAAGTTTTTTATGATTAACAACGGGCCGTATTACCGTGAATTCGGTGTTCCGATCCCCGAAACAGCCGATCAAAACGTTTTTACCTATCCCGGACACGCCCGCGCCGATGTTTGCCGTGCGCCTCTCGTCTACGATAAATGGCTGCCGTCCGTGCTGACGCTGACGCATTATCTGCCCGACGATCCGGCGGATTCGCAGCTTGTCAACCTCGCGTCGCTGATTTTAGGCCAGAACGGAATTTGGGGCGACCTTTTGGGCGTTTCGGCGGCGGGTACGGCATTGATAGCGGAGGTATTGGCCGAATATAGAAAAGTGAGGGAGGACATCACGGCGGCGCGGATTCATAAGTACGGCGCGGCGCATTCGGGCTTTGAGGTCTATGAAAAATTGAACCCCGAAAACGGACGCGGTGCGGTTTCCGTCTTCTGCCGGACACCCGGCATTTATCGGTATACGCTGTCCGCTCCGGCGGCGGCCGCCGCTGTTTCCGTTCGCGGCCCCGTAACGGTGACGCGCGACGGCCCGCGCGTCGCTTTGGAGTTTCGCTTTACCGTACCGGCTGCCGCTCTTTTGATTTTTTCATAATAAAAGACCGCGACAAAATAACCTTTGAGCTTCGCGACGGGACAACCGTCAAGGGCGAAATCAGCGTGGACTGACGGCGCGGTAGGAATGTATAATATGAATAAGCGGCGGGGGCGACCTTGCCGCCTTTTTGCGTTTGAAAAATTTTATAAACCATAGTCTATAAGTTGTCGATTTATCGAATACACCGAACTCGCGGGCAAAAAACAGCAGGTCAGTTACACAATCCTAAACAGCGCGAGCAACGCGACGGTTTGGGCGAACGTTCAGGACGACATATACATTCCCGACACGGAGGTGGGCGCATGAACGGCTTAGTTAAAATGATGGACGACGGTAACGGCGGAAAAATTAAGCTCGTCGGCAACGCGCTGACGTTCATTTTATACAAGTCATATTTCGGGCGGGATTTGCTAAACGATATTGTTGCTTTTGCAAAAAATAGCGCGAGCGCGGACGCAGTAAAAAGTTCAGCGGGTTGAACATAAAGACGGTTGACGACCTAAACGCCCTCGACGACGCAAAACAGGCGGAGGTTTTAGCGGGCATAACCGATTACAAGTTCGACAGATGGGCTAACTACTTACAAAACAGCCCCTATTGCGGTGTTTGGGATGCGCGAATAACACGCTTGCGCACGAGCTTTCCATTGGGACAGGCACAGAGTTTACGCGACTGTCAAAAGTATACTGACCAAAGGACACACCTTTCAACGCTGCCCCACCGCGCCCAAAGGAAACACCGTTCGGGACGCTATGACGACCGGCGAGGATTGGATGGAATGGCAGGCCAACGGAATCGCCCCGAAAATCCTTATGCCGAAAACCCCTACAATGCGCAAGATAAAAGAGGTCGCGGACGCGCACGGCTACGACCCGCACGTCCCCGCCCCCGATAAGCTGACGGCAATCATCGACGAGCTTTCCGCCTTTTACGCGGTTTCCAAGCAAGCGGCGAAAATCAGAATGATTGAACTCGGTTATCCCGAAGCGACCGAGGTGTACAATTACGATTCGGATTGCACTTTCCTGTCGAACGAAATAACGCTTGCCGACGCTTATGCGGAATACGAAAATAATGCGGAATTTAGAACATTATTCGATGTCGGACTGTTCCGCAGCGTCGAGGGCTACTTTGTAATCGACGCGCCGGAGTACAGAACGGAAAGCGAAAACGGCGGCTTTACCCTCACCGACTATGCGCGGGCTAACCTTTCGGATTGTACCCTGCGCTTCGAGTACAACATAGCGGATTTATTCGAGTTTAACCGCAAAAGCGGCGTGCTGTACCGCGAAAAGCAACGGCGGGAAGCGCGCCCGCCGCACGATATATTCGCCCCGAAAATCAACCAAGCCGTTATAGACAAGGCCCTCGAACAGGTCGGGGCTTTGCAAAAGGAAATCGGCGAATTAAAAACCTTTTTCGGGGAAACCGCGTCGCAGACCGTAAGACGGCTTATGGAAAGCCGGAAATGGAAAAGCTCGACGTTCGCGATGAAAACGGGGCTGAACCAAGGGCTGTTCCGCAAGATAAATACGGTGCGCGACAAACGGCTCGAACTGCCCGTCGTCGTGTCTATTTGCGTGGGGCTTTGCCTGCCGCAGGAAATCTCGCGCTCCCTTATCGAGCAATCGGGACATAAACTACGAAGCAACAGCGTCGAGGATATTTTCTACACACGGGTCATTTCGGGCGTGTTGCCGAGCGACATACCCGCCATCAACGCGGTGATCGACGAATTGAACGCCCAAAGCCCCGACGAGAAAATACGGCCGCTCGGCTCGCAGGTCTACGACGGGCGGAGTGACGGCGACGAATAAAAAGACCTGATATATGCGGATTGCCGCGTCGATGTTACCGACGCGGCTATTTTTTTGCGATTTTTCTAAAACCTGTGATTTTCACAAAATCGTTTTTTAGGGGCGTGTGACGGTTGAAAACCGTCACACGCCCTTTTTTCATGCCCGAAAACGGATTTAAGGCGGCGTAACGGCCGCTTTTTCGCTTTCAAGGGGCTTCCTTACCGTCGTTTCGGCGATTTTGACAAAACCGTTTTTAAGGTTTCAAAAGCCCTATTCTTTACCCACGGCACAACGCCGAGGAGGTAAAGAACATGGAAACTTACACTTACTACTTTGTTGACGGGACGGTGGGCGTAATCGAGGTCGGCGACGAATGGTTCGATATTCTGACCGCGATGGACAAGCAGGAGCGGCTGAACGACCGCCAAAACACGCGGAGGCACGTTTCCCTCGATTACATGAACACGTTCGATTTGGAC
>BNZQ01000051.1 GCA_026001225.1 Clostridia bacterium
TTCATAAACGCTTATAACAAATTCGGCAAAGCTAAACGTGCTTACCGCGAACGTCACCCCAACTGTGGACGTGACTTCTCTTTCAGTCACGTTAATTATATCTAGCACGGAATATTTGTCCACTCCTCTTTTGGCGAATTGAATTGACAAAATGCCGCGATCGGAGTAGAATGGGCGGCGGACGGGACGCGATTGGAATCAAGGTCGAGGGCAGTCCGATAGACGAAACGGCGGCGAATCCTTTGAAATTCAGGAAAAAACGAGGTCTGAAGGTTTGATAGAAAGAGGTATAAAATCATGATTAAATTAAACTTTGATAACAATGAAACGTACGATTGCTATATCAACGACGACGAGGGGCTGGATTTGTCCCTTTCGGAGTGCGGATATGAAAAGTGTTCGCCGCTGCACTATTGGGAGGGCAAGAAGAAGTTCTACCTTTTTCACTACATATTAAACGGCAAGGGCACGCTGACCGTCAACGGAAAAACCTATGCGGTGGCGGCGGGACAGGTGTTTTTTGTAACGCCCGACGATCAGATCTACTACGAGGCGGATGAAAAGGAGCCGTGGGAGTACATTTGGATAGGGTTTAGGGGACTGGCGACAAAGGGGCTCTTAAAAAACGCCTCGCTGTGGCACGAGTCCGTGCAACCGATCAAGGGCGTCGCCAAGTTTATCGGCATCTATAAATCCATTATGAAAAGCAGCCGTTTGGGGAATACCGCGTATATCCTCTGTCTTTCGTATTTATATCAATTTATCGCATACATTTTAGAAAACTATGTGCGGGAGTCGTCGGAGTGGTTCAACGACGATGTAAAGGAGCAAAATTTTAAAAAAATTCTCCGCATGATCACGGCGCGCTACCATGACGACATAGGCATCGACGATATGGCGCATCTGATCGGGTATGAAAAAACATACGTCTTCCGGTTGTTTAAGGAGCGGCTGAGTATTTCGCCCCAAAAGTACGTCACGGTTTTGCGCATCCGCGAAAGTATGCAGGTCATAAAAGCGGGCGAGCAATCCTTTACCGCCATCGCGACGCGGGCGGGCTTTCCCGATTATTTGACCTTTTTCAGAAACTTTAAGAGCATCGCGGGTATAACTCCCAGCGAATACCAGGACAACCTGACGCACAAAGCGTCGGAGAAGTCGCAGTCTAAAAACAAGGCGATCGAGAAAATTTTGGACGGATATTTAAAGCGGGGATAGACAGCGCGGACACTATTTGATACCGAAAGCATAAAAATAAAGGCGTAAGAATAAAAGTTGCAATTTTTTGATATTTACATGCAAATTTTATTGTGTCATAATAAAGACGGTTAAGGCGAGCGCCTTAATACGAATCTTACAAGGTGGAAAATGTTATGACAAAGACAAAAAGACAAGGTTCAAAAGTTGTTCTCGCGTTTTTACTGACCGTCGCGTTTGCGGTTTGCGCCGCAATTTCGATCGTGTTGCCGCCGAAGGCGGCAAGCGCGGACGTAACCTCCGAGGTTACGTCCGTAAAAGAGATTTTTGTGACAAGCCCGCCCGCAAGCAGTCCGTGGAGCGCGGTCCAGATAGACCTTTCGGGCGGAACTTCGCCTATGCCTATGCCGACTCCGCTGTCCGGGCCGACGGCGGAAACCTTTACGTATTACACCACACAGCAAGAGGCGGGATTTAAATTCGGAGACCCGGTAGCGGGCGCGGGCGCGTTCAGTCCGACGCTAACGAGCTTACTTGCCAATCGCCCCGATACAAAGGGCGGCACGGTGCTTAAAAATTCCGCTACCGCGCTGACGGGCTTTGCTTACACCGCGCCCGAGGCGGGTACGGTGTATTATCAGGATTTGGCGCAGGTCGAGGTGCTGAATTACGACACCACTTCGTTCGTAGGCGGCGCGTATGTGATTGCCCATTTAAGCGGGTCTACGCTCACACAGCTTTATCCCGCGCCCGCGACCCCAAGCGATTCGTTTTTTGCCGCTTTGCCGTTCGATTTCTCAAAAACCCATGAGCTTTTAGCCGTCAGCGGAAATGACGACGACTATGACAATAAACGCCCGCTGTCTTCGGCATGGGTCAACGGCTCCGTGGCGATGACTGCCGGTGATAGCCTAATATTTTTGAGCGTAAAGCCCGATACGAAGATTTTCTCGGAGCCGGTTGTGTCGTACGAGGAATTCCCCGAAACATACGAGTTTCACAACTTCTGGCGTTATCAGCAAATAAACGACGCCAACTACTTCGAGCCGGTGTACCGATACGGCGACGACACTGCGCCATGGCGGACATTTTATGCCCTTGATAGAAACGGTGACGGGGCGGATAGAAATTTCGATATTGCCCAACGGGGAGGAACAAGGATTAGGGGCGCCACCTACTGGACTTATGGTTCTGATATATATCAATATATGGCTGTGTCCGGCGGATTGTGGCTGCACGCAAGCGGCAATGCCAATGAAGGCGATGCCGCCTACCGCTTCAAAGCGCCGCACAGCGGCTTTGTGAAAATTGAGTTGGAAGGCGTGGGCGAGTGGCGCTCGGACGTGCAGATTGTGTATAACGGTAATGTCATTGCTTCGGCAACCGGAGACGCGGTACATAAGGGCGGGGGTTCGACTGCCAACGCGTCTACGCCCGTCGCGCCGGTCGCTACCGTGCCTATCCTTAACGTTTCCGCGGGCGACTATATTTACTTTGTGCAAAAGAGCGCGGGCGGCGGAACGCTGAAGCAAGACCTCAATCCGAAAATCACTTATTTAGACGCTATTCCCTATATATTCGACGCAACGGTAATGACCGTAAACGAGGGCGCGACATATTCGTCTCCGCTTACCCTGACGTCCAATGTAGGCGGCGACGATTTGACGACGGGCGACATAGAGTGGACGGTGTCCGACAATACGATAGTTGAAGTTACCGCCGTCGGTACAAGCGCTTTCCCCGCGGATGCCGATCATATCGCAAGCGTAACCGTAAAAGGCTTAAAAGCGGGTTCGGCTACAGTTACCGCGACAAGGAACGGCTCGGCCGCGGTATGCACGGTAACCGTTGCTCCGATTGAAAAGTTCACGGTAACACCCGGAGGGCCGGCGACGGTCAGCGCGGGAGCGACGAAAGAAATTCAAGTCGCGGTGCCGGCGGAGCATTCCGCCGCCGTGAGCCTTACCGATATTGCGATCGCCAACAGTAAGCCCGCTATTTTAGGCGCGGCGTATGACGGCACGACCGGCAAAATAACCCTTACCGGCAAAATCGGGGCGATTATTCCGATGACGGCGACGGTAACCGTTTCCGCGCCGGGAGTCAAATCCATAACAATTCCCGTCGCCGTTGTCAGCAAGCAGCAAGGCTCGTCCGTCACGGAGTTATTCCAACCTACCCCGGCGGCGCCGAGCGCGTGGAGCGTGGCTAAGATAGAGGGCGGCGTCGAAACCGCGCTCACCGCGCCAACGTCGGATACGTTTACCTACTATACCACGCAAACGGAGACCGGGTATTTTTATAAGGACGGCACGGACGTTAGCAACAAAACCTTTGCGTATAACGGCACGGTGCTGTCTAACGGCGTCGGCAAAATGACGGCGTTCGTATACACCGCGCCGACGGCGGGAACGCTGTACATTCAGGACCTCGCGCAAGTCGCGCCGCTGCACAAATTGGATAGCGCCGACGCGGGAGTTAAGGGCGGCTACCGCATAGTGAAAATTAGCGGCGGAGCGCAGACACAGCTGTTCCCCGCAAGCGGAACACAGAAGGACCTGTATAGCAGCGCTAACGAATCGTCCCCCGCGGGCTCGGCATGGGTGAATATTTCCGTAACCGTCGCCGTCGGCGATAAAATAGAGTTTATCAGCACGCTGTCCGAATCGCAAATCTATTCCTCGCCGGTGGTGTCTTACGAGGCGTTCCCCGAGGTCTACGAGCTGCACAACTTTTGGAGATGGCAGCAGATAAACGACTCCAACTACTTCGAGCCGGTATACAAAAGCGGCGACAGCACGACCCCGTGGCTACAGTTCCCGGAGCTGGAAACAGATGCCGGCGATTGGGATATTGTCCAACGAAACGATACCCGGTATAACAACGCAATGTATAGGGCGGCGGCCGAGTACCAATTTATGGGCGCGTTCGGCGGACTGTTTCTGCACGCAAGCGGCTTGGCGGGCGAGGGCGACATTGCCTACCGCTTTAAGGTGCCGCATAATGGCTACGTATCGGTCGAAATGGACGCGTACGGCTCGTACCTCGCGGTCGTGCAGATTGTCTATAAAGGCAATGTGATAGCGGAAGAAACGGACGGCGATAAAATCTGGAACGGCGCGACGCTTACCGCGCCCGTGTTCAGCGTAGAAGAGGGCGATTACATTTACTTCGTGCAAAAGAGTGCGGGCGGCGGCTCGTTAAAGCAAGACCTCAACCCGCGTATCAAATACGTTTCCGACCCGTTCACGCTTTCGGACAGCGCAAAGACGATAGAGGATGGCGAGACTTTCAGCTTAACGCTTGACTTGAATCCGGACTACGGCTTCGACCCCGCGGACATTGTGTGGACGGTAACGAACGGCGCGATTCTGTCTAAATCGGTTTCGGCAGACGGCGCGACGGTAACGCTTACGGGCTTAAAGGGCGGCGCGACCACGGTAACGGCAACGGTCGGCGGTACTACGTGGACTCCCGCGGTTTGCGCGGTAACCGTCAATCCGGTGGCAAAGTTTGCCGTGACTCCCGTCACCGTATCGGTGAAGGCGGAGGAAACGGCGGAGGTTACGGTTTCTATCCTTGCCGGATTTACTTTAAGCCTTAGCGACATCTCGGTCGAAAGCGATAAGACGGCGGTCTGTACGGTGGCGTATGACGGCGCGACGGGCAAGCTGACCATTACGGGCGTAGCGGCGGGCACGGCAAGCGTCTATGTTACTTCGGACGGCGTGAAATCGGTCATCGTGACGGTAACCGTTACGGCCAAGACCGGGGGTGACGGCGAGGAGCCGGGCGGCGACGGCTTATCCGGCGGCGCGATAGCGGGTATAGTCATAGGCAGCGCAGCCGTCGCCGGCGGCGGCGTGTTCGCGGCGTGGTGGTTCCTGATAAGGAAGAAGAAAAAGATATAAGGGCAATATTATATAACTGTCGGTACGGAACGATAAAATTCTAACGGAAGGGAGAAGGTCCGATGAAAATGGCGAAACGGAATTTTAGAAATAAGACTCTTATGTTCGTACTTGTCTGCGCGTTGACGCTGACCGCGGCGGCGATTCCGCTGTCACCGGGAAGCTTGTCTCCGCGCGCCGAAGCGGCGGAAGCGTTTGTAATGAATAATCTGTACATACCGACTACCAATCTGATAGACGCGCCCGCGATTATCGAAAGGGCGGACAGCTGGGAAACGGTTACGGCATACTCTACGGCGGCCGCGCGCCCCGCGACGCTGATTATGACAATCAACGATAGCCTGGACGTGGTATCGGGTACGGGCGGCGTTTTAGGCAGCGCGTCCGCCGCGCTGCAATTGCTCAACGGTAAAATCATACCCGCCTTTAAGATCAGCAACAACGCACAGCGCACGGGGATTATGGCACTGATAAGCGCTCACCCCGACGCCCTTATAGTATCCGACAACGCGCCGCTCTTAAAAGCCGTGCGCGACGCGGGCACGCTTGTGCGGACGGCGTGGATCGTGACGGACACAAGCGATTTGGCGGCGGTTGTGGCGACGGCGAACACGAATAAAACCTTGACCGTAATGATTGACGGCGAAATCGACAAGGCGGGCGTGACGTATTTGCGCAAACGCTGGATTGCCGTCTGGGTAAGCGGCGCGGGCAGTGACAAGCGCGGGCGGATCTTATTGGGCGCAAACGGCGTTATAACCGACGCCTCCGCCGATACGGCGGGCTATTTTACCGCGCTGGGGGGCTTCGATACGGGCGCGAGGGCGATCGAGATGTTCTTTATGGCGCATAGGGGCGCGTCCAACCTAAGACCCGAGAATACCATGGAGGCCTTTAAGGAGGCGGAAGCGCAAAAAGCCGATTTGTTTGAATACGATCTACAGCTGACAAGCGATAACCAGATTGTCATTATGCACGATGACAGCGTAAACCGCACGACCAACGGCGACGGTACCGTGGCGAGCAAAACGCTTGCCGAACTCAAAGCGCTTACGATCAGAACAAGCTATAAAATACCGACGCTGCGCGAGGTGTTCGAATATTTTCAAGACAAGGATATTGTACACCAAATCGAAATCAAAACAACCGATACGGCGATTATGCCCTATTATAAGGTGCTTGTCGAGGAATTTAACATGGCGGACAGAATTGTTACTACAAGCTTCTCTACGGCGCAGCTCGACGCGGTTGCCGTCGCTATGCCGTATCTGTCAAGGGCGCTGATTATGGGTACGGGTTACGCGCTGCCGGTAAATAACGACTCGGCGGTGCAGAGCGTGCTTGCGGCGACGCTGTCCCACAGCGGGGTTACATATTTTCCGGAATATAACTCGGTACGGCGCCCCGAGGTTATAAAGGCGCTGAGCCAGCGCGGGATTATGCTCAACGTGTATACGTTGAACGCCACGGCGGTGATAAAGGAAATGGCGAATTACGGTATCGCCGGCATTGTTACCGACCGCATCGAATATATGGCGAAATACCCCGTCGATATCGATTTTACACAAGAATACAATTTCGAGATAGGGACGCAAGTCAAATTCGACGACGTGAGCGTCATCGGCAAAAACGACACCGGTGTGAAAAACCTGACCGAGTTTGAAATATTGAGCGGCGCGGAGTTTGTAGAGCTAACCGACGGCGTATACACCGCGAAATCGGCCGGCACGGTAACGGTTCGTTTAAAATATTATGATTCCACATGGCTCAGAACGCTTTACTCGCAGCCTCTTGCGTTCACCGTCACGGCGGCTGCAACACCGGAGCCGGTGGCCAAGTTTGCGGTAACTCCCGTCACCGTATCGGTGAAGGCGGAGGAAACGGCGGAGGTTACGGTTTCTATCCTTGCCGGATTTACTTTAAGCCTTAGCGATATCTCGGTAGAAAGCGAGAAGTCGGCGGTTTGCACGGCGACGTATGACGGCGCGACGGGCAAGCTGACCATTACGGGCGTAGCGGAGGGCACGGCAAGCGTCACTGTTACTTCGGCGGGCGTGAAATCGGTCACCGTGGCGGTAACCGTTACGGCAAAGACCGGAGGCGGCGGCGAGGGCTTATCCGGCGGCGCGATAGCGGGCATAGTCATAGGCAGCGTAGCCGTTGCCGGCGGCGGCGCGTTCGCGGCGTGGTGGTTCTTGGTGAGGAAGAGGAAGGTTTAAAATGACAGGAAAGGGAGAAATGCTATGTCGCACCCGGTTGCAAACACGGTGGTAACACCGGCAAAACCGAATTATTTTAAAAGACTGCTGAGCAATATGCGGCGGAGACCGGCGTTGTATCTGATGAGTCTGCCCGCGTTTGTCCTGATCATCATATTCTCCTATGTTCCCATGGCGGGCGTGCTTATGGCGTTTCAGGACTATTCGGTGGAGGGAGGCTTGTTCGGCAGTGCGTGGATAGGCTTTGAAAACTTCAAGCTGTTTTTCAACTCGTATTACGCCAAAAACGTTATACTGAATACGTTCCTCATCAGTCTGTACTCGTTGGGCGTCGGGTTTTTGATGCCCATTATATTCTCGTTGCTTGTGAACACGATAAAGGTAAAATGGGCGGGCAAGTTTATCAAAACGGTGTCGTATATACCCTACTTTATTTCTACCGTTATCATGGTGTCGCTTATTACCGACTTTTTTAACGTGCATACCGGTATTGTAAACAAAGCGCTCGGACTGTTTAACATACCCCCGAAAGATTTCCTGAACGAGGCGAACGTCTTTTACAGTCTGTTCGTCTGGACGGACTTGTGGCAGGCGATGGGGTGGAGCAGTATTATATATCTGTCGGTTTTGGGCGGCGTGCCGCAAGACCTTTATGACGCGGCAAAGCTGGACGGCGCGAACAAAATGAAGGTGCTGCGCTTTATCGAGCTGCCGCAGCTGTATCCCACAGTTTCGGTGCTGTTAGTGCTGGCGCTGGGCAGCTTGCTGTCGGTGGGCTTTGAAAAGATTTTCCTTTTGCAGACACCCCTCAATTCGGGCAGGTCGGAGGTTATCTCTACCTATGTGTATAAGCTCGGCGTTTTGGCGCAGGACTACGGCTTCGGTACCGCGGTGGGCTTGTTTAACTCGGTGGTCAGTTTCGTTCTGCTTGTGCTTGCAAACCTGCTTGTAAGGAGGATTTCGGATTATTCTCTTTGGTGAAGCGGCAGGATTACCAGAGCAATACTTCGTCTTGCTCTGCCCGGCGCCGTTTCTGTAAGCGTTAATCCATACGGAAAGAAACGACGGATAAACACATTCATAAATATGCCGCGTGTATAAATAGCGGCAAAAAACGGAAAAGTGCAGAATGGAAAAAGTAGAAGAAATTAAAATTAAAAAAAGGCGCAAAATGCGCTTTAATTCGGACGTTCCGTTCAATGCCGTCGTCTGGACGCTGATGGTGGTGATTATGCTGCTGTGGCTGATACCGCTGCTGTATGTGTTCAGTGCCGCGTTTTCCTCCGCCGATGCGATTCTGTCCGGCGATATGCTGTTTATACCGCGCGGGTGGAACATAGAGGGATTTAAGCTGATTTTTCAATACGACGGTTTCGGCAGAAGCTATCTCAACACAATTCTTTACTGTATGCTCACGCTGGCGGTTTCGATGCCGCTGACGCTGTGCGCCGCCTATCCGCTGTCGAGGGGCGACTTTATGGCGAAAAAGTTCATTATGGTGGTGTACACTATCACGTTGTTTTTCGGCGGGGGCTTAGTGCCGACGTACCTGTTGATCAGAAATCTGCACTTGTATAACAGCGTACTCGCGCTCGTACTGCCCGGGGTTTCGGTGTGGAATATAATCATCGTGCGCTCATACTTTAACACGCGTATCCCAAAGGAGCTGCAAGAGGCGGCCAATATCGACGGTTGCGGCGACTTTGCTTTCTTTCTGCGTATAGCCGTGCCGCTTTCCAGTCCTATACTGATTGTTATCGGACTGTATGCGCTGGTGGGGCAATGGAACTCGTATTTCGGCGCGATGATATTCCTGGACGACCGCGCTAAATACCCTCTGCAGCTGCTGCTGCGCGAGTTATTGCTCTCCTCGGACGCCGCCGCGCACGTCAACTCGTGGGCGGGAATCAATCCCGCCGATCAGCTTACCGCGCTTATGGCGATGAAGTACGGCACGATCATCATATCCGCCGTACCGCTGATTCTGCTGTATGCGTTTATTCAAAAGTACTTCATTCGCGGCGTTATGGTAGGGTCGCTGAAGGGGTGAGAGGGCAAATTACAAATACAAATAAAATTATTAATCATTAATCATTATAAAAAAAGGAGATTATCATGGAAAACACAAAAAAGACAAAGAGGTTCGCCGCGAAGGCTTTCACCGCGTTAATGCTTATGGTTATGTTGCTTGTGCCGGTGCTGTCGGCTTGCGGCGGCGATAAAGCGGTGCTGAAGGACATTATGACGCCGACGGGTACTTATCCGATTTTGAAGGACGAGTATATCGGCAACTTTAAGCTGACTATGATGGCGCCGAGTCACTATACGTTGGACATCAATTGGCAAAACAATCTGTTCTTCAAGCGTATGAACGAGTTGACCGGCGTGGACTTTAACTTTAACGTATTCGATATGGAGACCTACGGTACGAAAAAGCCGCTCGCGATTACGACGTCGGACGGTATGCCCGATTTCTTTTTCAAGGCGCTGTTCGATAAAACCGAGGTTATCAGATACGGCAGTCAAGGCACGATTATCGCGCTGGAAAAGTATATAGACGAAAATATGCCCAATCTGAAAGCGCTTATGGCGGCGGATCCGCAGATTGCACAAATCATCACCGCGCCGGACGGACATATCTATTCCTTGCCGACGGTGGGGAAAAAGGACGCCTTTCATTTCGTGGGCTTGCCGTGGATTAATCAGGCTTGGCTTGCCGATTGCGGGCTGAGTATGCCGACGACGCCCGGCGAGTTTAAGGACATGCTGATCGCGTTCAAAGCGAAGTATCCGGGTAGATATCCTATGTACTTAAGCGGCTATGCCGAGATTTACTGGCTATTATCATTTTTCGGTATCGATTATGATTCATATATGCAGTTCGATAAGAACGGCGACATAGAGTTCGGACCGAATACGGACAGATACAAGGCGGGGCTTGTCTGGCTGAACGAGTTAGTCAGAGAGGGCTTGTTGAACGCGGACTTTGCGGGCAGTACCGTTCAAAAAAAGTGGGTCGAGGGCGCGAAAAACGGCGGCGACAACATAGGCTTCTTTATAGATTACGCCGCGTACGCCGTGGTGGGCTATGATAACGCGAACTCGTACGTTACGCTGAATACCGTTAAGAACGATTACTTCGGTAAGGCAATGTGGAGGGGCGCCGCCTCGACGACGGACGGATTTTTCGTCGTGACAAAGAAGTGTCAATACCCGGAGGTGATTACCCGCTGGCTGGACACGCTGTACAGCGAGGAGTACTCCAAGTGGGTCATTATCGGAAAGGAGGACGTCGAATGGAAGTGGGACGACGCCGCGCACACCACGTGGAGCTGGCTGATTCCCGCAAACGAGCGCGCCGATTATTTGAGCCGCGCCACCATACAGGGCGGCGGCGGTATGCCGTATCTCGAGCTGGACGAGGCGTTCCAAGCAAAGAACTCCGAGCCGATTGTGGCGAACAACGCCGCGCAAACGATGCGTATGCAGTCGATAGGCTTTGACGGCTTCCCCACAATTTTCCTTAAAAACACCTCGCGTATCAAGCAGGCCTCGGTTATGTACGCCGACATCAATAAATTTATAGAGGAAATCAACGTCAAGGTGATTACGGGGCAATGGACTCTGGAGAGGGCGTATCAGGACTATAACACAATGGCCGACAGATTAAACATCGACGGCTATATGGAGCTGTTCGCCGAGGGCTACGACATATATGTGAAGAACGGCGGCAAGTAAGCGCGCTTATTAGAGGAATGTAATTTCAAGCCGGCAAACCTGACGGGCAAACGAGGAATCTCAACCTAAGAAAGGTGGTAATAATATGAAAAATAAAATAATTTCAGCAGTTTTGGCGTTCGTGTTTTTGGGCGCGGCGGGTTTTGCGGCGGGTTGCGCGGGTAAAAAGGGCGGCGCGTATACGCTGACCGCACTCTCGGCGGGCGGCGGCTACGCGGTGCAGATTAAAAAGGGCGACGCGGTATGGAGCAATGAGGGCAGCGGCGTGTT
>BNZQ01000052.1 GCA_026001225.1 Clostridia bacterium
GGGTAAACCGCCGGATTGAACAGCTTATCGGTATCTTCGTACACCCCGAAGCATTCGGTCGCGATTTGAAATAAATCCCCGCTAATCTCGATGCGGTAATCCGCGTTCTTTTCGGCGTGGTTGAAATGTGGGAGCTGACGGCGGGGCAGTATAATTACATGGATCATACGCCTTTAAACGAGATCGCCGCGCGCGTTCCCGCCGACGTCGGGCAAAACGTGCGGTTTGACTACGGCAAGCTGAAGCTTTGGCAAGAGGGCGCGCAATACTATATGGGCATCAAGGAGGGCGCGGCTCCCGACATGATGATCGACTTCGGCGCGTATGCGAAGGGCTGGGCCGCCGACCGCGCGGCTGAAATTTGCGCCGAACACGCCGTGGACGCCGCGCAGATCAATATCGCGGGCAACGTCAATTTGTACGGCGGCGACTCGTGGAAAATCCGCGTGACGGAGCCGAAAAATTTAGGGGAATACTTCGTTCGGCTGGAAAGCGGGCCCTTGTCCGCCGTGACGAGCGGCGCATACGAGCGGAATTTCATCGTGGACGGAGACACCGGCGCGGAGTCCTTGGGTACGGCGAAGCCCGTCTATGTGACGCATATCATCGATCCGCGCACGGGCTGGCCGATCAATTTGTCGCGGCGCGGCGACGGCGGGTACGCCAACGATCAGGGCGGCGTGGTCAGCGTGTCCGTTTTTTGCGAAAGCTCCGCGCTTGCCGACACATACGCGACCGTGGTCTGTGTGAAAGGCTTAGAAAAAGGGTTGGAATTCCTGAAACAAAGGGATATAGCGGGCATTATCATCACGGACGATATGCGGTACGCTTTGAGCAAACCGATGACCTTGGCGGCCGACGGCAACGAGAAATCGACTTTTCACCTATACGGCGTATACGGGAATATCGGATTTCCGTCGGGCAAAGGCTGTCGGTCGGCGGCGGGCGCGGCGGTGCTCGCGGCCGGCGCATTCGCTTTGGGAGCGGTTCTTTTATCGAAACGGCGTTAGGGCGTGTTGACAAAGTCCCCACGGCGGCGGCGACGGTTCTTTTTACGTGTATTTTGGCAAAAAGCCTCGTCGTAACGCTGCTACGACTGCATTTTTTGCTTTCATCCGCGCGAAAGACTCCTCGTCGCTCCGCTGTGTTTACTTTATCAACACACCCAATCAAACGGGCTTTTTTACGAAATTGAATAACAAGATCGAGTGCATTCGAAAAGCCAAATTTCCCTTTAAGTTATGGGATTTATCGGTGTACGCGGCGCTGATTGTCGCCGTCGTTTTTTTGATCGTTTCGCTCCGATCCCCGAAAGGCGGCACGCTGGAAATCGCTTATTACGACAAACAAAATATGCGGCAGGTTCGGGAATACGACCTGAATAAGGACGCCGAATTTGATTTATTCGCTTTGTCGGACATATACGGCGAAGGGCGGTTGACCGTCGTCGTCCGCGGCGGCGAGGCGTGGGTGGAGGAATCCGGCTGTCACAATCAAATTTGCGTCCGTATGGGCAGGATCGGCCGCGTCGGACAGCAGATCGTCTGCTCGCCGTACAGGGTCGTTCTGCGGGTAACGGGAGCGGGAGATATATCCGAAGTGATTATATAACGGAGTGAGAACCGGACATTTGAAAACGAAAAGCATGAACACAAAAAAACTGCTTTATCTTGCGCTCTTAACGGCGGCGGGGTTGGTTCTGCATTTGGCGGAGTCATGGCTGCCGCCCGTTTTGGTTTTCGCGCCCGGCACCAAAGTGGGTCTGGCGAACGTCGTCACCCTGTTCGCGCTGATCGTGTTCGGTTGGCGCGAAGGATTGATCGTATTGATTGCCCGTTGCCTGTTGGGATCGCTGTTTTCGGGCAATATCGGCATGGGGTTGGTTTATTCGCTGTCGGGCGGCGTCGCGGCTTATTTGGTCATGACCGTGTTGTATTCTTTCGCGTTTCCGCGCGTCAGCTTGGCGGCGGTCGGCATCTTGGGCGCGTGCGCGCACAATATCGTTCAGCTTCTCGTCGCCTCGTTCTTTGTGGGCGAGGTTCGCGTCTTTTATCTGCTGCCTTTCAATATCGCCGCTTCGTTCGCGGCGGGTATGTTTATCTGTTTGGTCGTGCAGTATACGATAAAATATTTGCCGATAAAATATCTGGAGGCAACCGGACATTGAAAAAGGCGGACAAGAGAATCATTATACGGAACGGTATGAGAACCGCCGTGTTGGACAACGTACCGATTCCCGACGCGCAGACCGCGCTCGACCTGATCGCAGAGGTCGGCTATTACGACGCTTGCGACCGTATAGCCGTTCGCAAGGAAGCGTTTCCGCGCGCCTTTTTCGATTTGAAAACCGGTATGGCGGGGGAAATTCTGCAAAAATTCAGCAACTATTCTAAAAAACTGGCTATTATCGGGGATTTTGCCGATCGTTCGAGCGCGGCTTTGCGTGATTTTATCCGCGAGTGTAACCGCGGACATAGCGTGTTTTTCGTTCCAACCGAGGAAGATGCGGTCGCCCGTTTGTGCGGAACGGTTTAGAAAGAGAAAAATGAGGATAGGGTATCTGCACTCCATAGAAACGCTCGGCGCGACCGACGGGCCGGGTATCCGCACGGTGCTCTTTATGCAGGGCTGTCCGTACCGTTGCCTGTTCTGTCACAATCCCGACACGTGGGAGCCGGACAAATATGCTTTAAAATTCACACCCGAACGGCTTTGTAAAAAGCTTCTTCGTTTTAAGGAATATTACGGGAAAACGGGCGGCGTAACGGCGGGCGGAGGGGAGCCGCTGTTGCAAGCCGCGTTTTTAACCGAATTGTTCACACTGCTGAAAAAAGAGGGGATACAAACCGCCGTAGATACGGCTTACGGGCTTTTTTCTTTAAGCTTGCCCGTCACGGGTTGCCCGTCAAAAGAAAACCGCCCGACTGAAAAAGAAAATAAGGATAAGATACAAGACACAAGACACAATGCACAATGCACAATGAATGAGGATATCCTTAAATTGTTAAACGTGACGGATCTTGTGATCTTGGATATCAAGCACACCGACCCCGCGCGGTTCAATCGGCTTTGCGGCCTTGTGCCGGACAATAAACGGAATGCCGATCCGAACGGCGGCGGAAAAGCGCAACCGAGCGGTACGAACCGTTTGCAAAACACGTTGAGCTTTCTGTCGCTGTGCGCCTCCTTGCGTAAAAGAATATGGTTGCGGCAGGTTATCGTCCCTGGCTATACCGATTCGGAAGAACAGGTTCGAAAGCTAAAAGAAATCGCGGATACATACGGCGCGGAAAAAGTCGAGTTATTGCCCTATCACACGGCGGGCGCCTATAAGTGGGACGCCCTGAACATTCCCTATCCGCTGTCGGGCGTCGAGCCGCCGACGGAGGAAATCATGCGACGGTTGAACGCGGTTTTACAAGATTGAGATTGCCGCGTGTGTCACTCCGTTCCGTTCCGTTGAAATGACAGACAAAGACGGCATGAAAGTATTGAAATCATACCTTATTAAGTCCGACCGATTTTTGTTTTACAAAAATCGCGTGTGGTCGGAGAGGAGCGCAGAGCGGGCGATAAATAAGCAAAAGCGGCGGCATTCAAAACGAATGCCGCCGCTTTTGTGAAATAACAGCCCGCGGAGCGCGTTAATACATGCCGCCCATACCGCCGGGCATCCCGCCTCCCGCCGGAGGAGCCGGTTCTTTTTCGGGGATATCGGCCACGACACTTTCGGTCGTCAACAAGGTCGCCGCCACGGAGGCCGCGTTTTGCAGCGCGCTGCGCGTCACCTTGGTCGGATCGATAATGCCCTTGGCCACCATGTCGCCGTATTCGTTGTTCAGAGCGTCGAAACCGTAGTTGGCCTTGCCCTTGGCGGTCAAAATCGTGTTGACCACGATCGCGCCGTCCACGCCCGCGTTAGCGGCGATTTGGCGCACCGGTTCCTCGATCGCCCGCAGGACGATCTTCGCGCCGGTCTTTTCATCGCCTTCGAGAGAGGCGATCAATTTGTTCAGGCGCGGAATGGAGTAGAGGAGAGCCACGCCGCCGCCGGGCACGATACCTTCTTCCACGGCCGCGCGCGTCGCGTTCAGCGCGTCCTCGATCCGCAGTTTTTTGTCCTTCATCTCGACCTCGGTTGCCGCGCCGACGTTGATGACCGCCACGCCGCCCGCGAGCTTCGCCAAACGCTCCTGCAACTTTTCTTTATCGTAATCGCTCGTTGTGACTTCGATTTGGGCCTTGATCGCCTTGACGCGGCCGCGGATTGCTTCGGGCGAGCCCGCGCCTTCCACGATCGTGGTGTTGTCCTTATCGACCTTGACCGACTTCGCGCGTCCGAGCATGTTTAATTTGACTTCCTTCAAATCGATCCCCAGCTCGTCGCTGATGACCTGTCCGCCCGTCAAAACGGCGATATCTTCGAGCATAGCCTTGCGGCGGTCTCCGAAGCCCGGCGCTTTCACGGCCACGCAATCGAACGTGCCGCGCAGCTTGTTGACGACCAACGTGGTCAAAGCCTCGCCCTCGACTTCCTCCGCGATGATCAGCATTTTCAGATGCTGTTGCACGACCTGTTCAAGCAGGGGCAGGATTTCCTGTACGTTGGCGATTTTCTTTTCCGTGATGAGGATGACGGGGTTTTCGAGAGCCGCCTCCATTTTCTCGGTGTTGGTGACCATATACGCCGACGCATAACCGCGGTCGAATTGCATACCCTCGACCACGTTCAGCTCGGTTTTCATCGTCTTGCTTTCCTCGACGGTGATCACGCCGTCCTTGCCAACCTTTTCCATCGCCTCGCTAATCAGCGCGCCCACGGACTCGTCGCCCGCCGAAATGCCGGCGACCTGACTGATCGCTTTCTTATCGATGACCTTTTTGCTCAAAGCTTTCAGCTCCTCGACCGCCGCGTCCGAAGCCGCAAGGATTCCCTTGCGCAGGATAATCGGGTTCGCGCCCGCCGCGACGTTTTTCAGACCCTCGCGAATGATAGCCTGCGCGAGCAGCGCGGCCGTCGTCGTGCCGTCGCCGGCCACGTCGTTGGTTTTCGTGGAAACCTCTTTGACGAGCTGCGCGCCCATGTTCTCGAACGGATCGGGCAACTCGATTTCCTTGGCGATCGTCACGCCGTCGTTGGTGATGAGGGGGGAGCCGAACTTTTTGTCCAACACCACGTTGCGGCCCTTGGGGCCGAGAGTGATTTTTACGGTGTCGGCCAGCGTATTTACACCTTTTTCGAGGGCGCGGCGCGCTTCTTCGCCGGTTTTAATTTGTTTAGCCATGTTATTTATTTCTCCTTTAAAATTTCAATTTCGCATACTGCCTTCAAGAATTACTCCACAAGCGCCAAAATATCGCTTTGCCGCAAAATGGTGTATTCCGCGCCGTCGATCTTGAACTCACTGCCCGCGTATTTGGCGTACAGCACCTTGTCGCCGACCTTGACCTGCATGGTCACGTCCTTGCCGTCGATGACGCCGCCGGGGCCGACGGCGATTACCTTCGCCATTTGGGGCTTTTCCTGCGCCGAGCCGGGCAGGACGATGCCGCTTTTGGTTTTCTCGTCGGTATCCAAGCTTTGGATCACGACCTTGTCAAATAAGGGTTTGAGTTTCATGGTTTGTTAGGACCTCCTATATATTAAATATTGTTTTCAATCGGTCGGACAGCTTTCTTTCCGACGGAACAAGCTTTGACGGGCAATCCGAAAGAAAGCTGTTCGTTATTTAGCACTCACATTGCGAGTGTGCTAATTCAAAACTATTATATAGAAAGAAAAAAACTTTGTCAAGCGTTTGAACGCGGTTTTTCAACCGATTGTCGAAAAAAGAGCGAAGCGCTCAAAAAAGGGGATTCACGGCCGTGACAAAAACCGATAAATGTGCTACAATAAATCGAGTCCGAATCGGAAATGATCGATCGTGTGAAATCTTATAAGACCGTCGCGGGAGCCGCGCAAAGCGAGTACGTCGTCAGCCGCTCCAAGTTCCTCGCGTACTGTTACCCGATTCAAAGCGCGGAGGAAGCCGAGGAACGCTTGTCGGCGTTGAAAGCCTTGCACCCGTTCGCGACGCACATTTGCTACGCCTATATCGCGGGCCGCGCGGGCAATTTGCAAAAAGCCTCCGACGCGGGGGAACCCAAAGGCACGGCGGGCCCGCCGATTTTGGAGGTTCTCAAACACAACGGCCTGACCTGCGCGTTGGTCGCGGTCGTCCGCTATTTCGGCGGCGTCAAATTGGGGACGGGCGGCCTGACGCGCGCCTATGCCCGCGCCGCTTCCGACGCGCTCAAAAACACGGAAACGAAAGAATACCGCCTGATGAGCGTTTTGGAAATCGTTTTGGACTTTGCCGCCGCCGCCCGCATTCGAACCTTAAAGCATGGTATCGAAGTCAAACGCGAATTCGGCGAAGCGGTCGTATTGACGTTGGCATCCCCCGAACCCGAAAAGCTCAAAGAGGAGACGGACGGGATCTTGCAGCGGAAGGCGGAGTATACGGAAAAGGGCGCGGAATATCTGTAAAATTATTTGTTATTGACCTTCGTCACCTCATCCACATCGAAGGTGACGCTTGCCGCGCCGCGCGTCCAAGAATGATCTAAACCGGCTTTTCCGCCATTCCTATATTTGAGATAGACCGTCGGGTTAGAAAGGAGGACGTCTAACCTTATGGTAATGTTAAAGTCTTTCAAACCGGTATTTGCATTGCTATAAGCTTGTTCTTTGAGCAGATCCGAACCATGATAAAGATATACGTAGGGATAATAATTTTTTGTACCCGCGCTCAAATAAAACCTAACCGTAAGCTTGACATAGATGTATCCCGCCGCGATCAAGTCGCTCACGTCCAAATTGATATTTCGCGGATCGTCAGAATACTCATGATTTGCTTGTAGGTTCAATTCGTCTCCTTCTAAATGAAAGTTCAGAGTACTCTTTAATTTAGGCAAAAACATTTTTCTCGCCAAATCCAATCCTTTTTGCGTGGCTTTTTCGATAAATCTTGTTTTCAAAACGGTCGCGGCCTCGGAATATTCCTGCGGGAAATAATACCATATCGGTACGAGTCCTTGATCGGGGACATCGATGACGCTGTACTTTTCGGGCTTATTGAGCGAATTGACCCATGAACCATAGCCGCTTGCGACGGCTTCAAACGTATTGGATCCAATGACGTTTCCGCCAATGGTTTCGACATACAGTGCGGTTACCGTATCTGTATCATTTTTTTCATATTTTGCTTTAAGCGCGGCGTCAATACCGGAGCTTGCGCCGCCTGAAATCCCGTCATTGGTAAAACTTGCGCGCATTTGTTGCGTGAGCGCGGTGGAAATTTCCGCAACGTTTATCGTGTTTTTAGAAAAACATGAATAATAGGTTCCGATCATTCCCCCATAGGAAACGGCCATGACCGCATGAGTCCCGTATTTACTGAAAAAATCGTCGGCGCGCGATTTGTCGGAATGAATGTCTTGTAAATCGTTTAAAAGATTCTGCGATAATTTTGATTGATATGTTTTGGGTTGCGTATAATCCGTCAGCTGATAATTTCTGCCGACTACGTATTGATTTTGAATAAAGTAATATTGATAAATATGTTTTTTGGAACTGACGGCGCTATCTAATGAAAACTTTTGTTCAAAACCAGCTGTAAATAATCCGGAAAGCTCTGCTTCGGCGGATGCTGTATAGATCAGTTTCGCGTTGTAGCCGGTTACTTCGTCGATGATGGTTTCTTTCGAAGTGGCAGAAGAACGGGAAGATCCGATCGCATATGATCCGAGATTTTCTTTTGTGAGGATGCTCGACTCGAAAATGGGAGATTTGCGCAAATTACCCACAGGGCTGCTCGCGGTCAACGCATCCACGCCAAAGCCGATGCCCGCCTCGAAAAGCGCATCGACGATCGACGTATCGACCACTTTTTCGGTGTCCTTTGGTTGAACCCACGGATATTCTTCTTGTGTGCCGTTGGTTTTTGAGCTTTGTGTTTCGTCGGTTTTTGTGTCGCATCCCGGCAATGCAAAGCCAATGAGTAAAATAATAGCTAAAAACGATAAAACAAATGTGCGTTTTTTCATGACCACCTCGTAACTTATTTTTATATAGTATAGCCGAATATATTCTGCCTGTCAAGTGTTTGCAGAATATATTCGGCTATGAATATGTTCGTAGGGGAATATGTTCGGCTAATACGTCGTAAAAATATGGTACACTTTTCAAAAAAGGAGGAGTTTTATATGACGACTTGCGAAGCGGTTGCGATTCGTGTCAAGCAACTCTTCCAAGAAAAATGCATGAGCCAATACGCGCTCTGCAAAAAGATAGCGATCGACCCGTCCAATATTTATAATATTTTATATTCCCGCTGTAAAACGATTACCCTTGACAAACTTTATTTGCTTGCCGAGGGTTTTGATATGACCGTTCAGGAATTTTTGGACGATCCCGTATTCAACATGGAAAATATTGTTTGCGGATAAAATTGTTTATGGTATAATACCCGTATGGATTTAAGTGTGATCAGCGATTCGGAGGCCGCCTACGAAAAATTTTTCGACGAGTGCGGCGCGATGAAGGCGGGGAAGTTCATTTTGGCGGAACGGCATATCCGTTCGGTTTTGAAGGCGATCGCGGGCAGCTCGATACTTTTATCGATTTTCGCCCACGCGGCGACGGGGTATAACTTCGCGACGGAGTTCGACAGGCACGTTTCGGTTTCGGACAATCGGAAAAGCCTTGTCATGCCGCAAAGCGACGGCGACCTGTTAGCGTTCGTCTATTGCCTGTTGATGGAAATCGACGGCCGCAATATCGATTTTCATAAGCTGCTCGCCGCATATTATTACCACGCCGACGGCCCCGCCGAGTCCTATTTATTGTTTTGCACCGCCGTAATCGATCCGCTTCGCCGCGCCGTCCGCGCCGTCCGCGAAGCGGAAGAATTTGAGTATGTCGTATAAAATCGGCACCATCCCGTTAAAAGTTGAAATTTTTGAAAGGTTTGGAAAGCTTTTAAAAGTTTTCCGAGAAAATCACAAATATGGAAAAAATCTTATACGCGGCGTTAAACACAATCGGCAGGTTCGACGGCGAAAAAATCCAAAAATCGGACAGCGGTTATATCGAGAAATACCGCGACAACCTGATCAAAATCCAAAAAAAGAACGAATGGAAATACGGCGGGCAAAGCGCGGCCTTTCAAGGGCGTTATCACGACGACGGGCCCGTAGAGTTTTATGCGGCCGTTAACGCGGTCTGTCCCGACGGCGAGGAAGACTGTTTTTATACGGTGATCGCGGGCGAGGTGTCGGGCGTCATTGCCAAAAATTACGAAACGGGCCGTGAAAACCATATCTACCACAGCAATCAATATAAATTTTACGCCGCGCAGAGCTGCCCCGAAGCGGGCCTGATCGTCCTGTCGGCCGCCGAAAACGAGAGCACAAAAAGTGTGGCCGTCTACAACCGAAACACCAACGATTTGAAATTTCTTACTTCGGGCGACGCGTTGGATGACAATCCTTTTTGGAGCGGCGCGGACGGCGCAATCTATTACGATTCGCGCGGTCTCGGCCTCAACGCCAAAATGGAAATCGTTTCGGTCGGCCCCGCGTCGATTTTTAAGACCGATATCGACGGGACGCGCTGCGACGAGGTTTTGACGGAGACGGGCTTCGACCTGCTTTGCCCGAAAACCGATTCCGACGGCAATCTGTACTATATACGGCGACCCTATAAAAACAGCGTGAAGAAGGGCGGCGGCGGGTTGTTTCTCGACGTTATTCTGTTGCCTTTTCGTTTGGTGGCCAACATTTTCCGCGGTTTGCTGTATTTGAGCAAGCTCGGCAAGAGAAATAAGGAGCGCAAAAACGTCAACACATTCGGCGACAACCCCTCCGTGCAAAAGGAATTGTCGGATTTTGACCTCTATGTGTACGGCGAGCGTATCGACGCGGGCAAGGAGGAAAAGGCCAACGCGAAGGGCGACAACAAGACCGCCGGCTTCGCCCCGACAAGCTACGAGCTGTTCCGCGTCAAGCGCGGCGGCGAAAAGGAGCTGTTGCGCCGCGGCGTATTAAGCTATGATATCGATCCGTCAGGCGCGCTGTATTATTCCAACGGCCGCTACTGCCTCAAGGCGGAGGACGGCGGCGACAGGGTTATATTCAAGGACAAATTGATCTTGAATGTTAAAGTGCTCTGAAAATCGCCATTTTATAGAATACTTATTGTTGTGAAAGGCTTGATCCTGTACAATCCCTATTATAACGACGACCGCGTGACGGCGCAGGTTCGCCGTATCGCGGAGGAATTGTCCGCGCTCGGCGCGGCAACGGAAACGCGCGCCAACATCGGCACGGCGTTTTTGACCGAATCGGCGGGCGATACGGAAACGCTCTTGAGCGGTGACACCGATTTCGTCGTGTTTTTGGACAAGGACAAGTACGCGCCGCGCCTGCTCGAACAAAAGGGCGTCCGCGTTTTCAATCCCGCGGCGGCGATCGAGATTTGCGACGATAAGATGCTGACGCACATTGCGCTCGCCGGGCAAAGGATCGCTATGCCCGCGACGATTCCGGGATTGTTGTGTTTCACGCCCGCGCCGCTCGATACGGACTACTGCCGTTTTGTCGCCGGTCGTTTGGGCCTGCCGCTCGTCGTAAAGGAATGCTACGGCTCGATGGGCAAGGGCGTGTATTTGGCGCGGACTTTCGAGGAATTGACGGCAATCGCGGAACGGGTAAAAATGCGGCCGCATTTGTTTCAACGCTTCGTCGCTTCGGGCGCGGCGCGCGATATCCGCGTCATGGTGATCGGCGGCAGGGCCGCCGCGTGGATGCTGCGGAAATCCGATACGGATTTCCGCTCCAACATCGAATTGGGCGGCAAGGGGTATAAGGTCGATTTGGAACCTGCGTTTCGGGATTTGGCCGAACGGGCGGCCCGCACCCTGCGTCTCGACTATTGCGGCGTGGATTTATTGATCGGCGGGCGCGGCGAGCCGCTGCTCTGCGAGGTAAACTCCAATGCGTTTTTCGGTGAATCGGAGCGTGTGACGGGCGTCAACGTCGCAGGCGCGTATGCGAAACACATTGTCGGTGAATTGCAAATCGATAACCGAAAAGTGAAAGATGGCTCCGATTCAAAGGAGTGGACAAGTAGCAATTCATATGATATAATAGAGAAATGGAAAAGATAATGACGGTATGTCCGAAGTGCGGGGCGACAAGAAAGCAGATATGGCACGGGAGCAACAGATCGGGTAGTCGAAA
>BNZQ01000053.1 GCA_026001225.1 Clostridia bacterium
TTTCGACTACCCGATCTGTTGCTCCCGTGCCATATCTGCTTTCTTGTCGCCCCGCACTTCGGACATACCGTCATTATCTTTTCCATTTCTCTATTATATCATATGAATTGCTACTTGTCCACTCCTATAACAGGAAAATTTGTCACGGAGTAGGCAAATAGTGAGTGTTGATAGGCGCAGGCTTCGCCGTGCGCGGCGTTCGCTACGCTCGGCTGTGGCTACGCACGGGTTTCGCCTCTTTGCGGGCTGTGCGCGGCTATGCCGTGCTCGCCCTGGCAAACCGTAAGCGGTTGGCCGGCTCAATCGGGCGGCGCGGGGTGCTATATCCTACGCGCCCTTCGCCGCCCTCGCGACTGTTGCCCGTCTGAACACCACTCTTCGCCACTCCGATCACCCCACCATTTGTCCACTTCGAATTTGTCATGAAACGGGCGGCCGACAGCCGATTTTGTGAATGACCCTCTCCAAACCGCCGAAAAGTATTTGCCATACCGTCAAAAATGTGGTATTATAATAAATATTCCGTTGCAAAACGGTTCGCGGGTCCATAGCTCAGTTGGTTAGAGCGCTTGCTTGACATGCAAGAGGTCGTATGTTCGAGTCATATTGGACCCACCAAATTTCGGACATTTTTCTTTGAGGCTGCCCGTCAATGTCGGCCCGTCAAAAGAAAATTGTCCGGCCAAAAAAGAAAATTCGGTCGGGGTTTTACATTCGAGCAGTCATTTTGGTTCGGATTTGTTGAGTGAAACTCCATCGGATTACCGCAAAAATGCCCGTTTTTTAACCGAAAGCGGGCTTTTTTCGTTGCCCCGTTTTTGCACGTTCAAAATCTGTCCGGGCGATTGAATCGAGATTTAAGAGAAGTTTATAATCTCTCTGTTATTATTATGCCACATATCGGCGGTTTTTCAATATGGATGAGCTCCTAATTCTTTATTCAGCGACATTTTATAGGACAACCGCATCAGGCTGTCGATCAAGTGAACGTTCTCCGTAACAGCATCGGGCGGCAAATTCAAATCGATATAGCTGAAATTCAAAAACCCGCGCACGCCGGCGTCGTAAGCCTTTTGCGCGGCGTCCTGCGCGTTCTCGGCCGGCGTGGCGATAATCGCAATATCCACGCGTTCGGCGGCGGCAAAGTCCCGCAGCGTATCGGTGTGCCGAACCGTCAAGCCGTTGAAAACCTGCCCGACGTTGCGGACGTCGAACGCTGCGAGCAACCGAAAGCCCTGATTGACAAACATCTTGTTGCCGATCAGGCTTCGGCCGACGTTGCCCGTTCCGAGCAAGATACAGTTTTTGACCGAGTGAAAGCCCAGCTCCTCCGAGATGCTCATGTACAGATTCTTAACGTTATAGCCGTAGCCCTGCCGCCCCGCCGCCGTAAACCGCGCCAAATCGTTGCGCACCTGCGAGGGCGTGATCCCCAATTTCCGAGCGATCGTTTCACTGGAAACGCGCTCGGCGCCGGAACAGAAATACTCGTAAAAGTACCGGTTATAGCGCGGCAAGCGGGCGATTAATTCCTTGGAAAGCGGTTTATCCGTGCGGCTCATAGGAACAGTATAACAAATTTTAGGTAAAAAGTAAAAGACAAGAGCAGGGCAACTGCATTTCTTCTCATTGGCCCCGCTTGACCCGCCCCCTCCAAGAAAAAAGCCCGTAGAATAAAGCACAAATCTCCGACATTTAAACAGCTAAATCTTTAAACAGCTAAACCTTGTACTGCGAATGATACAGCTCCGAATAAAACCCTTTCTTTTCCAGCAGTTCCGTATGCGAGCCCGTTTCCACAACGCGGCCCGCATTCATCACGACGATTTGATCGGCGCTCTCGATCGTCGAGAGCCGGTGCGCGATGATGAAGCTCGTGCGCCCCTTCATTAAACGGGCCAAGCCGCGCTTGATATGCGCTTCGGTCAGCGTATCCACGCCGCTGGTCGCCTCGTCCAAAATCAAGACCGGCGGATCGATCAAGTAAGCGCGGGCGATCGTGATCAGCTGCTTTTGCCCCGCGGACAGGTTGTCGCCCGATTCCGAAACCACGGTATCATACCCGTCCGGCAGCTTGACGATGAAGTCGTGCGCATAAGCCGCCCGGGCCGCCGCTTCGACCGCTTCCCTCGGGGCGCCGGGCTTTCCGAACGCGATATTGTCGCGCACCGTGCCCGTAAACAGATAGGAATCCTGCAAAACCAAACCGAACGCGGCGCGCACCCCGTCCCGCGGCATTTGCGCGATGTCCCGCCCGTCGATCAAAATTTTCCCCTCGTCTGCATCGTAAAAGCGCATCAGCAGGTTGACCAGCGTGGTCTTGCCCGCGCCCGTCGGCCCGACGACCGCCACCGCGCTGCCCGCCTTAACAGACAAATTGAAACCGCTCAAGAGCGGTTTGTCCTTTTCATAGGAAAAGCCTACGTTATTAAATTCGATCGCGCCTTCTATACTCCCGTTAACGGTTCGCCGGCTGTCACCCGTCCGCGCCGCATCTATGCTTTCCGACTCATCGGGCACGTCCAAATACGAAAACACCCGCGCCGCGCCCGCCCGCGCCGCCTGCAACTGCGTCGTGATCGCCCCCATGTCGTTGAGAGGCTTGGCAAATTGCGCGGAATACGCGATCAAAGAGGACAACACGCCCGCGGACAATCCCCCGCCGCCCGGAACGAGCGCGGCGATCAAGCCGCCGATCAAACCGATCAGAACATAAGCCATATTGTTGATCAGCCGCGTGGACGGATTGGTCAAGGATGAATAAAACATCGCCTTTTGGCTGGCCGCCTGCAACGCGAGATTGATCTCTTCCGTTTTCTTTTCGGCGCGGCGCTCGTAACAAAACGCTTTGACCGTTTTAGAATTCCCCGCGTATTCGCTCATCAGCGCGCTGTATTCGCCGGTCAAGCGGGCTTGCTCGCGAAAATTTTTGTAAGACCGCCGCGAAATGAAAAAGGTCACGAACAGCGCGAGCGGCGCGACCGCGATCACGGCGGCGGCCGCGGGCGCGCAAATGACGAACATCATCACCGCGCTGCCGATCAGGGCGACCACGGCGGAAAAGATCAGCGTCAGCCCTTGCGTCAAGCCCTCGGCAATATAGTCGATATCGGAAGTGAACCCGCTCACAATCGAGCCGGACGAAACGGAATCCAAATACCCGATCGGCAACGCGCCGATTTTACGGAACGCTTCCAGCCGTATTTGCTTTACGGCGTCCTGCGCCGTCCTGGCCGCCGTGCCGGACACCTGCCACTGCGCCGCGGCTCCGAATACCAGCAGCAGGGCCAGCAAACCGATTTGCCGGTACAGCAAGCCCGCGTCAAAAGGCGCGGACGCCGCCGCCAGATTATCGATCGCCTTGCCGATCACATAGGGCGAAATCAGAAAACACGCCGACGACAGGAGCGCGCAAAGAAACAGCCAAACAAGGCGTCCCTTATAGGCCGCCGCGTATGCGATTAAGCGGCGAACCGTTTCTTTTCGTTTTTTATCGCTACTCATTGTTTTTCAGTTTTCAGTTTTCACTTATTCAAGCTGCTGCGAAGCGCAAATCTCCTCATACAAGGGGCAGCTGCGGAGCAGCTCTCCGTGCGTCCCCAGTCCCGCCGCTTTCCCGTTGTCCAAGACCAAAATCCGGCCGGCCTCCCGAATGCTGGCCACACGCTGGGAAACGATCACGACCGTCATACCGTTCATCGTTTTCAGGGCGCTGCGCAACCGATAGTCGGTGACGTAATCCAGCGCGCTGGCGCTGTCGTCCAAAATCAAAATGGCCGGACGGCGCACCAGCGCGCGGGCGATCGTCAGCCGCTGTTTTTGCCCGCCCGATAAATTCTTGCCGCCCTGCTCGATCCGCGCGTCGAAGCCGATCCGGGAAACGAACTCCCAGCTTTGCGCAAGCTCGCACGCCGCGCGCATTTCTTCTTCCGTCGCGTCCTCTTTCCCCACGCGCAGATTTTCGGCAACCGTGCCGGAAAACAGCGCGGCCTTTTGGGGAACATATCCGATTTTATCCCGCAAGGCTTGCGGGTCATAGTCCCCCACGGGCACGCCGTCCACCAGCACCTCCCCCGCCGCGCAATCGTACAATCGGAGAATCAAAGCGGCCAGCGTGGACTTGCCCGCGCCGGTGCCGCCGATAATGCCCAAAACGCCGCCCTTTTCCAGCCGGAAATTGATATCGTTTAAAACATAGCTTTCGGGAACCGCGCCGCGCCCGTCGCCGTAGGAAAAGCATACGCCGCGGAACTCCAAAGCCGGCGCGTCCGGCGCGCCCTCCCGAACGCCGTTTGCGGGCGCGCCGAAAGCGGGCGCGGTCTCTAAAACCTCGTTGATCCGCGCGGCCGACGACGCCGCCCGCAGAAAACTCGGCGCGAGGTTGGCGGCGATGTTCAGCGCGAACATGATTTGCGTGAGATAGTTGATAAAAGCGATCAGATTTCCCGCGCTGATCGCGCCCGCCGCCGGATTAAAACCGCTGTACCACAGCACGGCGACGATCGCCAAATTCATGATCAGCTGCGTCAGCGGGGACAGCAGCGCGGCGTACAGCGCGGCCCGCGTCGCGCTCCTGCGATAGCGCGCGTTGAGGCCCGAAAACCGCTCGCGCTCATATTCGGTGCGGTTAAACGCACGGACGGCGCGGACGCCGTTCAGGTTTTCGGCGATCGAGCGGGACACCCCGTCCAGCTGCGTTTGAGCCGTTCGGTAGGCGGGCAAAGACTTTTTCAACACCAGCCAAAGAGCCAACGCGAACAGGGGGACGAAAATCGCCGAGATCAGCGCGAGGCGGGCGTCCAAAACAAGCAGCATGACGATCCCCCCGATCGCGAGCAACGGGGCGCGCAGGATCAAACGGATGAACATGGCGACGGCGGTTTGCACCTGAGCCACGTCGTTGACCGAACGGGTAACCAAGGATGACGCTCCGAATTTCTCGAGATCGCCGGCGGTGAGCGTATCGGCCTTTCGGTGCAAGGCGCGCCGAATCCCCGCCCCCATGCCCATGGAGGCGACCGACGCCAAATATTGGCAGACCATGCACGCGCTAAAGCCGAACAGCGCTAAAAACGCCATAATTCCGGCGCAAATCCAAACATAACGCGGGTCCTTGTTTGCGATCCCGTTGTCGATCAAAGCGGCCATGACGAGCGGCATCAGCAACTCCGACACGGTTTCGATCAGTTTGGCAAACGGCGCGAGTAAAGCGCGCGCGCGGTACGGTTTCAGGTAGCGCAGAAGTTTGATCATAGCGGTCAGTGATCGGTGGTTAGTTTAATCGGTTGGGATTCTTCACAACAAACAGAATGACACCTTAATTGTGCATTATGCATTGTTACAAGGTACGGTTATGCCCTTCCTTCACGGCCTGCTTCGCCACGGCGTCGGCCACGGCGGGCGCGACGCGCGCGTCGAACGGCCCCGGAATGATATATTCGGGTTTCAGCTCGGACGGGCCGATCAAGCCGGCCAACGCTTCGGCGGCGGCGATCTTCATGCCGTCGCTGATCGTTTTCGCGTGTACCGAGAACGTCCCCCGGAATACGCCGGGAAACGCAAGCACGTTGTTGATTTGGTTGGTAAAGTCGCTCCGGCCGCTGCCGTACACTTTCGCCCCCGCCGCCAAAGCCTCGTCGGGCATGATTTCGGGCGTCGGGTTGGCCATCGCGAATACAATCGGATCGTTGTTCATCGACCTTACCATGTCTTTATCCACAAGGCCGGGGCCGGACACGCCGACGAACACATCCGCGCCGATCATCGCTTCTTTCAGGCCGCCCTGCAAGCCGCGCTTGTTGGTCATCGCGGCCAGCTCGGTTTTCGACCAATCCATTTTATCGCGTCCCGTATACAGTATACCCGTGCGGTCGCACATTATAACGTCTTTCACGCCGTATTGGATTAAAAGGCGCGTGATCGCGCTGCCCGCCGCGCCGGGGCCGCTGACCGCCACGCGGATATCGGCCATGTTCTTTTTGACGATTTTCAAACCGTTGATCAGCGCGGCCAGCGTCACGATCGCCGTACCGTGCTGATCGTCGTGAAACACGGGGATATCCAATTCCGCTTTCAGCCTGTTCTCGATCTCGAAACAGCGCGGCGCGGAGATATCCTCTAAATTGATGCCGCCAAACGAGCCGCCGATCTCCTTCACGGTGCGGATAATGTCCTCCGAATTTTGGCTCTGAACGCAGATCGGAAAAGCGTCCACGCCGCCGAACTCCTTAAACAGCACGCACTTGCCCTCCATGACGGGCATACCTGCCAAGCCGCCGATATTGCCCAAGCCCAGCACCGCCGATCCGTCAGTCACGACCGCGACCAGGTTCGCGCGGCGCGTGTACGTATAGGACAGGTCGGGCTGTTTTTGGATTTCCAAACAGGGTTGCGCCACGCCGGGCGTGTAGGCGACCGACAACTCCTCCCGCGTCTTGACCGAGCAACGCGAGATCACCTCGATCTTGCCCTGCCACTCGGCGTGCTTTTTGACCGATTCCTTTGCATAGTCCATGTTTTTTGACTCCTTTATTTTTATTTTGCGAAAGTTTTTGAAAGGGGCTTCTGCGGAAAACTTTTTTGCAAAAAAGTTTTCTCCATACCCTTTTCCAAAAACTTTCGTTATTTACCTTTGCAATTTATACAGCGTCGCGATCAGCTTGAAAATCAGCGCGTCCGAAAAGCCGCGGATATCCAGTCCGGTCGCCTCCTGAATTTTATCCAGCCGGTACAATAAGGTGTTGCGGTGCATATAGAGCTTGCGGCTTGTCTCGCTGATATTGAGAGAAGACAGCAGGAATTCCTCCGCCATGTCCATCATTTCCTTGTCGTCCAAAACAGCCAACGTCCGCTCGTCGAACAGCGTGGAGGAAAATTCGGCGGCTTTTTTCCCCGACTCCTCCAAAATTTTAAGCAGTAAATATTCCTTGTAGGTAACAATACCCCGCTTATAGGAAATGAGGCCGCCGTGCTTTAAGGCCGTCACGCTCTCGCCCAAAGCCGACAGCGTATCGGAACCCTGAAAGCCGCCGATGCCGATTTCGATCCTCAAAATGTTTTCCTGTTCGAGGGCGTCCTTTAAATTTTGCGCGAAATCCGACGCCGATCTGTACTCGTCCTTGGTTTTATTTTTCAAAAGGTACGCGGCGACGTTGCCGCCCATGTCCAAAATATAGTCCTCCTCGGCCTTGAATTGGGACAGGAAATTGACCACCTCGTTCAGTTTTCCGGACTCGAAGCTGATCGCTAACACGCTGTAACCGTCCCTCTTTTTTTCGATATCCCGCGCCAACTGCTCCAAATCCGCGCCCGGCAACTTGTCTCGTATCAATTGGAGGACTTCCAAAACTTCCACGAATATATTGTATCAGAAAATTCAAAAAAAGTAAAATATCCGTCACCCTCTTTATAAAACTTTTATCTAACAATTGCAAGAACGCGGAAAGGTATACACCTTCCCGCGTTCTTCCGATCGTTGAAGTTTTTTGAACGGATTACTTCTTTTTCGTCGTTGTCGCTTTTTTCAACGCCGAGGTCGCCTTGTTCAGCGCGGAAACTGCCTTATCTACGTCGGAAGCGGGCTTTTTGGCGGCCGGCCTTTTCGCGGCTGCCGTCGTCCTGATCGTCCGCGTCGTCGCGGTCGTTTTGCGAGCCGCGGGCTTCGTCGGCTCATCCGCCGCCGTAGCGGCCGCAACGGGCGCCGCGCCGCCGACAAACGCCAAGGTCGAAGCGTCGATTTTCACCTCGTCGGCGGGCGTCAAGGCGTCGGGTAATTTAAACTCGGCGACCGTTCTCACGCCTTCCTCGGCGGGCAGAACCACGCTTTCGAAGTCCTTGAGCAATTCCTTGTTGGTGTCGTACAGCGCGCAACGGTTTATATTGAACGCCAATTTGACCGTCTGCCCCTGTTCGAAGCCATCGTCGGGATTGTGACGCGCCACGAAATAGCCGTGCTTCAACACGGTATCGGTAAATATCGAGTCGTTATCCACAAGGGCGACGTTGGCGTTCACCACCACCTTGGGCGCGGGCTCGGCGTAATATTTGTCGGCGTAAACATTGGCGGTCTTGACTCCGAGCAGCACATCGCGGTCTTGCGCCTCGACGCCCAATTCCTTGGGCAATACGTACCGCACCTTGCCGCCGTCGAGAACGATCTCCGCGCCGTTGCCCTCGTTGACCAACTTCGCCTCGATATAGTTCACCTTCGGAATGCCCAAAATCGTCAATTCGGTTTCGGTATCGAACAGGTGGATGTGTTTAGCGTCGATCGCGACCTTGATCGTCTCTCCGGCGTTAACGTTGGAACGGGCGTTGACGCGCGCCACGATATAATCGTCTTTGCCGGGCGCTTTCATGTACAGAATGGTTTCGTTGCCCAATTTTTCCAAGACGTCGATTTCGGCTACCATCGTGGTGCGCGGCGAGGATTCGACAAAGATTTGCTCGTTGTGGATATCCTCGGGGCGCACGCCGAAATAGATTTCCTTGCCGATATAGTCGTCGCTGACCAAACGCTTGCTCTTGGAAGCGGGAATCTCGATACGCGTTTCGCCGAAATACACGATCAGATGATTGCCCTCCCTCTCGAGGCGCGCCTTGAACATATTCATTTGCGGCGTGCCGATAAAGGTCGCCACGAAATGGTTGACGGGGTTGTCGTACAGATTTTGCGGCGTGTCCACCTGCTGCACGAAACCGTCCTTCATGACGACGATGCGCGTGCCCATCGTCATCGCCTCGGTTTGGTCGTGCGTGACGTAAATAAAGGTGGTCGCCAATTTATTGTGGAGCTTCGTAATCTCCGTGCGCATTTGCACGCGAAGCTTGGCGTCCAAATTGGACAGCGGCTCGTCCAGCAAAAAGACCTTGGGTTGACGGACGATCGCGCGCCCCAACGCGACACGCTGCCGCTGGCCGCCCGAAAGCGCCTTCGGTTTACGCGTTAAAAGGGGCTGAATGCCCAAAATATTGGCGGCTTCCTGCACCTTGGCCTCGATTTGGTCGCGCGGCATTTTGCGCAATTTCAAACCGAAAGCCATGTTGTCGTACACCGTCATGTGCGGATACAATGCATAGTTTTGGAACACCATCGCAATATCGCGGTCCTTGGGCTCCACGTCGTTAACGAGGCGGCCGTCGATATACAGCTCGCCTTCGCTGATTTCTTCGAGGCCCGCGACCATACGCAAGGTCGTGGATTTTCCGCAACCCGAGGGGCCGACAAAGACGACGAATTCCTTGTCGTCGATTTCAAGGTTGAAATCGCTGACCGCTTTCACGTTGCCGGGATAAATCTTGTAAATGTGACGTAAGGATAAAGTAGCCATAAGGTATTTTTCCTCCAATACTATTTTACAACATAAAGTCAAATTTTACAATCGGAAAAGTGCACAAAAAAATCTGCGGGAAGTGTAAAATTTGTACAGTCACTTGTTTCCGTATTCCCTTTTCCTCGGCGCACTGTGCCGTTCCTTTAAGACCGCGAACACCGCGTCCAAATCCAGGCCCCTGTTTTCGCACAGGACGACGACGTGATAAAAAAGGTCGGCCAATTCCCCCGAAAGCTCCGTATTGTCGGCGTTTTTGGCGGCGATGATCGTTTCGGCGGCCTCCTCCCCGACCTTTTTGCAAATCTTGTCCACGCCCTTATCCAAAAGGTAATTCGTATAGCTCCCTTCCTCCGGCGTTTTCGCGCGTTCCTTTACGGTGCGCGCCATTTCGTACAGGATCGACGCGGGAAGCGCCGCCGCGTTTGCCGCTGCGTCCGTTTCTGTTTTCGCGCCGCCGAACAGCAGGTCGTGCGCCCGTCCCTTGCGCGGATCCGCGCCGTCGTTCACCAAATTGAAAAAACAGGTTTCCGAGCCCGTGTGACAGGCCGGCCCGACTTGCTCGACTTTGAGTAAAACGCAATCGCCGTCGCAGTCCAGCGAAAGCTCCTTCACGGTTTGCACGTGGCCGCTCTCCTCGCCCTTGCGCCATAGCCGCGCGCGGCTCCGCGACCAATAATGCGCCCGCCCCGTCTTGACCGTCAAGTCCAACGCTTCCTTATTCATGTACGCCTGCATGAGGACCTTGCCCGTCCTCGCGTCCTGCGCCACCGCGCAGATCAATCCCTTTTCGTCAAATTTCGGTTCCATATTCTTCTTCTTTTTCGTTTTATTTTGCGGAGAAAACTTTTTATAAAAAGTTTTCTCCGTACCCTTTTCAAAAATTTTAACCTTTCTCCGTTAGATCTTTTATATCAAGCCTTGTCGAATGCAACTTTGAAAAGCATAGACGCGCCGCAGTCGGGCGACAGTTGGCAACGTCGGCAAGGGCGCGTAGTCAGACCTACGTAACCGAGCCGACTTGTCAAGCGTAACCCGAATCCGGCGATGTATATGCCTTTCCTTCAAAGCTTATTTAAATCAAGCATTCCCTCATATAACGCCTTGCCCAAAATCGCTCCGTACAGTCCCCGCGATTTCAATTCCTCGATATCTCGCAGAGTCGAAACGCCGCCGCTCGCGATGATTTGCAATTCGGTCTGCGCTTGCATGACCGCCGACACCTCGAAATTCGCGCCCGCCAGTACGCCGTCGCGCCCGATATCGGTAAAAACCGCCGTGCGAATCCCCGCGCCGTACAGCGTTTTTCCCAGCTCCAAGCCCGTCATTGTCGTGTCCTCGACCCAGCCCTTGACCGAAACGAAACCGTTTCGGCAATCGATTCCCGCGATCACGCGGTCGCCAAACTCCCGAACGGCTTGCGCCGCGAACGACGGATTTGCGCAAATCGAGGTGCCCAAAATCACGCGTCTGACGCCCCAACGCAACCGCTCCTCTATATCCTTTATCGTTCGTATGCCGCCGCCGAGCTGAACGGGAATCTTCACGGCGCACAAAATGTCCCTGACCGTCCCGTGATTTACGCCGACGGAATCGAACGAGAAAGGAGATAGAGGAGCGGTTGCGTTGGGGCGTCAGACGCGTGATTTTGGGGACCTCGATTTGCGCAAATCCGTAGTT
>BNZQ01000054.1 GCA_026001225.1 Clostridia bacterium
ACAATCTTCTTGACCCACGTTAGGTCCCTCCTTTGATACTTTTTGTGCCTCTTCAACACTATTGTACCAAAGAATCAACCTCGTGGGTCTTCTCTTGTCCCGTTGCTCTCCATTTTACAACTTGCCGGAGAAACTTTTTTGTAAAAAGCTTCCCCGCAAACTTTACATATCTCGCAAAATATGATATAATACATCCATATGCGAGCCGTGCGGACGGAAATTATCGAGGCCGATCGAGAGGGAATCGAACGCGCCGCCCGCTTGATCCGAACGGGCGGAATCGCCGCGTTTCCGACCGAAACCGTGTACGGACTCGGCGCGGACGCGTTCGACGCCGACGCCGTTCAAAGGATTTTTACCGCGAAAGGCAGGCCCGCCGACAATCCTCTGATCGTCCACTGCGCCGATTTCGGCATGGTGCGGCGGGTCGCTTTAGAAATCCCTTTGGCGGTGGAACGGTTGTCGGCCGAATTTTGGCCGGGGCCGTTGACCGTCGTACTGAAAAAACGCCCCGAAATCCCCGCCGCGGTGACCGCGGGCTTGTCCACGGTCGCCGTGCGGATTCCCGCTCATCCCGCCGCGCTCGCGCTGATACGGGCGGCGGGTACGCCGATCGCCGCGCCAAGCGCGAACTCCTCCGGCCGTCCGAGCCCGACGGCGGCGCGCCATGTGTACGACGATTTGAACGGTAAAATTCCCCTGATTTTGGACGGCGGCTCCTGCGGCGTCGGTGTCGAATCCACGGTATTGGACCTATCGGGCGGCGAGCCCGTCGTTTTGCGGCAAGGCGGCTGCCCCTTGGAAAGGATAGAGGCCGCGCTCGGACAAAAGGTGAAAACGATCGGGCGGGAAAACGGCGCGGGTGAAACGGGGCAAAGCGCGCCGAAATCGCCCGGCATGAAATACCGGCACTATGCGCCCGCGTGCGAGGTGCGGACGTTCGGCGGAGGAAATGTTTCGGAAATCTTGAAAGCCCATGAAAATTGCGTGCAAAAAAACTTAAAATCGGCTATAATAACGGTAGAACACAGAAAGAATCTTTACGGGGACGGGCGCGTTCTTGTTTTGGGACGGGATGCGGAGGAGGCGGCGCGCAATTTGTTTCGGGTGTTCCGCGACGCGGAACGGGAATACGCCGTTCTGCTGTGCGAGGAATTGCCGGAAGACGGGCTGGGCGCGGCGGTGAACGATCGGATGCGCTGCGCGGCGGCGGGGAACGAACTGAAAAATGAAAACTGAAAATGACGGACGAATCAGAAACGGCATGAATCAATATGGAGGAATGAAAGCTGAAAGAAAGGGTTTTGAAAATCCGACCGAAATTTTTACTTTTTACTTTTCAGTTTTCAATTAAAAGTGTACACGGTAATCTTCATCTGCACGGGCAACACCTGCCGTTCTCCGATGGCGGAAGCGCTCTTAAAATCGCGCCTGAAAACGGACGGTATCAAGGGCGTTAAGGCAGACAGTTGCGGCCTGCAACCCAACGAAGGCGATTCGGTTTCGCCGTTGGCGGTCAAAACGTTGGAAAAATATGGCGTCAAGAACTTTAAGCACAAAGCCAAAGCCCTGACGCGCGCGCTGTACGACAAGGCCGATTTGCTGATTTGCATGACCGAGGGCCACAAACGCTTGATCACGGGGACGGCGGGCGGCGCGGAAATCGTCACGGTGGCGGCTTTGACGGGCGGCGGCGACGTGGACGATCCTTGGGGCGGCAGCGAGGAAGCGTATTTCAGAACCGCGCAATATTTAGAGTACGCCTGCGCGGATATCGCGCGGTACATAACGGACAAGATGAAGCAAAGACCGAAACGCGTAAAGAAAACGGGAAAAGAAGTGAAAAACAAATAACTGAGAATTGAAAACTGAAAATTATTGTTCTGTCGCAGAAGATACGTTTCTTATGCTATAAGTTCTTTGTCCGCCGACAGGCCGTCTTTACGACTATTCGACCGAAATTTTCACTTTTCACTTTTCACTTTTCAGTTAAATAAACGGACGATCTTCCATATGGAAAAGGAGCGATTGAATGATAGCGATAGCGTGCGATCACGGCGGCTTGAACCTAAAAAAAACCGTCGTTGACTATTTAAAATCGGCGGGCATACCGTATAAGGATTTCGGAACGGACGGCGAGGCCTCGTGCGATTATTCGGATTATGCTTACCGCGTGACCGCGAGCATTCAAAACAGGGAAGCCGAATCGGGCATTTTGATCTGCGGCACGGGGATCGGTATGAGCATGGCGGCAAACAAGGCGCGGGGAATCCGCGCGGCCGTGTGTTGCGACGTATTTTCGGCCAAGATGACGCGGGCGCACAACGACGCGAATATCCTATGCTTAGGCGAACGCGTGACGGGGCCGGGGCACGCTTTGGAGATCGTCAAGGCGTTTCTCGGCGCAGGGGAAGCCGAGGGCGGGCGGCACGCGGCGCGGCGGGATAAAATCTCCGCGTACGAGAAGGAACATATAAAAGGATAAGGATAGGTAAAAGTAAAAGGTAAAAAGTTCGGTCGTACCGACAAATCGATTTTGAATCTTATCCGCACTTTTTACTTTTTACCTATTTACCTTTTACTTAATAAGTATGGTTAAAGAAATATTGGAAAGCATACTTGCCGCCGAAGCGCAGGCGAAGGAAAGCGAGCGGGCCGCGTTGGATCGGAGCCGGCAGATGAAGACCGACGCCGTGAATCGGGCGGACGACATGAAGGCGGCGGCCGAGCGCGGGCTGAAAGAGGAAATCAAAACCGTTTTGGAAAAAGCGCGGATCGAGGGCGAGGCGCAAGCCGCAGAGCGCGTAAAGCAAGCGGCGAAATCGCAGCGCGCCTCCGACGCGGGCAAGCCGTCCGCGTCGCGCGCGGCGGCGTATATAGAGTGGGAATTCTACAAGAGAATTAGCTGAACAAAAACATGAATCAAAAAGTCAAAAAAATTCAAATCGTGGGATTGGATTCCGAGAAGCGGAAAACGCTCGAAGCGTTGAAGCGCACGGGCTGTTTCGAGCTTGCCGCCGCCGAGGATACGGGCGTCGACGGGCCGGACGTTGCCTTTGGTTGCGACGCGCAAAAGGAAGCGACGCTGACGATGCTTGCCCGCGTCCGGTTCGCGGTCGAATTTACCGAGAGGGCGGCGCGGGACCTGCAGACCGCTCTCGCGGCCAACGGGAAGCTCGCGAAAAAAGGCCTGCGCGACAAGGTTGAGAGCGACTTCAAAGCGAAAAAACCACCTATGTTCGGTCCCCGCCCCGAAATCGGCTATGACAATTTCCAGTTGATTTCCGCGCGCGGGGAAGAAGTGCGGACGGTTATCGAGGGCTTGGAAGCCGACAGCGCGCGCTTGTATGCGATCAAGGCGGAGGAAAACCGACTGAAAAGTTACGGAAGCTCCGTCGAGCCTTATATCGGGTTGGACGCGGCGTTTTCCGCCGTGCGGGACACCGCGCATACGTTCGCCGCGTTGGGTACGGTGCCGCAAAAAGCGGTCGCCCCGTTTAAAACGTTTGCCGAAAAAGAAGGCCTGATCCTGCGAACCTTTGCCGATTGCGGCGGGTCGGAGGGCGTGTTTGTCGCGGGCCCGCGGGACGGGTACGACGCGGCGGCGGCCGAATTGACAAGGGCCGGCTTTGCGCGCTGCGCGGTCGCCGCGGATAAAACGCCCGCCGATATCTTGCGGGAATGCGCGGCGGAGGCCGATGCTTTGTACTATGAAAGCTTGGAAATCTTGAAAAAGGCGCCCGAACGCGAAAGCAAGCTGGGCTTGCTCAAAATATACCACGATTATTTGCATTCCGAATTGGAAAATCTGAACGCGCAGGACGAAATGTTTCGGACGCGGAAAGCCTTTTGCGTGTGGGGCTGGTATCCCGAAAAGGACGAGGAAAAGGTCCGCAACGCGGCGGCCGGCGTTTCCAAATATTCCTTGGTGACGGTGCGCGATCCCGCGGAGGGCGAATTTCCGCCGACCTATATCCGAAACAATGCGCTTGTCGAGCCGTTCGGCATGATCACCAATATGTTCAGTCCGCCCTCGTCCAAAGAGCGCGATCCCAACGCGTTCGTCGGCTTTTTCTTTTGGCTGTTCTTCGGCGTGATGGTAGCCGACGTGGCGTACGGCGTCATTTTGTTCACCGCGTGCCTGTTCATTCTTTTGAAACGCAAGCCCGAAAGGGGCACGAAGAATTTGCTGACGCTTATTTGCCTCGGCGGCTTGTCCGCCGTCATTTGGGGCGTGATAACCGGCGGCTGGCTGGGCTTGACAATCGGCGGCGAGGATTCCTTCTTTCGCGGTTTTATACGGCCCATGGACAAAGACTATATGATGCTCTTTTTGGGGCTGTGTTTGGGTTTAGGCGTCATTCATATCATCGTCGGCTTGTGCATTAAATTGGCCGCCAACTTAAAAGCGCGCCGCTATTTTGAGGCGCTCGCCGATCCCGGCTTTTTGTTGATCATGTTTTTGGGAGCTTTTATTTGGGCGACCTCGTTTATCAAGGACGCGGTAAAAGATGTCGTAAGCATTCCCGATATTCTGCCGACGATCGGTGTATATATCATTTTGGCAGGACTTCTGGGGCTTATGCTGACAGCGGGACGCGGCAAGAAAGGAATGATGAAGCGGTTCAGCGCGGCGTTCGGCTCGGTGTACGGATTGATCAATTACGGCAGCGATATTTTGAGTTATGCGCGCTTGTTCGGTCTCGGTTTGGCGGGCGGCGTTATCGCGAGCGTGGCGAACCAGTTGGGCGGTATGTTGTTTCAATTGCCGGTGCCCGGCCTCAATTACGTTTTGGGCGTCGCGGTGGCGGCGGTGTTCCATACCTTTAATATAGCCCTCGGCGTGTTGAGCGCGTACGTTCACGATTCGCGCTTGCAGTTCGTGGAATTTTTCGGTAAATTCTACGAGGGGGGAGGCCGGCTCTTTTCGCCGATGGGGAGCGGAACGAAATATGTGCGGGTCAAAAATTAGGTAACAAGTAAAAGGTAAAAAGTAAAAAGTGCGGATAAGTTTAAAATCGATTTGTCGTTTAACCGAACCTTTTACTTTCTACTTTCTACTTTTTACCTTGATATAGAGTATAAACAAGGAAAGGAGACTTAAAACAATGGGAACAGCGTATGCAATGATCGGAGCGGCTTTGGCCGTGTTGATCGCGGGGTGCGGCTCGGCGATCGGGGTGTCGGGGGCGGCGCAGGCCGCGGCGGGTGTCATGTCGGAAAACCCCGACAGATACGGCAAGACGATTGCCCTCCAGCTTTTGCCCGCGTCGCAGGGTCTGTACGGCTTTGTTGTCGGGATTCTCGTCGTATTCGTTAAGTTATCCGACGATATGTCCGTGCAAAGAGGGCTGATGCTTTTAGGCGCGTGCTTGCCGGTCGCGATCGTGGGATGTTTTTCGGCGATTTATCAGGGCAAGGTGTGCGTCGCGGCAATCAACACGGTGGCCAAACGCCCCGAAGCGCTCGGCCAAGGCTTGACGCAAGGCGTGTTCGTGGAGATTTTCGCCTTGTTTGCGTTGGTTGTGTCCATTATCGCCGTCTTCCAAATTTGATTTAAAGGTATTATGGATAAAACCGTCATCGTTGAAAAAATCGCGCAGGACGCGGAGTCGCGTGTAAAATCCCTGCTTGCCGAGGCCGAACGTGAGGTCGCGGCGACATTGGACGGCGCGCGCGCCGAGATCGAAACGCGCCGCGCCGCCGCTTTGACGCAGGCCCGAAAGGAAGCGGAAACGCGGATTTTAAACCGGCTCGCTTTAGCGGAGTTGGATATCCGGCGCGAGGAATTAAAGGCGCGGCAGGCCGAAATCGGCAAGGCCTACGCCGCCGTCAGGCATAACCTGCTGATTTTGAGCGGCGAGGGCTATAAGGATTTGGCGCGCAAGATGCTGCTGACATACGCCGAGGACGGGGATACCGTCGTCGCGGGCGCGTCCGATATCAAGAAAATGGACAAAGCGTTTATCGATTCGGTCGCTAAAACGAAGAAAATCAATTTGACGCTCGCGCCGGAAGCCGGCGCGTTCGACGGCGGCTTTAAGCTGACCAACGCCGTGTGCGATAAAAATTTGACGTTCGACGGGCTGTTGGCCGAGCTGCGTTCGGAAACCGAGGCCGAGGTTGTGCGGCTTTTAACTGAAAAATGAAAGGCCTGAAAATTCGGTCGGTTGCAAACCGTAGGGTCAGGGCAGCGTGCGTCGGCCCGCCGTCAGCGGATAAGAAACGTGCGGCATAATAAAAGTTTCTTGTTCGGCAAATCCGTAGTTTTCAGTTATATAACGAAAAGAATGGCAATGAATAAAAGTTCTCTCTATGGAAGTGCGATCGTCACGGCGCGGAGCGTAAAATTGCTGAACGCCGACAGGGTGCGCCGCATGATCGACGCGCCGACGGGCGCGGAGGCGGTCAAGGTTCTGTACGAATGCGGCTATAACGAAAATATCATCGGTGGGAGCGCGGGCGATATCGACGGCCTGCTGTCCGACGAGATACGGAGGACCGCCGCGCTTTTCGACGAATTGGCGTCCGACGCGGCCTTGCGGGAAACCGTTTTAAAACGCTATGATTATCACAACGCCAAGGTGTTTTTAAAGCAAAAATACGCGGGCGGCGAGGCGGCGTTCTATCCGTTCGGTTTGACGCCGCCCGAAACAATCAGGGAAGCGGTCGTAAACGGCGGCTTCGGTTCCCTGCGGCAGCCCTTATCCCGCGTTCTGACCGCGTTGACTGCGGAAATCGACAAGATAACGGCGGCGGGGGGGCGCGCGTCGGGCCGGAAAATCGATATCGCGCTCGACAAAGCGTATTTTGCGGACGCGGCCGGATCGGCGGAGAAAATCCGTTCTAAATTTATCCGGGAATACTACCGCGCCGAGGCCGACGCGGCGAATATCCTGATCTGCGCGCGGTCGCGGCGGTTGGGCTTTTCGGAGGAGGACGCGAAAGCGCAGCTTGCGGAGGGCGGTGCGATCCCGTTCAAAACGGTTTTATCGGTGATGACCGGCGACGCGGATCGATTGGCGTCGGTTTTTACGGGTACGCGGTACTTGCCGCTCGTCAAAATCTTGTGCGTCTCGCTCCGGCGGGACGCGGATTTAACGGCGTTCGAGGCGGCGGCCGAGGAATTTCTGCTCTCGCTGACCCGTCAGCCCGTCGTCGATTACAATTCGGAGGAACCACTGTTCCGCTGGTTCCAACAAAAATTGGCCGAATTAAAGACCGTCAAGCTGATCCTCGTGTGCAAGAATAACAATTTGCCGGATCAGGAAATACGCAAACGGCTGAAAGACATTTATCAGTGAAAGCCGAAAAGTGCGGTCGGTTGTAAATCGCATGGTCAGGGCAGCGTGCGTCGGCCCGAAGCGTGTCATTATAAACATTTGGCAAAAAACGGAGGACATGGGAGCAGATGAACGAAAATAGCGGTTCCGGTAAAATAGCGGTGATCGGCGACAAGGATTGCGTCCTCGCTTTTCAGGCCGTAGGCGCGGAGGTGTTTGCCGAAACCGATCCGTACAAAGTGCGCGACGTTTTGAAAAAATTGGCGCGCGAGGGGTATTCGGTCATTTTGATCGCGGAGGAACAGGCGGCGGAAGCGCATGACCTGATCAAACGCTTTTCGGAGGACGCCTATCCCGTGATCCTTCCGATCCCCGGCGGTTCGGGCGCGGCCGGTTCGGGGTTGGCCGCCTTGCGGGAGAATATGATCCGGGCCATAGGCGCGGACTTACTTTAAATGAAAACTGAAAGATGAAAACTGAAAAATGAAAACTGAAAATTTATGAGCTCTCGACCGAAATTTTCAGGCCTTTCAGTTTTCAGTTCACAGAAATAGAGGTAATTATGACAGGAAAAATCGTAAAAGTATCCGGCCCCTTGATCGTCGCCGAGAACATGGCCGACTGCAAGATGTACGATGTCGTGCGCGTGTCCGACAAGCGGCTGATCGGCGAGATCATCGAGCTGCGCGGCGACAAGGCGTCCATTCAGGTCTACGAGGAAACCAGCGGACTCGGGCCCGGCGGCGAGGTCGTTTCGACCGGCGCGCCTTTGTCCGTCGAACTCGGGCCGGGCCTTATGGGTGGCATTTACGACGGCATACAGCGTCCCCTGCCCGAACTGATCCGCATTTCGGGCGACAGGATCGCGCGCGGCGTGGACGTGCCCGGCCTCTCTCACACACAAAAATGGGAGTTCGTTCCGACGGTGAAGAAGGGAGACGCGGTTACGGCGGGCGACATTATCGGCACCGTGCAGGAAAACGAGGTCATTCAACACCGCATTATGATTCCCTGCGGCGTGAGCGGAACGATAGAGGATATCCGGGAGGGCTCTTTCACGGTGGACGAAACCGTGGCGGCGGTCAAGGATAAAAGCGGCGCGGTCAAGCAGATCGCCATGCTGCAAAAGTGGGGCGTGCGCAAGGGTCGCCCGTATCGGGAAAAATTGTCGCCGGTTATGCCGATGATCACGGGCCAGAGGGTGATCGACACGCTGTTTCCGGTGGCGAAGGGCGGCGTGGCGGCAGTGCCGGGGCCGTTCGGCAGCGGCAAGACGGTCGTTCAGCACCAGCTTGCCAAATGGGCGGACGCGGATATCATCGTGTACGTCGGCTGCGGCGAACGCGGGAACGAGATGACCGACGTTCTGAACGAATTCCCGCACTTAAAAGACCCGAAAACGGGCTATTCTTTGATGAAACGCACCGTGCTGATCGCCAACACCTCCGACATGCCGGTCGCGGCGCGCGAGGCCAGCATCTATACGGGGATCACGATCGCGGAGTACTTCCGCGACATGGGCTATAACGTGGCGATCATGGCGGACAGCACCTCGCGGTGGGCCGAAGCCTTGCGCGAGATGAGCGGCCGTTTGGAGGAAATGCCCGGCGAGGAAGGGTACCCGGCGTACCTGTCCAGCCGTTTGGCGGAGTTTTACGAGCGCGCGGGCGTGGTCAAATGTCTTTGCGGCGGCGAACGGGCGGGCAGCGTCACGGCGATCGGGGCGGTTTCACCGCCGGGCGGCGACATGTCCGAGCCGGTTTCGCAAGCGACCCTGCGCATCGTCAAGGTGTTTTGGGGGCTGTCCAGCACGCTGGCGTACAGGCGGCATTTCCCCGCGATCGATTGGCTGATCAGCTATTCGCTGTACGCCGACAAGATGGCGGATTGGTTCAACGACCACGTGGCGCCGGACTTCGCGCAATACCGCGCCGCGATGATGAGGCTGCTGCAAGAGGAAGCCAACCTCGACGAGATCATCCGCCTCGTGGGTATCGACGCGTTGGGGCCGGCCGACCGCCTGACCGTGGAGACTGCCAAATCGATCCGCGAGGACTATTTGCACCAAAACGCGTTCCACGAGACGGACACCTATACCTCGACGGCGAAGCAATATAAATTGCTCAAATTGCTGGTGGACTTTTACAATTTAGGCGTGGCCGCTTTAAACCGGGGCGCGGAGCTTTCGGATATTCTGAAAGTAAAGTCGCGTGAAAAGATCGGCCGCGCGAAATACATTCCCGAAAAGGACTCGGCCGAGATCGACGCGATCGGAGTTGAGCTAAAGGCGGAAATGACGGAATTGCATTCTTGACGGCACATGCGTCGCCGCAATCGGGCTGCGCTTGACTTGCCGCCTCGGTTATGTAGGGGGGGTCTGCACTCCTTTCGGCGGCTCACCAACCGTTGCGCGGGTTTCGGCGCGCCTGTGCCGTCAAGAACGCGGTTGACATCTCTTCCTATCTGAGGAGAGAAGCAAGACCGAAACGGAAAGAGGAAAACTGAAAATGACCGATAAAAAATTCCCCTCCTGCGGAGGGGTGGCCGCAAAGCGGACGGGGTGGCTGTCATAAACAGTCAAAAAAAAGAATTATGTTAAAAGAATATAAAACAATACGAGAAGTGGTCGGCCCGCTCATGCTCGTCGAAAACGTCGAGGGCGTGACCTACAACGAATTGGTGGAGATCGAGCAGGCGAACGGCGAAATCCGCAACGGCAAGGTGCTGGATATCAACGGCAGCCGCGCGCTCGTCCAACTGTTCGAGAGCAGCCAGGGGCTGGAAATTTCCAAGGCCAAGGCGCGGTTTTTGGGCAGAGGGATCGAATTGAATGTTTCCCGCGACATGCTGGGCCGCGTGTTCGACGGCATGGGGCGTCCCAAGGACGGCGGCGCGCCCGTGATCCCCGAGAAGCGTCTCGACATCAACGGCAGCCCGATCAATCCGGCCGCGCGCGATTACCCCGACGAATTCATTCAAACCGGCGTGTCGGCGATCGACGGCTTGAACACTCTGGTGCGCGGCCAAAAATTGCCGATTTTCAGCATGTCGGGCTTGCCGCACGCGCAGCTTGCGGCGCAGATCGCCCGGCAGGCCAAGGTTCTCAATACGGACGACAAATTCGCGGTCGTATTCGCGGCGATCGGGATCACGTTCGAGGAAGCCCAATTCTTCATCGACGACTTTCGAAAAACCGGCGCGATCGAGCGTTCCGTGCTGTTTATGAATTTGGCCAACGACCCCGCGATCGAGCGCATCGCCACGCCGCGCATGGCGCTGACCGCCGCCGAATATCTGGCGTTCGACCTCGGGATGCACGTGCTGGTCATCTTGACCGACATCACCAATTACGCCGAAGCGCTGCGCGAGGTGTCGGCGGCCCGCAAGGAGGTTCCCGGGCGGCGCGGCTATCCGGGCTATCTGTACACCGATCTCGCCGGCATTTACGAGCGGGCGGGGCGTATCCGCGGAAAATCGGGCTCGATCACCCAAATCCCGATTTTAACGATGCCGGAGGACGACAAGACCCACCCGATCCCCGACCTAACCGGCTATATCACCGAGGGGCAGATCATTTTGAGCCGCGAATTATACAAGAAGGGCTTGACGCCGCCGATCGACGTGTTGCCCAGT
>BNZQ01000055.1 GCA_026001225.1 Clostridia bacterium
TTATAACGGCGATACAGATGCGTTTGACGAGGAAGAAGGGGGAAAGCGGTTATGAATAATCCCTCTGTCGCGATAAACGGTAAGCATAACAACAGAAAAACGGTAAAGGGAACCGTCAGGATAGGCTTCAACGTGTTGACGTATGCGTTCTTAGTGTTGCAGATATTTTTGCTGGTATTCCCGTACTATCTGCAACTTGTGACCTCTTTTACGGACATGAACTTTTTGGGCGAGTACGGCAAGATTTACTGGTGGCCGCAGAACGTTACGTTTACCAATCTGTTCGAGAATTATAAACAGGCGATAATCACGGCGGATTTGCTGACGGGTCTTAAAAACACCCTCATATTCACGGTCGTCAGCACGGGCGTATCGCTGATATTCGCCTATGTGATGGGCTACGTGTTCGGAAAGATGAGATTCCGCGGCAGGAATATAGTGTTCATGGCGGTACTCAGTTCGATGATGGTGCCCGGCGAGGTGTTGCTGGTGCCGCTGTACTTGATTATCGGGGACGTAATGCACTTGACGGACACGATGCTTGCCGCGCTGATCCCGGGTATGATCAATGTGTTCGGTATATTTCTGATAAAGCAGTTTATGAACACGATACCCGACTCTATATTGGAAGCGGCGAACATAGACGGCGCGCGAGAGCTGCGCAAGATGTTTCAGATTGCTCTGCCGATGAGTATGCCGATAGTGGCGACTTACGTGATCATTACCTTTACGGCCAAGTGGAACGAATACCTGTGGCCGTCGATCGTGTTGTTGAGTCCCAAGAACTTTGTACTGCAACAGTCGCTTATCTCGTTCTATCCGCAGTTCAACGGGGGCGCGTCGGACGGGTTTTTACGTGCCGCGGTGCTGATTCTGATTTCTACGCCGATAATAGTAATGTACTGTACCTGTCAAAGATACTATCTGCAATCTATGAATCTGTCGGGTATAAAGTAGAAACGGACAAACCGTATCGGGCGCAAAACGAAAAGGATTAAGATTCACAGGGCGTAAAAGACAACTTGTATAGAGAATAACGTAATAAACCGCAAAACGAAAAAGTGAGGTCACGTACTATGAAAAGAAGTGTAAAAAACGGATTCCGCAAATCGCCGCTCGCGTGGATGCTGTGTATTCTGATGTCGGCGTTAGCTTTCGTCGGTTGTACCCCGTCTGCGGGGGGCGGTAAGGAGCCGGACGGTACGGGTAATCCGCCCGCGCCGCCGCTGACCGACCTTATCGAGGTCGCGTCGGATTTCAGTTATTTCGGGGACTTAAAGATGAACGCCGACAAGCATTTAAAGGCATTCGGCAACGCCGGCAATTATTACGAAAACGTGCTGATGACGGCGATACAGGGCTTGTTCGCGCAGACGGAAAGCGTGTATTATTATAATTACGCCGCTTGCTCGCAATTTTGGTTGGACGATATGGTCGAGAACTACGGTTTTACCTATGAAACCGTCAACACGGCGACAATGGTGAACGAGTACATAGAGATGTGCGGCGGCAAGAAAAATACGGGCTATATATTGTATGATTTTCGCAACAACCCCGATTCGCTGAATTATGCCACCTCGCTTGCGGGGATAAAGGGCTGGCTGCCTCTCGACAAGACCATAGCCGATAAATACACCCCGTTGCTGATGTCGTCAAACAACATGGACGTGTCCGATCTGTCCTATGAGGACGTGTTCGAGGATTATAAGTCGGACTTCAACAACACCGGCTTGTTCCAACTCGATCCCGCGTTGGAAATGTCGAGGGATTATTGGATCGCCAATAAATACTTTGGCTATTACGGAAAATACAAGGGCAATACGTTGAATCAACTGCTGGCGACCAAGGTACAGGAGTGGGTCGTGCCCGATGCGCCCGTGTTCGGCTGGGGCGCGGATATCGAACACGACGCGGTTACGTTCAACTCGCAATTCGCGCACTTTACGGTGGGCTCGGATTCGAGTTATAACCTCACGGTATACGCCTGCCGCAACGTATTCGGCGCCGATGTGTCGAAATTGGTTCAGTCCGGCGACGACTATAAAATCACCGCGCAGACGGGCAAGCATTACGTCTGTATCGTGATGAGCGACGGCGACAACTTACAGGCGTCGTCCAACACCTTTGCGACGGGCGAATCTTATTACAAGGCCGTTAGGGGCGATTTCCCGATGGGGTGGACGATGAGTCCGTCCGCCGCGGACGTTCAGCCGGGTCTGCTGCGCCAGATGTACGCGAATACGGGCGAGAAGGACTATTTTGTCGCATCGGTTTCGGGCACCGGTTATATGTATCCCGACATCTACCTCGAAGAAAGCCTTATCGCACATTGCTCACGGCTGAACGTCTACCTTGAACGGGCCGATTTAAAGACTCTGCAAATCATGGTAGACCGTACGGACGTACAAACCGTGAAGGACAGCGTAAAGTATTACGCGCAGATGAGCAATTTAGACGGCGGAATGTTGGTTTCGTTTGGCCTTTACTATATTGGTTTTTACGGCTCGGTGTATTGGGTCAACGACAAGCCTTTCGTGGGCATACGCGAAACCCTGTGGAATAAGACGGGTTCGATGATCGCCGAGTCAATCAACGGATATAAAAAGGACCCGACGTCCATAGAGGGGTATAGTCTCGTGAACGTACATCCGTGGTCTACGAGCTATGCCGACGTGGTAAAGCTGGTGGAAAACCTCGACGACGACTGCGTTGTCGTAAATGCAAATCAATTCTTCAATCTTATATCGGAAAACGTTCCGCATAACGACGTAACCTTGACCGCATAACAGGAGGGAACACGTTTTGTACCCGTCAAGAGGAGGACATGTATATCAATATGAAGAAAATCAAAAAAATCAAAAGGCTGATGGCGGCAATACTTTCTTGTATGTTGTTGTTCGCCGGAGTGGGATGCAGACCCAACGATCCGCCCGAATTGCCCGACAATTCTTGGGAAGAAGAGTATGCGTACTTCAAGCCCTTGAATATGAACGCGGGTAAAAAACTGAAGGTTTTCGGCTTTAGCGGGGTGCAGGATCTGACAGCCGATCAGCTGCTGATCGCCACGGCGATTCAGGGCATATTCGCCAAGGACGAGGTGACGTATTACAACGGCGGCCCGCCGGTACCCTATACGTCCGTTTGGCTGAACAACCTGATAGAAAACTATAACGTCACGGTGGAATACGTTACGCTGGACGAAATGATGACGGCGTATGTGAATCAGTTCGGTACCGCTGCGGGCTATTCGCTGTGTTCGTTGGGCAACGACAGCGTAAACGCCGCGACCAACGCGGCCGCGGCGGAAAACGTACTGCCCGCCACGGCTGCTACGTCGGCGTATCTCGGCGGGTACGGGCTTAACAAAACGTACGACTTCACCGACGTGCCGGCGGCGTATTTCTCGGCGGAACACTATTCCTTTACGCTGTTCAAGTCGAAGCTGAACGACAAGGGGCTGTTCTCGCTAACGCCCGAACGTCTCGCCGCGCGCGATTATGCGGTTGCCTGCGGCTACTATACCTATTATATGACCGACGCCTTTTCACCCGAAAGCTTGGACTATGTCGGTGAAATATATGATTGGGTAGAACGCGATTCGCCGGTGTTCGGCTGGGGCGGTATAGACGAGGCTACGGATGTCAACAGACACTCGCAATACGGGCTGTTCACCATCGCTTGCGATTGGGGGTATAATTGGTCGGTACACGCTTGTCCCGCGTTTTACGGCAACGGCGGCATAAAGCAAAAGACCGTGGAAGCCGATACCGCGGACGAGGAAAACGTCCATTACGTCAGTATCGTGATGAGCGACGGCGACAATATTCAGGCGGTAACAAATACGCTGGCGCGGTTGCCCGAATACTTCAACCACAACGGCGGCGATTTCCCGATGGGCTATAACATCGCGCCCTCGCTGGTGGAATTGGGCGCGGGCGTTCTGAAATACTGCTATAACCTTACGGGTACCAGCGATTATTTTGTCGGCGCCGTTTCCGGACAGGGATATATCAATCCCGGCTCGTATTCCGAGCTTGACAAGTTCTGTTCGCGGATGTCGTGGTACCTAAAAAGAGCGGATTTGAACGTCGTACAAGTGTTGGACAACTCTATCGGCTCCGACGTCAGAAAAACGTATGCAAAGATCGGCGGCTTAAAGGGCGTGCAGGTGATGCTGGGCGACTATTACGAGCAGGGCTTCGGTTCGGTGTATTGGGAAAACGATATACCGTTCGTAACTTGCCGCGTATCTCTCTGGCAGGGAAGCTCCACCGGCGGCTCGGCGCAGGCGGCCGCCGCCAGAATCAACGGCTTCTCGACAGACGTACACAGCGCGGCGGCGTACACGATGGTCAACGTGCATCCGTGGTCTATGTCGTACGAGGACGTATGCCAAATGGTATCGCTGCTGAACGGCAACGTCCGCGTGGTGACGGCAAACCGCTTCTTCGACTTGCTGGCCCGGAACGTGCCGCACGAAAACGTGACGTTGGGCTTTTAACGCAAAACCATTTTTCACAAGACAAAATAAAAAATTTTGGAGGAAGACAAAAATGAAAAAGAAACCGTGACAATGTGACGTCGGGCTTTTAACCAAAAACCATTCACAAGACAAAATAAAAAATCTCGGAGGAAACAAAGATGAAAAAGAAACTGTGGCTTATCGCGTTTGCGATGTCTCTGATGACCGTGTTATCGGTTATCGGCACGGCGGGATCGGGCGTATTCGCCGCTTCCGCTACAAATGTTACGTTTACTACGGGTCAAGCCGTAGACATGACCGAAACAAACTGGTATTACGTACCGTTCGGCACAGCTATGGACGTGTATTCGCTCGGCGGTGGCGCCACATGGTCCATTGACGTGAAAGATAATACCGATCTTAACTCCATAAATTCTAGCGTATGGGCGGGAACTATCGTCTGGAAGGTTGAAATTCCCGAATCCGCGACCCGGTTTTATACCTCGCTGGGAATAGCCGGTAACGGAGAGGACGTTTCGAAGCTGTGGATATCGAAAGATAATACTGCGTATACAGAAATGACCGTCACCCCGCCGACTACGTTTGGCCCTGCGTATGGACCCTACGATTGCTATGTCAATCTCGCGGATTTGGACCTGACTGCGGCGGAAGGCGTCTATACCGTTTACGTTAAACTCGGTATCGACGACGGGAAGTGGGGTTTCAAGGTGCGCGGCCGTATGATGTTTGCGCATGACGCGGTGCTTTATTCATCGGAAGTCGGCGCGAATCTCGGTCTCGGCGACGTTTATACGACGACGAACAGGGGTTTTACGGGGACGGACGACGCCGCGTATCTGTTGTATTCGACGGGCGCGGTGCATCCTTCACTCGGCATCAGATATTTTGACGGCACCGCTTCTAACGGGACGGATTCCGAAAGCGGCAATAACAGAGCGAACGAGATAGGCAAGGCGCACGCAATCTACAAGTATACCACCTCCGCGGGGGTAAAGGGGCTGGTACTGAATCTCGCGTTGAGGAACACGGCATTGATACAGATTTATACGGGCGATACGGATATAGCGTCCGCGAATTCGACCGTGGCGGGTTCTGACAGCTTTAATAAAACCGTCGACGGGGCGACGGCGGCGGCGATAGGTTTGGAGAATTGGGAAACCTTGTCCGTAACGTATAGTAGTGATATAGAGATCTCTGTCGACATCAGTGGTTATATTACGCCCGATACCGCGCAGACCGTATATATCAGAATCGCCGACGCCGTGGATCTGAGCGGCGCGGGCCCACAGCTGCGCGGAATGAATTTTGACGAATACGCAAACCTGACGGCGGCAAGCTATCTCTATTTCGCGGACGGCGTCGATGCGGCGGAAATCGACTTTGGCACGGCGTTGAATGTAACGCAGTATCTCGCGCCGGCGGTGGACTTTGCGGGTGAATACGGAGGCGAAATAAACTATACCTACGATTATGCACTTACCGGTGCGAACGCGGCAAAGGCGTCGGTCACAACGGCGGGCGTGTTCACGGCGACGGAAGCGGGCGAGTATACGGTAAATATCACCCTGCACGCGTCTAACACGAACGAGACCGATACGGCGACGTTTACCGTTACGGTAAAGGCGCAATCGACGGATCCCACCGATCCTGCCGACCCGACGGATCCTGCGGATCCCGGGAATCCGGGCGGCTGCGGTAAGGCTGCGGCGGCAGGCTTGCTTTCTGCCGCGCTGTTGGGCTTGTTCTTGGTCATAAAGAAAAAGGCGTAACGGAAAAGCGCGGCGGTAAACTGCCGGCGGCTGTCCGATTTACAGGCTGCCGCCGGCAAGATACCGGATACCCCGCAAAACCTCTCGCAAATTTTGTGAGGCGTTTAACGCAAAACTATCGGTGTTAATGGAGAGAAACGTGAAAAAAGTATTATTATTGCTGATTCTGACTGTCTTGTTATTGCCGTCCGCGGTATTACTTGCGTCGGCGGACTCGCCGGTAAAGAATGTTTCATTATACAGCCGTCCCGAAAAGGTCGAATACCTGAAAGACGGCGCACTCGATTTGTCGGGGGCGAAGCTGCTGGTGGTTTACGGGGACGGTACGTCGCAGGTCGATATAACCCCCGCTATGCTGGGCGCGTATTCATTGGCGGAAACGGGCGTTAAAACGATCGAAGTAACGTATGAAGGCTTTACCGTCAGTTTTCAGATCGAGGTGGTCGAAAATTACGTGACGGAACTGACCGTAAAGACAAAACCGGCAAAACTCGATTACAAAACGGGCGATGTATTGTCGTTGGACGGCGGCGTACTGTCGGCGGTTTGGTTCGACGGTTCGGTTACGGACGTGTCTATGACGGCAAGCGGCGTTACCGTTTCCGCTTATAACGATGCCGTTTCGGGCAGGCAACTGGTTACGGTTGTCTTTGCGGGCGGTACGACCTCGTATTCTATCGACGTAACCGCGACGACCGGCGGCAATCCGAATCCGGGCGGCTGCGGCGGCTGTAACCGTTCGTCCGCGGCGGAGTATATCGCGGTACTCGGTGCGCTTGCCGCGCTGTCGTTCGGCTTATTTATCAGGAGGAAGGTATGAAAAACAGAAGGAAGTGTTTTGTTGCGGCATTCTTGGCGGGACTTTTATTGTCCGCTTTTTACCTTTCACCCGTTACGGTGTTCGCAAAGCGGGACGTGCCTGCGTCGACTGCCAGCGGGTATATCATAGACCTTACCGAACACGCGCTGTTTGAAGAGGACGCGTGGGAGGGCAAGGGCTTCTATGTCAACAGCGGGTCTATCGCGAACGCCCTCGAAAAGGATTATGAAATCAGATATGCGGACGGTACGCGTTACTTTGTCTATGCGCTTAAAGTACCCGTATCCGCAAACTACCTCTATCAGGACGGCCGTTACAGCGGGTTGGATTTCATAGCCTCTTATTCTTTCGACTATGAAAACGCGAACGGCTACTATACGGAAAAGGCCTCGAATTGGGAAGAATATGCTTATGAACTCTATTCCGCGGGGCATACGAATTCTACGCTTGAATTGATGGATCTGTTGGGCATTGACGATGCGAAAAAGACCGAGTTGGACACGTTAAACGGCGGACTCGGCTATTATATGCTCTATATTAAATTCCACGACAGGGACACCGCCACGGCTTACGGCGCGCAAATCGTAGGCAGGCTGCGCTTTTCCACCGACGCGCAGGTGCTGCGGGACGCAAGCGCGCCCGCCATATACGAAAGCGTTACAAAAGGATTCACGCCCGACATCTATGCGACGAACGACGGCGAACATCTGCTATTCGTGAGAGGCAGCTCGACCGCGCTTTCCTCGGGCAGATATTACAGAAAGTTTGACGGCGGGGACAACGGCGCGTTTTTCGGCGAGATATTGGGCGATTACGGTATATACAGGTTTACGTTCGATACGTCCAAGGGTGCGGAATACAGCCTCGACGCATTGGCGTTGAACATCGCCGCTTGGGGACAGTTCCGGTTGAGTATTTCCAACGGGGCGATGATGCCGTCGCCGGGCGTAAACGCCTATGCCGCGAGATATAACGCCGCCGCTTTTTGGGACGATATTCAATGCGGTTCCTTCGGTAAGGGCAGAGCGACGTATAACCTTGATATTTCCGATTGGATATACGACAACGGCAGCGGCAGTTGTGTGATTTATTTGCGGCTTGCCGACGCCACGGACAGCGACGGCAACGGCGGTTCGGTCGGACAGATCAACATGACGGCGTATTATGCCTTTTCGGGCGCGCCGGTCATCAACGGCGAGGATCTACCCGACGGCTATACGGGCTTGCCCGTGGATTTGTCCGTGTTGAGCGCGACCGCCGGAATACCCTCGTTCCCTGCGTCGCTGGCGTTTACCGTGATGGACGCGTCGAACGGCCCGGTGGCATTGAACGCGAGCGGACTGTCCTTTGTCACGGCGACGGCGGGCGCGTACAGCGTAAAGGCGGTCGCGACGGACGGTAACGGAAACACCGCCGAGAGGACATTCGCCGTAAACGTGTTGGCGAATACGAAGACGATTTCCGGCATTGAGATTGTTCAACTTCCCGACAATACCGTATACGAATATAACCGCCCGATCAATCTATCGGGCGGCAGACTGAAAATCAATTTTACGGACAGCGGAAACTATACCGTGTCCCTTTTGGATTGTACCGCGGACAAGGCGGCGCTTTCTCAACTCGGCGCGGCGGTCATAACCGTTGGATTTACTTTCGGCGGAACGACCTATCACGACAGCTTTGAAGCCGTTTGCGCGGATTACGTTTCCTCGCTTGCGGTAAAATCGATATACGGCGGCAAGTTCTATGCGGGGAGCAGCTTCGACCTCGGACGTTTCGGTATTTTCGCTTATTATGCCGGCGGAATCGCGGCGGGGAACACGGCGGACTACGTTATGCTTTCCGCCGATGATCCTATGTTGTCGGTTGGTGAATTTGCGTACGACGATACGGGACGGCAAACGGTTACGCTGTATTACGGCGAGGTGTCCGTACAGGTTGAAATAGACTTTGTGCGGGATTACGTCGTCGCCGTGGGGATAGATACGTTGCCCGACAAAACGGCGTTTGACAAGGGTGCGCTGATTGATTTTACGGGCGGCAAATTACTGCTGACGTATAAGAGCGGAAAGACCGAACAACTGAATATGCGCGATAACGCCATCTATTTTATCGGATATGATAAAAATAAATCGGGTGCGCAGACGGTGATCATGATGTTCTCAGATTTTTCCGTGTCTTTTGAGGTTACGGTGAATTAGGGATTGTACAAACCGTAGCGGTTATCGGAGTGACACATAGCCGTGTTGATACGAGCTATGCTCATATCAACACGGCTATGTGTATATTCCGGTGAAGTAACGATACTTCCGTTCTGTTGTGATGCAGTCTTTCTGCCCCATGGTCGACTCTTCTTGGATGAGACATACCGTTGGCACAACGGCGGGGAGTGGACAATAGGGACTGGACATGATATAATCGAGGGACGAGAGGGGAGTGGACAAACCGTGGGTAATTAGCGGAGTGGCAAAGAGTGGAGTTCAGACGGGCAACAGTTGTTTTGCCGCCGAAGGGAGTGTATACCGACATACATGACCGAGGCGGCAAGACAAGCGTAGCCCGTATCAACCCACTATTTGTCCACTCCGGGACGAGAGAAGGGAAAAACGGCCTTAAAGCAAAGAAAGAATAAGTAAAACCGGTTTAAGAAGGGATCATATGTTCCAGTACGGGGATACCGTCCTTTACGGAGCCGAACTCCTTGAAATCGACGGATGCGGAAAATTCCACCGCGCGGCTGCCTTTATTCAGTGTCGCCGTCACACGGAGCAAAGACCGTTCGCCGAACGAAACCTCATACGAAATGGATGATGCCAAAGCGTTTGTACGGTATTCGCCGGGTCTGACGACAACATTCTTGTCAAGCGAAGTTACGGAAACGATCCGCCCCGTCACCCACGCCGTCATTCCGGCGTTTCCGTCCTCTTTTACAAAGCGAAACTTCGCGCCCGTTTTGCCTAGGATATTTTTACCCGTCGCTTTGTCGGTAAGCGACAATAACACCAAGCTGTCGCGGTCAAAATGCGCGCGGATACGTTCGTTTTCAAGGATATATTCCTCCGCGCCCGTCAGCCGCCCGTAATCGATGTACGGCGCAAAATTGTCAACGTCCTTTTTCGGCGTCAGCACGACGGTCGACCAACCGAACGCGGGAACGGCGGCATAAACGGAAATGCGCTTTACGTTGT
>BNZQ01000056.1 GCA_026001225.1 Clostridia bacterium
GGGCTTATCATCATTACGGGCTTGTTAAAGGGCGTCGGTTGGGGCTCGGTCATCTATGTATCTGCGATCAGCGGCATAGACATGAATCTGTACGAAGCGGCGGAGATCGATGGCGCGGGACGGTGGCGTAAAATGTTTAACATTACGTTACCCTCGATCGCGCCCACGATTACGGTGTTTCTGGTGCTGTCGGTCAGCGGAATTTTGAACAGCGGTTTCGATCAGATTTGGATTTTCCAGAATCAGGTTAATCTGGACAGGAGCGAGGTTATTGATACATACGTCTATAAATACGGCATTATCAATATGCGCTATTCCTATACGACGGCGATCGGCTTGCTCAAATCCTTGCTGGCCTTGATTTTACTTTCCGGCTCCAATTGGATCAGCAAGAAGGTCGCGGGGAGGGGAATATTTTGAGAATGAAGAGGAGCAAAGCCGATAAAATCACCGACGCCGTCATCTGCGCCGCCTTTTTTCTGTTCGCGCTTATGATGATTTATCCGATCTGGTACGTCCTGATCGGCGCGTTCAACGAGGGGTTGGATTATACTGCCGGCGGCGTCTATCTGCTCCCGCGCAAATTCTCCCTTGATAATTTTCAATTGATTTTCGCGGACGTAAGGCTATGGAATGCATACGGAATCACCGTGTCCCGCACGGTTTTGGGAACCCTGACCGCGCTGCTTTTCACCTCGTTCGTGTCCTACGGTATGTCGCGGCCGGAGCTGCCGTTCAAACGCTTTTTCTTTTGGGCGAATATCTTCACCATGTTTTTCGGCGGCGGCCTGGTGCCGTTCTTTTTAATCATCAAAACTCTGGGACTGTACGACAACTATTTGCTCTATATCATTCCCTGCGCGTATTCAGTGTATCATATGATTATCATCTCCAACTGTTTCCGTTCGCTGCCGAACGATTTACACGAGTCGGCAATGGTTGACGGCGCATCGGAATTCCGCGTCTATATGAGTATTTATATGCCGCTGTCCAAGCCGACTATCGCCACCGTCGCGTTGTGGGTGGCGATCGGACATTGGAATTCCTATTTTGACACGATGGTTTACACGAGCAATAAATCGCTTTGGACGCTGCAGTTTTATATGCTGAAGCTCATCAACTCCGCAAGCATACCGAGCGGCGTCACCCTGCCTGCGGAGGTGTTTGACCGGCTCACGCCGCAATCGGTGACCTATGCCGCCATTATCGTGAGCATTATTCCCGTGCTGCTGCTTTTCCCGTTCCTGTCAAAGTACTTTGAAAAGGGTATTATGATAGGCTCATTGAAAGGATAAATATTCAAACAAGGAGGATGTTTTTTATGGAAAGGAAAGGAGGGCTTATGAAAAAAGCGTTATTGCTTTTGCTCGTCGCGGTGTTGGCTGTTTCGGCTTTTGCTTGCAACAAAAAGAACAATCTGCAGGGCGACGAATTTTTGGATCAGTTCCAAAACGTGCCCGACGACGGCAAGCCGAGTTGGGAGTTCGACCAATCGGAATACGATTTTACATGGTATCTGAACGCATCCTGGATGGAGTGGCCGACCAACGGGATAGACATGGTGTCTAGGGTGATTCGGGAAAAGACCGGGTGCAATATCGAGATTCTGACGCCCGCGGACGACAGCAACACCGAGCTGTCCACCATGATCAGCTCGGGCAGCCTGCCCGACGTCATCAGTGTGCAGGCCGAGCTTTTGTACGCGAATCAGCTTGCGGATCAGGGGTACGTGTATTCTCTCGATACCCTCATGGAGCGTTTCGCGCCCTCGATGAAGCCGCGCTATCACGAACAGCAAAGGGACGTATACGATTGGTTTAAACGCGGCGGGCAGCTGTACGGCATACCCAACCTGAGCTATTCGGACTACTATCTCGGGGATACGAAGCTCGCGCCCAACGGCGGCATTCTTGTGCGCGAGGATTGGTACAACGAGGTCGTGACGAATATCGGCGAGGATATGACGACTAAGGAGAGCTTTATTAAGGGCTGCGCGTACATAAAAAGCCGGCACGCCAATGCGATTCCCGTACAGCTCGACCCGTTTATCGCTTCGGGCAATCAGTCGGTTTTATGGCTCAGCGAGTATTTCGCCGTTCCGTTTGAAAAGGAAAACGGGGAATACAATTATCAAATTACCGACCCGCGTTACGAGGAGGTTTTGACCTTTTTGAATTCGTTGTATACGGGCGGCTATATCGCGGACGCCAACTTGACGGCCAACACGGACTCGGTGACCCGCAATCTCTCTCAAGGGAACGTGTTCGTGTCGATGGCGACGCCGCAGAACTATAACGGCTCGTTCCGCAACTGCTTTGAAAAGGGCATTACGTATGTGCCGCTCGTTTTGCGCAACGACGCGGGCGACGACCCCGTACTCCGCGATTTGAGGGGGAAGGGCTACCTGCTTTCGATGATCACGCGAAAGTCTGCGCGTCCCGACAAAATTATCAAGGTTTTCGATTTCCTCACGAGTGAGGAAGGGCAGCTGCTCATCAACTTCGGCGTGGAAAACGACACCTTTATTTGGGATGCGAATCATGAGAAGATTGTCTGGACGGAAAAGTATCTCGCAGATTACGAGAATAACGATACGACGAAGTACGGCTTCGGTCTCTGCAATATGTTGCTCAATCAAGCCTTTTTCGACAAGGTTGCGCCCGCCGGAACCGCTGCAAAAAAGGCGTACAGCATTTATATCAACAATCTGAAGCGTCCGCTTTGCCCGTACAGCCATGATTACAACGTTTCGGTGTTAATGCCCGACACGACCAGGAGCGATTATTTTTCGTATGTGGAAAAGCGCGAAAACGTCAACAACATTTGGGGCAGATTTTTACCGGGTATTATCAGCTCGGCGTCTGCGGGAAAAGCGATCGAGAAGTACAATTCCACCGTCGCGAGTATGAAAAATAACGATTTGGATTTTGTCGTCGGATTTATGAACGATTCCTATGCGCGGGCGAAAACCGCCATGAGCGTGACCAAGGGCTGGCCGCCGTTCCGGACCGGATATACGAAGGCCTCCACGGGACCGAACGGCGATTTCAGCTATTGGCAGGACGCCGTTCACGCCTAAAAAACCGATGACCGACAAGAAGAAGGAGAAGCGAACATGCAAAAAAAACTCAAATATATCATTGATACGGATATCGGAGACGATATAGACGATGCGTTTGCCGTGGCGTTCGCGGCGAACGCAGGACTGAACCTGATCGGCATTACGACGGTTTTCAGAAATTCCGTTCAGCGCGCGCGCATGACCAAGCGGCTGCTCGCGTTGTGCGGCCGCACCGATATCCCCGTTTACGCCGGAGTAGACCAGCCTTTTGTGCAGAGAATAGAGAACCTGCTGCCCAAGGAGATGATCGAAAAGGAAATGGCAAAGGGCTACTATGAGCTGCCGCAGTATATGCCGGAAATGGACGCCGTCGGCTATAACGACGACAGGCACGCCGTCGATTTTATCATCGAATCGGCCGAAAAATACGGAAAAGAGCTGGTGCTGATTCCGATAGGGCCGTTTACAAATATCGCTATGGCGATCCGAAAGGCGCCCGAAATCATGAAAAACGTCGGGGAAATACGGCTGATCGGCGGCTTTTATTTTCAAGACGTTCCCGAATGGAACGTCGCCTGCGACCCCGAGGCCGCGCGGATCCTTTATACATTCGGTATACCGATCAAGGCGGTGGGGATCGACATTACGACCAAATGCCCGCTTTCGCAGGAGGACGTGGCGGATTTGCGCAGAGCCTGTGACGGCGGCAACGCGCTGATTTGCAGGATGATGGACAAGTGGTTTGCGCATTACGGGCAAAAGGCGCCGATCATGCACGACCCCTTGGTGATCGCGAGTATTTTGGACGACGGGGTCGTGGGCTATGAGGACAAATACGTGCTGATCGGTCTGGAGGGTGCGCAAAGGTGCAAGACTGTCGTCGAGGACGCGCCGTCGCCGCTCAACGCCAAAATATCCGTAGGCACGGCGGTGGACAGCGGAAAATTCGTCAAACTGTTCAAGCAATACATCGGGTAAGGTAAAAGGGTTTTATCATTTTTATAACCGGTCATTGGACCTTTGGGACACAAAGGTCTTTGATAATAAAAATCTCAGGAGGATTTGTAATGAGAAACAGGATCAGGACAGCGGGCATAAGCATTGCGCTCTGCGCCGCGCTTGTGCTGGGAGGTCTCGGCATTACCGGGCGCACCGCGTTTGCGGAAGGACCGGTCGTGTCGGAGATCAACGGGGTCGCGCTCACGCAGCGCGCCGCAGAGCAAGGCGTATACAAGGAGGGCGGGCTGATCATCAATCGGTTCGAGGCGACGGGTAGCGTCACGGCGACGGCGGACATTACGGATTTTACGTATATCATGCTTGAGTACTACAATCCGACGGGCGCTGCGTGGCCGTTTGTGTTCAAAATTCAGGACACAACCCCCGTGCAGACGTATACCACCGAAAGTACCGTTCCCTATAAACGTTTGGATACGGCGTTTGAGGAGGTTTCCGAGGCTACGACGACCGGGTATTTGGCACCCGGAGTGAGCACGGCCGGTTGGTTGGTGTTTCCGCGCGGCATTTTCCGCGATATCGAAACATTCGGGACGACGCTCGCGGCGATCTATCTTCTTCTGCCTTGCACCGCGGTGAACCAGGACGGCGTAACGGCCCTGCACTTCGGTCGTATCAAGGCTTTGTTCGGCACGGACACGTTCAACGGCGGCACGGTCATCAGCAACACGGCGTTGTGGGACGATGGCGATTTCGCGCCGCGCACCGTAGCGTCGACGGGCGGAGCCGACGGCGGCGCACTGGTTTCGGTGGAAAGGTGCGCCATTCCCACGGTTACCCCCCCCATTGTCTGCGATTTCGGTGACGTTCGGATTTTAGAGGATTTCGACACGGGCTATCCCGCGGACGAAACGACCTATAACGCCGCGCTGAACGCAAAGGCATACGATGCGGTCAGAGGAATCAACGTCGGCCGGTACGCGGCGGCCTCGGCGGAGGGCAACGCGCTCAGGTTTAATATCGTCGCCCCGCGTGAGGACAGACCGGACGATTACGGCGTCATCACGCTTACGCCAAAAACTGCCGTCTATAAATGGTCGCATTGGGCGAACGACGGCGGCGAGGCGGAGGGCTTGACGTTTTGGGTAAAGAATTTAAGCCCCGTGCCCGTCGGAATCGGCTTTCAGCTGGATGAGTACGACCCGGATCAGAACGTTTCCGAGGACTACCGCGGCGAGCGTTGGACCTTGGGGTACGGTACTCGGATTCTTTTGCTGGAAACCGCGACGCAAAAGCAGTTCATGGTGCAGGCGGGCGACAATTTCAATATCCCCGCAGGTTTCGAGGGCTGGGCGCGTATTCCGTTCTCTGCGTTTGAAAAGGCATGGTGGTGCAGCTGGGGCAACGATACGCTGGACCTTGTCAGGATTCCGCAGTTCGGAATCTCCTTTAACACGGTCGTCAATATGGGTTTGAGCTTTGCGTTGGACAGCATAGGCGTATATTACAACAAAACGTCGGTAAAGTCGCTATTCCGCAACAACGGAAGCTCGATTGCCGAAAATATGGAGGGTTAAGGCTATGAAAATTAAAAGAATTATCCTTTTTCTGATCTGCATTGCGGTAATGACGGCCGTTCTTACGGCTTGCAAAAAGCCCGGTCCGTCCGATCCGTCCGATCCGGGCGATAACGGAACGCCGCAAGAGCAGCTTGTTCCGAAAACGGCATACGGCGTGGATTATTTGTTTCCCGAATACGAGGGCTTTTATGCCGCCGCGCCCAACATTATCGAGGACGGCGCGGCGCGGTACGTCGTCTATAACACCAACAAGACGAAAAACTCAAGCGACGCCGTGCTTGCCGCCCGCAAAGCGGTTCTGCAGAGCGGTAAGTGGGTTTACGGCGAGCAGAGCATCATTTTAGAGCCGTCCGCAGGTAAGTGGGATTCCGCGCGCGTGCTGAATGCCGATATTGTCGAGGGTAAGTTTACGTATAGCGGCACGGAATACAAATACCTCATGGCGTATCAGGGCAACGGAATCACGGCGGAGAAACGCTTTAAAATAGGGCTTGCGTTCTCCAACGATATTCTCGGCAACTGGGTGAAGACGGACGCGCCTTTTATCGACTATGACTATGAGTCCGAGGGCGATGCATACGGCGCGGGACAGCCCAGCTTGTTGAGTATCAACCGGCAGGGGCAGATCATGCTGTTCTATGCGCACGGCAGCAGTCTACTGACCTCGACGCGGTTTGTCGAGGCCGACCTCTCCGACTTCTCCGTTCCGCTGGTTTCGGGCTATGTGACCGTGCCGTTCGCTGGCTGGCCGGTCGACGGAAATCCGCTGCCCATGATCAACAATGCGGATTTCGGCTATGACCCCGTCAGCGGCTATGTCGTGGCGGTCAAGGACGGCTTTCCGTATGCGGGCACCAATCCCGCGACGGCGACAAAGGTCGAGATTGCAAAAATATTGCTCGACGATTTGTTTGAAACCGACGGCGCGTGGAGAACGGTTGTGCCGGTTATCAACGATTTGGATTTGGCGACGCAGGGCAATACGGGCTGGAAGCGCGTGCATTCGGCTTGCATGGTGACAAATTCCTTCGGCGAGCTTTCTGCGGAGGCGCTTGAAATCGGTTTCACGTCGGGCAAGGCCGCAACCGACCCGTCGGACGAAAGCTGGAAATTTTACGACGGCGTTCATGCCTTTGCGGTACCCGACGCCTTGAGGGAGGATTAACAAATGCGTATGAATAAATTGAGAAAGCTCGCGGCGTTCCTTTGTTGCGCCTTGGTTGTTTTCGGTTTTGCGGGTTGCGTACCGTCCGGTGGAGATCCGGGCGGTACGGATCCGTCCGATCCGCTCGGGCAGGTGGATCCGGGCGGTACCGACCCGTCCGAGCCGGGCGACGATCTATTTACCGAATCCGTGGCGAAGGCTTATAACTATTGCCCGTCGATCCTGCAAACGGACGAGAACACGCGCTATATGTACTATTGTGCCAACCCGGTGAGCGAAGTGGTAGAGGATCACGCGATGGTCAGACGGGGTACGCGCGTCAACGGCAGATGGACTTGGTCGGAAAAACAAATCGCGCTTGCGCCCACTCCTGGAAAGTACGACAGCTTGCACATTTGTGACCCGTCGGTGATTCAGGGCAAATTTTCATATAACAGCACGGAATACAAATACTTAATGGCGTACACGGGCAACAATTATCACATTTTCAACAAAGTCGGGCTGGCGGTGTCCAACGATTTAATGAGCGGCTGGGTCAAGGTGGAGAATCCATTTGTGACCTATTGGGGCAGTACCGATCATTGGGGCGTCGGTCAGCCCACGCTGGTCAGTGTCGATAAGGAGGGGCGGGTCATGCTGTTCTATGCGGTCGGCTCCACCTATACGGGCACGAATGCGGAGCGTTGGGATTTAAGCGACTTAAACCACCCGGTGCGGGAGTATTCCATACAAATGACGGTGCGCGGACTGACGACGCTGACGGGCGCGTCGCCCGATACGATCAACAATATCGACGTCGCCTATGACCCCGTGCGCAAGCGGTATTACGCCGTTTCGGAGTGCCACCCCAATCCGCAGGACGAGCCGAACATTATGGGCTCGCACGTGCGCGTGACGTATATCGGCGAGCCGGGCGCAGTGCCGGGCGATTTGTTTGCGAGCGTGGAAAGCATGGCGGTCAAATCCTGGTCGACACAAGCACTGATCGGTCCGAACGAAACGGGCTTTCCGCGCAACCACAACGCCGGTCTGGTCACCGACCCTTACGGCTGGATGCTGCCGGGCGACACGCTTTCCCTCTATTATTCCATGAGCATGACGGGGGATAACTATAGCGCCGCGTGGACGTACCGCATTTACAATTACGAGCTGACCCTGAGCGAGTAAGAAATTTAGAATACGAGGGATATTATGAATCTTTTCAAAAAAATTGCGGCGTTTGCGCTTTGCGGCTTGTCCGTACTCGGTTTCGTCGGTTGTTCGTCGCCGGACGACATAGAGCCGGGCGACGATCTGTTTACCAAGCCCGTCAACAACACCTTTAACTACTGCCCGTCGATCCTGCAAACGGACGAGAACACGCGCTATATCTTTTACTGCACGAACGTGAGAAGCGGCGTCGTTCAGGACCATGTCGGGGCGCGAAAGGGCACGCGCGTCAAGGGCAGATGGACTTGGTCCGAGCAGACAATCGCGCTCGCGCCCACGGAGGGGAAGTACGACGGTCTGCACGTCTGCGACCCCTCCGTGATTCAAGGGCAGTTTGCCTATGACGGCACGGAATACAAATACCTGATGACCTATACGGGCAATACTTCTCATATCAACAACAAGGTAGGGCTTGCCGTGTCTAACGAGCTGTTGAGCGGTTGGGTCAAGGTGGAAAATCCTTTTGTAGTCTATTCTGGCGATCCCGAGCGTTGGGGCGTCGGCCGGTCCACGCTGGTCAGCGTCGACAAAGCGGGCGTCGTGCTGTTGTTTTACAGTGCGAGCGATTCGGACACCGGCACCGAGGTCGAACGGTGGAATTTGCGCGATTTAAACAATCCCGTGCGGGAATACTCGGTGCCGCTGACCAACCGCGGACTGACGGATTTAAATGGCCAATCGCCGGACAGAATCTACAACGTCGACGCCGCCTATGACCCTGTGCGCAAGCGGTTTTACGCCGTTTCGGAGTGCCAACCCAATCCGCAGGACGAGCCGAACATCATGGGTTCGCACGTGCGCGTGACGTATATCGGCGAGCCGGGCGCCGCGCCGGGCGATTTATTCGCGGACGCGGAGGGCGCGGCTGCTCAATCGTGGTCGACCCAGGGTCTGATCGGTCCGAACGAAACGGGCTTTCCGCGCAACCACAACGGCGGTCTGGTCACCGACCCTTACGGTTGGATGCTGCCGGGCGACACGCTCTCTCTCTATTATTCCATGAGTCTGACGGGGAAAAAGTACGAATGGACGTACTGCATTTACAATTACGAGTTGACTCTGGACAAGTGAGGATACGACAAGCAGTTTAAGGAGATGATGGCAAAGTGGGGTCTACCAAGAACGACCCCTACAAGGTCAAGTTAGGCACTACCGGCCCTCGGTCAGCGTTTCCGTTTGGTCTATGTCCACGTCGATGTCTTCCGAAAACCGCTCTATAATGCGGAAGCATTTGGATAGCGACGTACCGCCTTTAAAAATAAGCCTCTGCTCTTTTTCGGAAAGCCGCTGCAGAAACAACGAAACCCAATAAATTGTATCTCATTATGCCCCGCAATAAGGAACAAAAGATTAAAATCCGTCTGCTGTATGACCTGCTTTCCCGTCACACCGACGAAAACAATCCTCTGTCCACCGAGGACATTATCACTTTGCTCAAAAAGCAGGGTGTCGCCGTTGAGAGCCGCACCCTCTTAAAAGACGTTGAACTGCTCAACGAATACGGCTATGAAATCAAATCGTTCAAAAAGAAAAGTTATTACTTCTACGTCGAGAATAGAGCCTTTGATATTCCCGAGTTGCGCATACTGATAGATGCGGTACAAGCTGCGGGCTTCATTCCAGACGATATGACCGAGCAATTTGTATCTAAGATCGCCTCCCTCGCCGGAGAACACCGCGCCGATGTGTTGCGGCGCAACGCCGTTTGTTTTGATACCAATAAACACGCCAATCGCCACGTTTTTTATATAATAGATGCCTTAATTTTGGCAATCGAACAGCATAAAAAAGCCTCTTTCCTATATTACGATTT
>BNZQ01000057.1 GCA_026001225.1 Clostridia bacterium
GAACAAACTGCGATGCCGAGTTCCCGTAATACATAAAAAACAGCCGGACGGACGCCATCTTCATAAATACCGTGACGTCCCTTTCGGAATTATGCATTTTGTCTGAATTGCTACTTGTCCACTCCTCACAATTTTAGCATTCTCGTCATACATTGCTATAAGGGCATGTTCTATGCGGTATGCCCCGAAAGGAGGTGAAAACCGATGTCATTTTTTACCAACAACAAATCCGACCGCTCGCCCGGCGCGATCAACGGCAATCCCCTGAACGGCCTTTGCGAAAAGGTATGCGTGCAGGTCAAGAAGGTGTTCGACGCTTGTATCCGGCAAACGCAAGAGGAAAACGTAACAATCGTACTTAAAAACTTTGTGCCCGAAAAGCCGGCTCAACCCTTGACCTTCATCAGCTGCCGCAGTACGAGCCCCAAGGGAATCGTGTCCAACCTGATCATCGACCGTTTGGAGGAAAAACCGCGGCAGGCGCGCGTGCGCTGTACCGTGACCCTGCCGATGGAGTGCATCTTTGTGGACGCGAACGGCGTGGAAGGGAAAGCGGCGACCAGCGTCAGTATCAACGAGGATATCATTCTCTTCGTGCCGGAGCCTTCAATTATACCCTATCAGTTCGAGGCAGTGGTCAGCGCGGTGGCCTTGGACGGCGTGCCGGCGGGCGCGGATGCGTTCCGCTGCAACGTTTGTATCACGGTCATCTTGAAGGTCATCATCGAGACCGAGCTGCTGATCCCATCCTACGGCTATTGCCACATTCCGCCCTGCCAGGAATTCACGCAGGAGGTTTGCAGCGGGTTCTTCGAGCTGCCCTTGTATCCCGATTCGGAGGTTTAACGGTTTAACGGCGCAAGCGAAACACAAAAGCAATGAAAAATACTTTTAACATGAAAATCGGTTTTTAGGCTCTGTAAAAACTGAATATATAAGAGACCGCCTTCGGGCGGTTTCTTTTTTACGGGCGGTTTTCTTTGAGGAAGCGGATCGGTATCCGGATGCGTTTTTCCGCCCCGTGGTCGCGCGTGGAAAAGATTTTAAATTTTTTTTGAGAAAGTGGTTAAAAGTGGTTGCAAGTGGTCAATAAATATGCTATACTGTTCACATGTTATTCGGCGAGTATTCTCATACCGTAGATGACAAAGGCCGTTTTCGGCTCCCGCCCAAATTCAAAGCGGAATTGGGCGAGAGTTTCGTATTGACCAAGGGCACGGACGGGAGTTTGTTCGTTTTTTCGGCGGGGGAATTTACCGCCCATTTTCAGGACAAGCTTCGCGACCTGTCGATCGCCGACAAGGAAGCGCATAAACCTTTACGGCAGTTGTTTTCTTCGGCGTTCGAGGCCGAGACCGACAATCAGGGACGCGCGCTGTTGCCCGCGAATCTGAAAGAGTACGCCGGAATCGGCAAGAATATCGCGATCATCGGCATGGGCACGCGCGCCGAAATTTGGAGCGCGGAACGCTGGGCCGAATACAACAAGGGCGCGGACTTCGATACGGCGATTACCGCGCTAAAAGACTATAAGCTATAATAACTGAAAAGTGAAAACTGAAAATTATGGATAAATTACATTCCGATATTTTCAGTTTTCAACTTTCACTTAAAAACGATATGCAATACCATACGCCCGTCTTACTCGATGAGGTTATAAAAAATTTGGCGATCAAGCCCGACGGCGTCTATGCGGACGGGACGTTGGGCGGCGGGGGACACGCCGAGGCGATTTTGACCGCTTGCCCGACCTGTCGCCTGATTGGAATCGATCGCGACGGCGAGGCGATCGAGTACGCGGGGAACCGTTTGAAACCGTATGCGGACCGTTTCACGGCGGTACGCGGCAATTTTAAGGATATCGACGCGATTTTGGACGGGCTGAACGTGAACAGAATAGACGGCGCGCTGCTCGACCTTGGGATAAGCAGCCGCCAAATCGACAGCGCGGAACGGGGTTTTGCCTATTCGGCGGATGCGCCGCTCGATATGAGAATGGACAAGCGTCAAAGTTTGACCGCGCGCGACGTGGTCAACGGATACGGCGAGGCGGAACTTGTCCGGCTCTTAAAAGAGTACGGCGAGGAGGACTTTGCCCGGGGGATCGCCCGCGCGATCGTCCGCGGGCGGACGATAAGGCCGATCGAAACGACGGGAGAGCTTGCTCGCATTGTGACCGAAGCCGTGCCCAAGAAATTCCGCTTCGGAGGCGCGCCGAAAAAGACGTTTCAGGCGGTACGGATCGAGGTCAACGCGGAATTGGACGGCTTGCAGGAAGCATTGCAATGCTATATCGACCGGCTGAAAACAGGCGGACGGTTGGCGGTGATCAGTTTTCACAGTCTTGAAGACCGCGCGGGAAAGACGGTATTCAAATACAACGCGACGGACTGCGTGTGCGACAAAAGCCTGCCGGTCTGCGTATGCGGACATAGGGCGGGCGTGAAACAAATCTGCGGCCCCGTGCGGGCGACGGAACGCGAGATTGCGGACAATCCGCGTTCGGCGAGCGCGAAGCTGCGGGTCGTTGAAAAACTGTAAATGATCAATGAATGATAGGTTTTAGGTAAATACAAAACGGCAGGCTGTTTTGAAATAAAAACCTCGTGCAAGTCCGGCCGAATTTTTATTACATAAAAATTCGCGTTTGGCCGGAAAGAGCGCGAAGCGAGCGATCAAGAGAGGAATTCACAGGATTCCGAATATGAGCAAAGCAAAGCGCGAGAAAAGTGAATAGTCAAAAAGGAGTATGAATAAAATGGTAACGACGACAAGGATATCCAAGGAACGGTACGCCACCGCGGCTTCGCGGACGGCGGTGCGGCAGAACGCGGAACGGGAACCCGCGCGCAGCGCGCGCGAAGAGGAAAATGAGTACGCGCAGACGCGGATCGACTATCCCGAGGACGAGCGGTTTACGGAATTTTCGCGCGAAATGCCCGCGCCGGAGTACGATTATGATTATGACCGGCGCGCGGCCGCCTATGAAACGGATCGCGCGGAGCCGAGGGCGCGTCGTTACGCCGAGGAAGATCTGATGCCCACGATCCGTACAATGCGGCAGTTAAACCGCATGCCGGTTCAAAACGAGGAAACGGAACGCGAGCAGAAGCGCGCGAACCGGCGCGAACCGGCCAAGGCGGGCAAGCTGTCGCCGACGGCGAAGATGATGATCGCGGTTTACGCGCTGATCGTGGCGATCGCGGTGATCCTGATCATCTCGACATCGGTTGCGGCCGCCCGCAGCGCGGACGACGCGGCGGCGTTGCAAGCGCGCGGCGCGGCTCTCGAAACCACGATCGCCGGACAGGAGAAAGAAATTTCCGGTCTGCTCGATTTGGACGCGAACGATCCGCAGTTGTCGGGCTATGAATCCGCGGGCGCCGGAAAGACCTTTCAATTAAAGGAATTGAAGGATGAAACGGTTTACGAGGCGCGGACAAACTGGTTCGATTGGCTGTGCCGACTGTTTTCTAATTGAACGGTTAATGACATTGAATAATGAATATTGAATAGTATCGGTTGACGACATTCATTGTTCAATATTAAATATGGTAGTGTTTACTTAAAAGTAGGAACTTCGAGTGTCATCTCGACCGGGGCGGGCCGTAAGGCGCGCGAAGCGGAGAGATCCCCGACATTTTGAATACGGTTGGAGATTTCTCGACTTCGTTCGCTGACGCTCACTTCGCTCGAAATGACAAATATACGTTCCTATTCTTAAACAGGACACGGCCTTGAATATTCAATCGGACGGGGGAATTATGCGGTTAATAAAACCATACACGCTTTTGACATTGCAAAAAAGGGTTCTGGCGCTGATCGTGTCGGTGACCTTTTTGTTTGTCGTCCTGATGGGACGCCTCGCTTACCTTCAACTGATCGCGGGCGCGGATTTGCAGAGCAAGGCCGCCGACCAATGGATGCGCGAACTGCCGCTCAAAGCTCCGCGCGGCAATATTTACGACGCGGGCGGCCGCTTGCTGGCAGGCAATTATACCGTCTATTCGATCTACGCCCGCCCCAAAAGCATGACCGATCCCGATCGCGCCGCCGCCGCTTTGGCGGGCGCCCTCGGTTTGAACCGCGAGAGGCTGCGCGAGAAGATTTCTAAAAAAGGCGTATCCGAGGTCACGGTGGCGCGCCAAGTCGAAAAGGACGTTGCGGACAAACTCAAACTGCAAAAGTTGGACGGTATCTATTTTTCCGAGGACACCAAACGCCGATACCCTTACGGCGATTTCCTCACGCAGGTTTTAGGCTATACCAACGTGGACGGCGACGGGCAGGCCGGCCTTGAAGCCTATTACAATAAATACCTCAAAGGGCTGGACGGTCAATCCTTGACGCAGACCGATATACAGGGGACGGAGCTCGATAACAACGTCACGCAGTACATTCCCGCGGCGCCGGGGCTCGATTTGACGCTGACGATCGACTACAATATTCAGGCGTTTGCCGAGGCGGCGATGGAGGAGGCCGTCGCCGCGTACAATCCGATCGGGGCGAGCGCGCTCGTTTTGGACGCCGAAACCGGCGCGGTGCTGGCGATGACGACCAAAAACAGCTTCGACCTAAACGACCCGCCGCGCGACGATGTGACCGAACTCTTGGCGCGTTCCAAGAACAAGATGGTCGTGGACGTGTACGAGCCGGGCTCGACGTTCAAAATCTTTACGACGGCGGCGGCGGTCGAGGAAAGCCGCGTTAAAATGGACGAACGCTTTTACTGCCCCGGTTACCGGATCGTGGACGGACAGCGGATCAGGTGCTGGCGCACGGCGGGGCACGGCAGCAAGAGCTTCCGCGAGGGCGTGGACGTGAGCTGCAATTGCGTGTTTATGGATTTGGCGTTGCGCCTCGGCACGCGCACGTACTATGAGTATATGAACAAATTCGGCTTTGGGCAGAGTACGGGCATCGATTTCTTTTCCGAAAGCCGCGGGATCGTGATGAGGGAGGAGAGCGTAAAGACCGTAGATTTGGCGCGCATAGGCTTTGGACAGGCGGTCGCGGTGACGCCCTTGCAGTTGGTCGCGGGCGTCGCGGCGGTGGTCAACGGCGGGCGTCTGATGACGCCCTATTTGGTCAAGGAAATCCGGGATGCAAACGGCAAGACGGCGCGAATCTTCAATCCGACGGAAAAACGGCGCGCGGTTTCCGAACAGACGAGCGCGGTCATGCGCGATATTTTGGAGGAGGCGGTGCGCGAGGGCAGCGGCAAAAACGCCTATATACCGGGCTACAAGATCGGCGGCAAGACCGGCACGGCGCAAAAATACGCGAACGGCGCGATCGCGCAGGGCAAATATATTTCCTCGTTCGTGGGTTTCGCGCCCGCCGACAAGCCGAAATACGTCGTGTTGGTCAGCATCGACGAGCCGCAGGGGTACGCCTATTACGGCAGTATCGTCGCCGCGCCGTGGGCAAAGGTGATTTTCGAGAAATTGTTCACTTATAAAAACATTCAACCGGTGTTCGACGACGCGGAACGGACCGAGGACTTCAAGACCGTGGAAATGCCCCTTGTGATCGGTAAAAAAGCCGCCGAAGCGGGCGCGTTGATCGAGGAGGCGGGCCTTCAATACGAGATCGACGGAGAAGGGAGCGTTATTTTACGGCAAATGCCTCCGGCGGGAACGAGGCTGGCGGCAAAATCTGTGGTCTTGATTCAGACGGATTAACTTTGAAACGACAGGCATCGCCGGATTTGGGCTACGTTTGACTCGCCGCCTCGGTCATGTAGGGAGGGTCTACACTCCCTTCGGCGGCTCGTCAACTGTTGCGCGGGCTTCGGCGCGCCTGTCGTTTCAAAGGGGCTCCGTCGATATCCTATTTTTAATCGTTTTTTAATTTGTTATTTGCCGCGCGTGTGGTACAATAATACAAAGGGATTTTAAATACGTATGTTGCAAATTGAAAACCTCTCGAAACAATACGCCAATTCCGGCGTGTATGCGGTGGAAAACCTGAATCTCACGGTCAATCCCGGCGAGATTTTCGGTTTTTTAGGGCCGAACGGCGCGGGCAAGACCACCACGATCAAGATGCTGACGGGCATTCTGCCCTTTCAGTACGGACGTATATCGGTCGCGGGGATCGACATTAAGGCCGACCCGATCGGCGCGAAAAGGAATATCGGCTATGTGCCCGACAGCGGCGTGGTGTACGACAAGCTTTCGGGCGCGGAATACCTGAATTTCATGGCGGACGTGTACGGCGTGCCGGCGAACGCGCGGCGCGAAAAGATCGACGCCCTTTTGGCCACGTTCAATTTAACGGACGCGGCGGGAAATCAAATTCGCAGTTACTCCCACGGCATGAAGCAAAAGATTGTCGTGATCGGCGCGTTGCTGCACGACCCCAAATTGTGGGTGCTGGACGAGCCCTTGACGGGACTCGACCCGCAGTCCTCGTTCGATTTGAAAAACATGATGCGGCGGCATTGCGACGCGGGCAACACGGTTTTTTTCTCGACGCACGTTTTGGAGGTCGCCGAAAAGATTTGCGACAGGATCGGCATCGTCAACAAAGGGCATTTGGTATTCGTCGGCAGCATGAAGGACATCAAGGAATGGAAGCGCGACGAGAGCCTGGAGAAACTGTTTTTGGATATCACGGGCGCGGATCCTTTTCAATAAAGTCATTCAGAGGGCGTGAGCGTTAAAAACGCGAGCGTCCGTGGAATCTGAACTTTATCTTTGCCTTTTCACTGAAATAAATCGGAGGTTTTATGACCCAATTCGTCACCTTGTTAAAGGTACTCTTTAAATCGCGGTACCGGCGCGACCGCGGCGTCGTAGGCAAAGCGCGCTACCGCAGCCTCATGGAGCAAAAAACCGGCGGAAAATTCGACCCGATGTGGATCGTCTACGGCTTGCTCGGCCTGATCGCCGTGCCGGTCGTGGCGGGTATCTGCTGGCTGGTCGCGGTCTATACGCCCGTCTTTGCGGCGAACGGTTTGTTGCCCTATATGCTGCTGATGATCTATATCACGGTCATGCTGGCGGTGCTGGTATTCGGCTTGATCGGTATGCTGACCTATGTCTATATCAACCGCGACGCCGAATTTTTGGCGGGCCTGCCGATCAAGGGCTGGAAGCTCTTTTTGGCCAAGCTCTGCATGGTCTATTTGGGCGAGCTTGCGCTGGCGGCGGGCATCATCGTGCCGGTCGGGATCACGATGGGGATCGCGGGGGGCTTCGGTTTCGCGTTCTATGTCTCGATCCTGCTGTCCGTGCTGTTCGTGCCCGCCTTGCCGCTGCTCCTGGCCTCGCTGCTCGCGATTCCCTTAATGTACTGCGTGTCGTTCTTCAAAAACAAGGGCGCGCTGACCTCGATCGTCGTGCTGCTGCTGGTCGGAACCGTTTTCACCGCGTACTATACCGTGTATTTCAAATTCATCGCCTTTCAGCAGGGCGGAACGGGCGACGCGGATATCGAGGCGGCGGTTGCCGGCCTGATTTCGGGCTTGCAGAGCGTCAAGTACGTATTGTATCCGGTATTCGCGCTGATCGAGTTCGGCATGGCTCTGCCGACGTTCGGCATGACGGGAGCGGGCGCACAGCTTTTAGCGTTGGGAATCGCGCTCGCGGCGATGGCGGCGGTCGTGGGGATTACGTCCTTTATCGCGAACCTCGTCTATTCGAAGAGCGCGGCGGCGCAGCTCGAAAACAGCTCCAAACGCGCGAAACGGGCGATGGCCTACGAATCGTCGGGCGGCGTTATGAAAGCCTTGATCAAAAAGGAGTGGAGGACGCTGATCCGCGAAACGGCGTTCGCCTTTCAATGCCTGTTCGGTCTCGTGGTCGGGCCCGTTTTGGTCGTTATCCTGTCGCTCAATTTCAAAAGCAGCTTTTCCGGCGCCGCGGAAACGGCGGGCGAGCTGACGGGGGCGGCTCTCGATCCCGCGCTTGTCCAAACCCTCTTGTCGGGCATTATCATGGCGATCATTTTGATGATCGTTTCGGGCATGAACATTACGGCTTCCACGGCGATCAGCCGCGAGGGGAAGAACTTCTATCAGATGAAGACGATGCCCGTACCCTACAAGACGCAGGTTCAAGCCAAGCTTTGGCTGAGCCTGATGATCAGTATGCCCGGCTCGGTCATAGCCTTTGTGATCGGGGCGTTTCTGATTCCGATCCCGCCGTTAGAAGCCGTTTTGGAGGGGCTGTTCCTGTGCGTGTATTCCTATGCGTTCGCTTGCTTCGCCTTGCGTATGGACTTGATGAAGCCCAAACTGAACTGGACGACGCCGACGCAGGCGGTCAAAAGCAACCGCAGCTCCACGGCGCCTCTGCTGTTGAATATGCTGACCGGCATGGTGCTTGCCGCGAGCTTTATCGTACTCGGCATATTTGTCAGCGTTTTGCTCGCGATCGGCGTGCTGCTCGTTTTGGTGATTGCGGCGGCGCCGCTGCTGCATAGGTATTTGTTTAAGAGCGCGGATCGGCTGTTTGAGGAAATCGAGCCGTAAGCGGGCGGGGTGTGCGTAAATAGTGTCCGTTTTCGGTGTGCGCTCTTGACACGCGGGCCGAAGTGTGCTATAATGAATCCGCAATTTATGAACGAACGCGCGTAGGTGTGCGTCAAACGGTTTGATATTTTGTAAAATATAATATAGGCGAAATGCAAAGAGGGCCCTCTTTGCATTTCGCGTCGGTGGTTCTATGAACCACCGACGCGAAAAAAAGATACTTCAATGTAATTTTGGAGAAAAACATGGAGGTTTGGGGTTATGAAACGGAAAAGATATGAATCGTGTTCAAGCGGGGACGCTGTTGTAATACAACTCGTCGGGGCAAATATCGATACCGTTGCACCATTCGACACCGCAACCGACGATCCGCGCCGTCATGAATACGACGGGATTTTTGAGCGGAGCGTTGAAAGGGCGGTCGAACAAAGGCGCGAAATCATAGATTTTATGCTCGCCGTTCGCATAGAGCAAATCCAACTTGTAATCCCGCAGAGCCGCGACCTGTTTCAATTTTGGGCGCGTTTATTTCAACCCCTCTATTTTGATGACTTCGCCTTGCTTAACCGCCGCCCACGAAGCGAGCAATTCGTCTTTATGAATTTCGATCCATGCCTCTATCAGCTTCTTTTTGGCGTTGGGCATTTTGCCTTCGAGCCTGCGCCCCTTGAAATCGTACACGGCTTCCTATTCGGCGTACAAAGCGTGGAAATGCGGCGTATGGTGTTTTGCTTTTTCCTCGTTGAAATACATATGAATGATGACGCCGTAGAAAGACGATATGATCGGCATGATAATTGCTCCTTTGAATTCAGTATAACACGGAACGGGGAAAATGTCAAGAGCGGCGGAAGTTGTCGGGGAGATTGAAGTGTTGTTTTATAATACCCTTGTCAATATTGATGAGGGTATTTTTTATTTTAGTCGTGCCGGACGTAAAATGGCGGAGGTTTTTTTATGGCAACCAAAGTAGTGACGAAAACGGGGCAACAAAAAGTTTTGTATACTCCGAACGAAAAG
>BNZQ01000058.1 GCA_026001225.1 Clostridia bacterium
AATCTTCTTGACCCACGTTAGGTCCCTCCTTTGATACTTTTTGTGCCTCTTCAACACTATTGTACCAAAGAATCAACCTCGTGGGTCTTCTCTTGTCCCGTTGCTCTCCATTTTACAACTTGCCCATAAAAGATTTTTTAAAAATGTTGTGAAAAACGCTTGACAAGCCTATAGAAGGTGTGATATTATATTCAAGCTGTCCCAAAAGACGGCGCACAACCGACAAATGCTTCGCGGACTGTCGTCCCTCCGAAGCGGCCAAGTATTTGTTAAGATGAATACCTCTGGGCGTAAAATTATCCGGTTCGGATGAGATTATGCCTTTTTTATTCGTCAAAACAAAAGCCGGCTGTCGCACCTTGACAACTGCATAGTGGAAGTTTGTATGAAACGCAAAACGCGGTAACGCGCGGAGCGGTTTATATGAATGGAATCAATTATTAGCGTAAAGTAAAAATTAGAGTAATACGATATTACAAAATAATGCAATTTTGCTTTGGTCTTTAAAAAGACTTTAACAAAAAACAAACTCAAAATAACGTATAAAGATACTCATGTATAACGACGCCGCAAAATTTCCCGCAAGGGAAGTAGTTATGGCGTCGAACTCATACGGCGGAGCAATCCGTCGTAAATTTAAGATTAAGCTACAAAGAGCATATAGGTGGATGCCTTGGCATCAAGCGCCGAAGAAGGACGCGATAAGCTGCGAAAAGCCCCGATTAGCCGCAAATGGGCAACGAGTCGGGGATCTCCGAATGCGGAAACGCACCCGTAAGGGTATCCCGTAATGAATTCATAGTTACGAGGAAGGGAACCCGGGGAACTGAAACATCTTAGTACCCGGAGGAAAAGAAAGTAAACAAACGATTACCTCAGTAGTGGCGAGCGAAAGGGTAACAGCCCAAACCTGTTTCAGAAATGGGGCAGGGGTTCGGACCGTGACATGGCAAGAGGATCGGTAGTCGAAGCTCACTGGAAAGGAGCGCCAAAGAGGGTGACAGCCCCGTAAACGAAATCGATTTGAAGCCTAACGGTATCCAGAGTACGGCGGGACACGAGAAACCTTGCCGGAAGATAGGAGGTCCATCTCCTAAGGCTAAATACGACTTGATGACCGATAGCGTATAGTACCGTGAGGGAAAGGTGAAAAGCACCCCGGGAGGGGAGTGAAAGAGAACCTGAAACCATATGCTTACAAGCAGCGAGAGGGCTATGCCCCGTAAGGGGAATGCCTGATTTCGTACTTTTTGTAGAACGGGCCGGCGAGTTACGCGGTGCGGCGAGGTTAAGCGATTAAGTCGCGGAGCCGAAGCGAGAGCGAGTCTGAAATGGGCGCGGGAGCAATCCCTGAGTCGCATAGCGTAGACCCGAAACCAGATGACCTAACCATGAGCAGGATGAAGCGGCGGTAAAACGCCGTGGAGGTCCGAACACACGCCTGTTGAAATAGTCGGTGATGACTTGTGGTTAGCGGAGAAATTCCAATCGAATTTGGAGATAGCTGGGTCTCCTCGAAATAGCTTGAGGGCTAGCCTCTGCAAGAGAATGCCGGGGGTAGAGCACTGAATGGGCTAGGGGCCTTCACGGGTTACCGAACCTTATCAAACTGCGAATACCGGTAATTTACGGCAGGGAGTCAGACTGCGAGAGATAAGTTCCGTAGTCAAAAGGGAAAAAGCCCAGATCCACAGCTAAGGTCCCAAAGTACAGGTTAAGTTGTAAAGGATGTGTCGTCGCTAAAACAACCAGGATGTTGGCTTAGAAGCAGCCACTCATTTAAAGAGTGCGTAATAGCTCACTGGTCGAGTAACGGCGCGCCGAAGATTAACGGGGATAAAACCTGTCACCGAAGCTTGGGGATTGCATTTATTTGCAATCGGTAGAGGAGCAATGCATACGGGCAGAAGCGTTAGCGGAAGCAGGCGTGGACTGTATGCAAGAGAGAATGCCGGCATGAGTAGCGAGAGTGAAGTGAGAAACTTTACCGTCGAATATCCGAGGTTTCCTGGGGAAGGTTCGTCCACCCAGGGTAAGTCAGGACCTAAGCCGAGGCCGAAAGGCGTAGGTGATGGACAACAGGTAGATATTCCTGTACTCGACCATACGATCAAGACCTCTGCAGTGACACAGGAGGATAACCGTACCCGCGAATGGAAATGCGGGGCCAAGCACAAAGGGTGGCGCGCAGTTAAGTACACGCGTCATTAAGCCTAATGTGTGATGGGTAACGAAATTTAGTAGGGAAATCGGTGATTTCACACTGGCGAGAAAAGCTGCGATTAGGAGTATGGTTTTGACCTGTACCGCAAACCGACACAGGTGGATGAGGCGAAAAGCCTAAGACGGACGGGAGAACCCTTGTTAAGGAACTCGGCAAAATCACCCCGTAACTTCGGGAGAAGGGGAGCCTACGCAAGTAGGCCGCAGAGAAAAGGCCCAAGCGACTGTTTATCAAAAACACAGGTTTCTGCGAAAGCGCAAGCTGACGTATAGGAGCTGACGCCTGCCCGGTGCTGGAAGGTCAAGGGGAAGTGTTAGGCGCAAGCCAAAGCATAGAACTTAAGCCCCAGTGAACGGCGGCCGTAACTATAACGGTCCTAAGGTAGCGAAATTCCTTGTCGGGTAAGTTCCGACCCGCATGAATGGCGTAACGACTTGGGCGCTGTCTCGACAGGGGGCCCGGCGAAATTGTAGTATACGTGAAGATGCGTATTACCCGCGACTGGACGGAAAGACCCCGTAGAGCTTTACTGTAGCCTGATATTGAGTTCCGGCAATGAATGTACAGGATAGGTGGGAGGCTTTGAAGCAGAGGCGTCAGCTTTTGTGGAGCCAACCTTGGGATACCACCCTTTCCTTGCTGGAATTCTAACGCCGTGCCCGTGACGGGGCGGCGGACAGTGTCAGGCGGGCAGTTTGACTGGGGCGGTCGCCTCCTAAAGAGTAACGGAGGCGTTCAAAGGTTCCCTCAGAATGGTTGGAAACCATTCGCAGAGTGTAAAGGCAGAAGGGAGCTTAACTGCGAGACCTACAAGTCGAGCAGGTACGAAAGTAGGACTTAGTGATCCGGCGGTATGAGAATGGAATTGCCGTCGCTTATCGGATAAAAGTTACCTCGGGGATAACAGGCTTATCTCCCCCAAGAGTTCACATCGACGGGGAGGTTTGGCACCTCGATGTCGGCTCATCACATCCTGGGGCTGTAGTAGGTCCCAAGGGTTCGGCTGTTCGCCGATTAAAGTGGTACGCGAGCTGGGTTCAGAACGTCGTGAGACAGTTCGGTCCCTATCCATCGTGGGCGCAGGATATTTGAGAGGATTTGTCCCTAGTACGAGAGGACCGGGATGAACGCACCTATCGTCCACCAGTTGCATCGCCATCATAGATGCATAGCTGGGTAGCGAAGTGCGGAACGGATAAACGCTGAAGGCATCTAAGCGTGAAACCGACCTCAAGATTAGATATCCCATATCATAAGATAGTAAGATCCCTTGCAGACTACAAGGTTGATAGGTCGGAGGTGTAAGCACAGCAATGTGTTCAGCTGACCGATACTAATAGATCGAGGGCTTAATCACAAAAAAAGTATACATGATGTTATCTTTATCACAAACCTTTACGTGAAAAATTGAAACCGTTTCTCTATGCAGTTGTCAACGTGTGAAAAGACGTTGTGCCAATTGCGGTGATATTGTCGGGAGGGTCCACCTGTTCCCATACCGAACACAGAAGTTAAGCCTCCATGGAGCCGATGGTACTTGTCGGGTGACTGACCGGGAGAGTAGGAAGTTGCCGCATTTCAAACACAAAAGCCCCGTTCGTATGAGCGGGGCTTTTGCTAGTATCCGCAGAAAAATTCCCCTCCGATGGAGGGGTGGCCGCGAAGCGGACGGGGTGGCTTGTTCCCATACCGAACACAGAAGGGCGCCTCTCCATAGAGCCGATGGTTTTTAACGGCGAATATGCTTCGCGTTTCGGCGTTAAACGGCATATTTTCGGTCTCGCGCGTATGACATACGCGCTTCGTCCGAAAAATACCGTTTGCCTTGAACCGCTTGCATCTTCGCCGTTAAAACCCTTGTCGGGCGACTGATCGGGAGAGTAGGAAGTTGCCGCATTTCAAATACAAAAGCCCCGTTCGTATGAGCGGGGCTTTTGATAGTATCCGCAGAAAAATTCCCCTCCGACGGAAGGGTGGCCGCGAAGCGGACGGGGTGGTCTGTTCCCATACCGAACACAGAAGGACGCCTCCATAGAGCCGATGGTTTTTAACGGCGAATATGCTTCGCGTTTCGGCGTTAAACGGCATATTTTCGGTCTCGCGCGTATGACATACGCGCTTCGTCCGAAAAATACCGTTTGCCTTGAACCGCTTGCATCTTCGCCGTTAAAACCCTTGTCGGGTGACTGACCGGGAGAGTAGGAAGTTGCCGCATTTCAAAAACAAAAGTCCCGTTCGTATGAGCGGGACTTTTGCTATATCCGCAGAAAAATTCCCCTCTATGGAGGAGTGTCGCCGCCTACGGCGGTAAATTAACGAAATTCGGCCGTTTAGGGGCGTTTTTGCTCATGCGGTCGCCTTGTTTTCTAATCTGATTCTAATCTTCTTTCCCTTGACAATTAATACTATACAATGTATAATATTATACATAACAATGCTTTTGAAATGGGATCGTTAAGAAGTGTTAAAAGAAAGGAAGAAAAGAGTCGATGAAACCGTTGGGAAGTTTAAAGTATTTTTGGGAAAACAAGCGAAAGGCGTTGCTGGTGATAGGGATTTTTATCCTGACCGCCGTTTCGATTTCCTTTACCGCTTCGCTGGTAACGTCGGCTTTTGTGAGCGCGGAAAAGGTCTCGATTCATCCTTTCGACACGGCTTCGATCGCCGCCGCGGCGGACGGAAGCTTCTTTTTAAAAGAGGAAACCGTGCAAAAGATCGAGGGCTTGCCGAATGTCGGAAAGACCCTGTCCGTCGATGTGGAGACCACCTCGTACACGTCGCTGATGGGCAATGCGGCGGCGTTTATTCTGATGGCCGGCGAAAGGGCGGAGGATGTCGCCCGGTTTTACGATTTGAAGATAAAGGCCGGACGGATGCCGGCGGCGGGCGAATATGAGCTGGCGCTGCACGAGGACGTCTTGCGGAATAAAAAATTGGCGGTGGGCGACGAGATCGGGGATGCGATAGACGAGGGGGAGTGGCTCATGGGGCGGTACAGGATCGTCGGCAGTCTGGCGGGCGACACGGTACTCGGCGTCGGCTCGAAATCCTATCGTGCGTCGGCGATGGAACAGGCGGGGATAGATTTATCGGGGCACGCGGCGGCATTGCTGCTTTTGCCCTCGGGCGCGGTATCGGACTTGAACGCGGATCTGTCGGCTCTCTCTAAATCCGAAGCCAAGCTGTACACGAAAATCACCGCGCGCAGGGATTTTGACGAGCAATTGGCGAGCATCCAAACTCTCATCGGCCTTGTTTTGGCCGTATTCATCTTTGCGATGGCGATCGCGGTGGGAGCGATTATCATGGTCGCGTACGGGGACCGGCGCGCGGAATTCGGTATTTTATTTGCGATCGGCTATTCCAAGCGGGATGTACGCAACATGATTTGCAAGGAAATCGGCGTGCTGTCCCTCGTAAGCGCGGCCGCGGGCTACGGCTTTGCCATGCTGCTGCTGTTCCTGCTCGACGCGCTGGTCTTTGCGCCGATCGGCAAGCCTCTCGCATTCTTCTCCGTCTACGGCCTCGGCCTAACTTTGATCGTACCCGTTATGGTATTCGTCTGCGCGGTATTCCCGATCCTGCGGCGGTTTAAGAAGACGGATTTGGTATCCGTTATCGAGGGGCAATAGCAAAAGCTTTCCGATAAAAAAGGAGATTCTTATGATTCAAGCCAAAAATTTAAAATTGGTCTATCCCGACGGCGCGCGGGAAAAAACGGTGTTCGACGGCGTGAACCTGAAAATCGACGAGGGCGAACGCGTCGTGCTGGTCGGCCCGTCCGGGTCGGGCAAAAGCTCGCTGATCTATCTGCTGTCGCTCTTGAAAGCGCCGACGGCCGGACGGATCTATTTTGACGGCAGAGGCTGTGCCGCGCCCGCCGACGCGTTGAAAATGCGCTATGAGCGGTTCGGCTTTATCTTTCAACAGCATTTCCTGATCGGCTATTTGACGGTGTTGGAAAACGTCCTGCTGTCGGTGAAGGGAGCGGATGAAAAGACGCGCGCGCGGGCGTGTGAGATCTTGGAAACACTGGGGCTAAAAGAGCATCTGCATAAAAAGCCGCCCTGCCTTTCGGGCGGCGAGCGGCAACGCGCCGCGATCGCGCGCGCCCTGCTCAAAAATCCGCGCGTCCTTTTTGCCGACGAGCCCACGGCGTCCTTGGATCACGCCACGGCCGCGGCGGTCATGCGCATGCTGAACGATGCCGCGGCGGGCAAAATCCTGATCACGGCAACGCACGATTTGTCCTTGTTGCAGGGCGGCGAGCGCGTTTTGCGCGTGGCGGACGGCCGCGTAACGGAAAACTAAGAACCTGTATTGATGAATGAAATCATCAAGGTATTACGCAAAAACAGCCGAAAAGACGCTATTGCCATTCATCAATACAGGTTCTAAACTTCATTTTCTTACTCCTCGGCGGCGGCGACAGCGTTCTCGCGGTGTCTGAACACCGCTCTTTGCCGCTCCGTTAATCACCCGCGGTTTGTCCGCTTTCTCTTTTGCGGTCGGAGATCTCTCCGCTCCGCTTCGCCCTCATAGTATTCTATTTCCGCCTCATAAAAAGGGTATGCCGGTGCCTTGGCATTGCCGGCAATCGAGTTGTATTAAAACGGATAGTATGATACAATTATATAGGAAATGCCTGTGAGGCGGCGGAGCATGAAGGATAAAATTTCAGAAATCACAAATTATATGCGCGAACACACCGACCGGGAAATCTCCGTAGAGGAGCTTGCCGACCGATTCGGGTACAGCAAGTTTCATTTCAGCCGCGAATTCAAGAAGCTGATCGGCGTCACTCCGAACGAATATTGGGGCGCGCTTAAAATGGAGCGGAGCCTTGTGGAATTAAGCCGCTCGTCCTCTATCCTGCAAGGCCAGTTAAACACGGGATATCAAAGTACGGGCACATTTTCGTCGGCCTTCCTAAAATCAACCGGCTTTACGCCGGGCCAATACCAAGAGGAAATGAAAAAGCTGTCCTTGTATAAAGCGACAAAGGAATTTGAACAAAAAGAAAAATCGGTTATTACGCATTATGCGTTTAACAAGAGGAATCCCGCGACCGTCCAAAATAAGAAACTGTTCGTCACCTGTCATATGCCGGAGGGCTTCAAAGGGATTATCTTTGTCGGCTTGTTTTTGAAGCCTTTTTCCAGCCAAGTGCCTATATTGGGGAAAGCCCTGCTCAAAACAAATCAATGCATAATCGACCGAATACCGAACGGGGACTATTATCCGATGGCTTGTTCCATCCGAAGCAGCATGAATCCGTTCAGCTATTTTCATTTGGATAAGCAGCTGCGGGATTTACATCGAACTCCGCTCCGATTTCCGTTGGAGACGGATACGGAAATTTCTTTTACCCTGCGGGAGATATTGCCGACAGACCCCGCGATCTCTTTCAGCCCGATAAAGCTGCTGATTAACGCGCTTAAACGCAAAAAATGACAGCAATCTAAGAGAACAAGGTACAAGAAAATCCGTCTCATTTTTTATGGTATACTTACCGTACGAAAACGTTTTTGAAAATAAGTAAAAAAGAGGTAACGAAAACATGAAAAAAGAGGTCAAAAACACGGCGAGGATCGAGTATCTGCAAGCCGTATGCGATTCCCAGATTTCTCCGGTGGAGGTCTTTATGAAACAACAGGAGACCCCCGGATCTTACTACGTCATCGACGTGCGGATCGGGCCGAAACAGGTCAGGGGCGTCAAAATACTCGGCGCGGTCGAAATCCCTCTGCCGGAGCTTCCCCAGCATTTTGCCGGTCTGCCGCGCGATAAAAAGATCGCGGTGGCGACGTGGGGCACGCAATGCACGTTGGCGAAAGCGGCCAGCCTGATGCTCCTGAACGCCGGATACGACGTGATCGAGATCGGCGGCGGCCTTGCCGCATGGAAGGAATCCGGCTTGCCCACCGAGCCTGTGGCATAGGGAAGCATAGCGCGGGGTAAAAGCAAAAATGAACACGCTCGGAGAAAGGAAGAACACGCTCTCCGGGCGTTTCTTTTTTTCGTATTGAGCGGACGGCCGCGTAACGGAAAACGAAAGCGTACCTTAAAGAATCCGAACCGGAATCAAACAGTTTTCGCGGTCGATCGGCATTACGGTTTCACTCATGCAAATAATACCGCCGGCGCCCCGTTGCAAGGCCGCTTTCTCTATGACGTCGAATTTTTTAATTTCTTTTTTATCCGGCCTTGCCGACAGCTTGATTTCCAACGGGTGGATCGCTTGGGCGATCTGTACGAACAAATCGATCTCTTTACTGTTAGAATCGCGATAATACGTCAAATCGGGATAGAGCGAGGAATAAGCGTATCCTTTCAGCAGCTCCGTTACGACAAAGGTTTCAAAGAACGCGCCGCTTGCCGCGCCGTCCGTCAGGGTTTCCGGCGTGGGCCAGCGGGTTAAAAACGCGCAAAGCCCCGTATCCCAAAAATACAGCTTGGGCGTTTTGGCGAGGCGTTTTAATCGATTGTTAAAATACGGCTGAAGCAGATAAACAATATTCATGCTTTCCAGCAATTTCAGCCACGAGTCGGCGGTAGGTTGCGATATTTCAGCCACTCTCGCCAATTTTACGAGATTCAGTTGTTGCGCGGTTTCCGCGGCGCAAGCGGTCAAGAATTTGCGGAACTTGAGTGTTTCCGATACGCCGCCGATCTCCATAACGTCGCGTATAAGGTAGGAATCAACATAAGAGTTAAAATACAGCGGACGCTCCTCCGGATTGAGAGACAGGGCTTGCGGCATACCGCCCCGCCAAATATGACGAAAAATCTCGGTGATTTCCGTGAGTTTGGTTTGCGCTTCGCGCCGAAGCAGGGACTCTAAATCAAACGCGAGCGGCGCGTCAAAGCGATAGCCGCAAAGCTCGCTTCGGCTCAAACCGTGCAACTCCATAATGCCGATTCGCCCCGCCAAACTTTCGGTTACATTTTTTATCATGGAGTATTTTTGCGAACCTATCAACCAAAATTGCCCCCGAACCTCGGAATTGTCGCAAAGAATTTTAATTTGATTGAACAATTGCGGAGCGTATTGCACCTCGTCGATCAGAATCGGCGGTTTGTACCTTTGGAAAAACAGGGCGGGATCTTTTTGGGCCGTTTCCCGCGCATCCATGTTATCCAACGAAACGCCAAATAAATTTCGTTCGCACATAAAAACCTCCGCCTCCGCGCATCGTACAGTGTAGTCAC
>BNZQ01000059.1 GCA_026001225.1 Clostridia bacterium
GCCTTTGGTTCCCAACCGCAGAAAACCCTATGTTATGTTGACCGGTAATACTTCCGCACTTCGGACATTTTCTCAATTCTTCTTCCATTCCTCTATTATATCATCAAACGGATTGTTTGTCCACTCCTCATCTTTTGTGTACGGTTGACATTTGCCTCCGATTTATGTATACTTAAAGTAAAGTTTATGTAAGGTTTTTTGGAGGAACGAATGACAGAGTTTGATTCCGTACTGTCCTTGCTGACCGGCGTAGGCATTTTTTTGGTTGGCATCGTCATGTTCAGCGAGTGTTTGGAAAAAAACGCTTCGGGGGGAATGCGTTCCCTTTTTAAAAGGATCAGTAACAACCGCGCGGCCAGCGTGGGGATCGGTGCGGGCGTCACCGCGATTATACAATCCTCCTCTGCGACCACGGTCATGGTCATCGGTTTGGTCAACGCGGGCATTTTGTCCTTGTTTCAGGCGACCGCGATCATTATGGGCGCGAATATCGGCACCACGATCACAGGCTTGCTCGTATATTTACCTTTATATTTCACAGTATACTCCTTTATAATAAATTTTACTTGCGCAGCGCCCGCGCATACCGCCTGCCCAACTCCACCTCGTCGGGCGCGCGGAAATGCCACTTGTCAAAGGCTGAGAGGTCATCCTTTTCAACAAGCGCGATATTTTTTAAGGAGTTCGCCGCCGTATGCTGCGCGGCGCGCACCGCGTCGGCAAAGGGCATTATCGAATAATCCGCTTTGAGCCTCCCTATTGCAAACGGCAAGCCGGGGGCTTTTAATTCCGCCCGAATGTCCTTTACAAGGCGTATAAGAGTATCGCAATATCCGTTCGCGGACGTCTCATAGATCGCGTCGGTGTTGCCTTGCTCCCACGCCATGCCCATAATACGTGCCTCGACGCCGTTCTCTTGCAATATGCCAAGGCCCTTTCGGACGTGTTCGATAAAGCCCGCAAAGTGCCCGTGCAAGCCGCGCTCCCACGTAAAGCCGCCGCCCAAAGGAAGGTCCGTTTCACCGGCGGACGGCGGCCGCCATTCTCTGAACAGCGACGAGCCGTCGCACGCGTACTTTAACAGTATACAGTCCCGCCCCTCTGATTCGCGCGCCATGCCGAGCTCCAATCCGAACGTATCCCTTTTAAAGCCGAGCCCCGGCCGGACGTACATAAAGCGCCCGCAAACCTCCGGGTCGATCGCACGCGCGCCCGAGAACGCGCCGGATTGATACAGCAAGACGGTTTTGCTCACATAACACGCGTCCTCCGGCGGCAGTTCCGCGCATTTCGACACTCCTAATGCGTTCGATTGTCCGCCGATTAAATATACGTCGGCGTTTTTTAGGGTTTTTAATATGTCGGTTTTCATGTAAATTCGGGCATTACTCCGAATAGCCCATGAGGCCGATATAGGCGCAGTTCGGTTGCGTAATGTCCATACGTCCGAATTGTACGATCACCTCGGATTCACTTCTGACCCGCAGCGAGTATTGATAAAGCCTGCCCAAATCCACGCCGCCTATTTCCTGCGGCTTGTCGAGGCGGAAGCATTTGACCCGTTTCGCGGGGATCGTCACGGTGATACCTTCAACGGGGTCTTTGTCCTCAAAGTAAAAATCTAAAAAGCACTTTGCGTCATTAGCGTTGCAGTTAAGGATTATCAGAGCCTCGTGCCCCTCGTAGCTACTGTCCTTGACCGCGTTTTTGGCGGGAATCCAGCCGTCGACTATGTACCAATTCTTTTTTCCGTTTTGCATAACAGCTCCTTTATTTTTGTGCGGTTATAGATTAAAAGAAAATTTTCGGCAGCGCCTTATCGTTATACGTCGTCATGCGCCCGGCGCCGTTCTTCGTTATCGCATAGCAGTCCTCTATGCGGAACGAGCCCCATTCCATTCCCTTGAAGTATGCGTCTATGCAGATACACATATTCTCCTCTATGAGGCGGTCGTTCGCCTCCGAGAATACGGGCGCCTCGCATTCGAGCATCCCCGTGCTGTGCAAGCTGCCGTAAGGGCAAAACTCGATATAGCCGTATTTCGTCAGGTATTCGGTATACGCGGTCATAATCTCTTTCGTGCCTGCGCCCGGCTTCATCCGCGCCGAGGCGACGTTCAACGCGTCATACGCGCATTTGACCGCGTCTTTTATCTTTTGCGGTATTTTTCCTAAGGCATACGGCGAACAGATGATGCCGTTGTACCCCTCGTAACAAACGCCCGCCGCGAGGTTTATAATTTCGCCCTCGCCAAGCTTTCGCAAGGTGCTGCGGCACATGCTGATATACGAGTTTTCGGGGCCCGCAGCCACCATCGGCGCGAACGCCTGCACATAGCTCTCGCCGCCCTTTTTGAGCATATCGCTTTCCAGTAACGCCTGAACCTCAAGCTCGGTCATTCCCGCGCGTATTTGCGGCACGACGTCGGTAAACACCGAGGAAATAATTTCCCAGCACTTATTCAAAACGGCAATCTCGTCCGGCGTTTTTATGAGTCTCAACGAATACAGCAAACCGTCGGCGTCGATCAGCTCGGCGTCCGCAAAAACGCTTTTCAGCTTGTTATAGATGATCGCGGGAAAGGTCAGCCGACCCATAACGCCTATCTTTTTGACCTTGTATTTTGATTTCAATTCCTCAAAATACTGTTTGAAATCAAGCTGTCCCTCGAAGTTGTACTCGAAGCCCGATACCTCGCCTATTTCGGGGAAAACCTTTAACTCGCTGCCCGCGAGGCGGTTTTTAATCTTTGCGTAGTCATACGACGCTTGTCCCGAGCAAACCGTCGAATTACCGTCTTGCATGATAATAATCGCCGCGCTCTCGTTTACCGCCGCAAAGTCGCAAAAGTACCGCACCGCCGACGGGTCCAATAGGTTGGAGAAGGCTATAACCATGTCGATGCCTTGTTGTTTCATCTTGCTTGTCAGCGCAGCGACCCTTGTTGCATACGCCTCGTTGCCGATTTTGGGAAAATTCATTTTATGTCTCCTTTGATTTTTTTATCTTTTATATGTTGAGATTGCCATATAATCGGAGTGGCAAAGAGTGGAGTTCAGACGGGCAACCCACTATTTGTCCACTCCGGGAGTCAGTCCGAATATTTCAATTCTAGTTTAAGGTACTTGGCGACCGCCGCTAATTCCCGCGCAATGTCGCCGGGGCACACGATGCAATGGTGCGAAACGCCGTAATCGAAAATGTCCTCTAAGTATTCCTTAATCGGCGTTTTTATTTTTATCATCGCTTGCAGCTCGTCAAAATCAAGGCGCGGGAACGGAATGCTTTCGCCCCGTGAAACGAGCATACGGTATCCGCTCGGCACTTCCATGATATGCCCGAACGTGACCGCGCCGGGGCGCATGATGAGCTCGTAATTCAATCCCGCGCCGTCAAAGCCCCATTCCTCGGGCGTACGCGCGAGCACAACGTCTTGTTCCGAGGCGGCGAGGTCGGGTGTGCCTATGCCGTGCCCGATCATGAAGCAGCAGTTGTTCTCCGCGTCGTACTCGCCCCACTCGGCCATCAGCGGCGAACGCCCGGACAGCGACTTCATGAGCATCATCATGATGAGTCCGCCCAAATCGCCCTCGCAGTTGACGCACATATCCGTCGTTTCCATCAAGAGTGACGCGCCCATCCGCGCCGAGGTCTTAACCTGTTTTTGGATAAAATGCTGATCGAGAAAGCACATGGCGTTCAGATGAAATTTTTCCGAAATCCTCCGCATTGCAAGCCCTAACTTGACCGCGTTAAACACGTCCCCGTCCGTCACGTTTTTCTTTTTGAAACGGCTCGACAGCTTATCCGCCTCGGCCCGCGTTTCGCCGTCTGTTATATTCCGCCACACCTCCAACAGATGCGAGCTTTGTATCATGATGACGTTCACGCCCAAGGTGCCTTTGAGAAAGGTTTTAGACAGCTCTATATCGTACATGCCGCGGAACACGTGACCGATAACGCCGATATTCGCTTCCTTTAAGCCCGCAACCGCTTGTAACGCGCGCAGCCGCGCGTCGATTTTCCCGTACGCGCGTTCGTCGCCGACCGATCCGACCACGATTTCAAAATCGCGCTTCAATTTACGCATTGTGCCCGTAAGCTGCGCTATGCCGATGATGCCGCTGTTGCGCAACGACCCCTCGTAATTGCCCTTTCTGTCCATGTTCTCGCGCGCCTGAACCGAGAATATGACGACGGGGATCTGAGGAATATAGTCGAGCACCGTAAGCGACATGAAATCGGGCACATACGTACCGCCCACAAGCAGTACGGCGTCCACGCCCTCGCGCTTGAAATACCGTCCCGCCCTGTCCGCGCTGTCAAGCGTATCGACCATGCCGGACGAAACGACGTTTTTATACGCCGAGGTAATCCTGTCCGTTACCTTTTTCAGGTCGCTCTCTACCTTTGCTTTAAGGTCGGGATACATGCGCCAATACTCGAAGTACCCGAGCGTCACGAGCCCGATTTTAAGCTCCTTCTTTTCCTTGCCGCCCGTCAGAAGGTCGCCGGAAATCTCCGCGCCCTCCTCGAACGATACTATCTTTGCGTCTTGCTTTGCCTCTTGCTTCATCGTCTTTATCAATAACCTCCTGATGCTATTTGCTTTTTAATAGATTTTCCGCATTCTTGTAAAATATCTTTTCCTTGTCGCCGTCCGTAATTTTTGCGCAAAGTATACTGCCTATGCAATAATTCGGATCGTACCACGGCATGTCGGTGCCGAACAGTACCTTATCGGCTCCCGCGCGGTTTACCATTTTTTCGACCATACCGCCGTGGCGGTGAATGTCGCATAAATCAAGATAAGCGTTGCCGTGTGCGACCGCAAGGCGGATTGCCTCGTCCGTCTCTCCGGGCGCGGAATGACCCATAATAAACCGCAGATTTTTATACCGTTTCAGGATATTCGCGACTTCCTTTGTGGAGTTGTGCGGCTTGCCGCCCCACGTGTGACACAGTACGATTAAACGGTGCTTGTCGGCAAACTCCAACGCCTCGGCATATCCCCCGCCGTCTAACGAATAGTTGTGATAATTCGGCAGAAGCTTCAACCCTATATACCCGGGTATGTTAAGCGTTTCGTTTATGCGGCTCAAATACAATTCCTTTTGATTGGGATTAAAGACGTAATATCCGCGCACTCTGTCGGGATACCTTTGCATGACCGCCTTGGTTTCGCGGTTGACGTCGCCGGCCGGCGAAAACAAATCCCCGTGCGCGCTGCACCAGATACTTTGAATATTCTCCTCGTCCATGAGACTTACGCAATCGTCGATACCGCTGACGGGCAGACTTGTGCCGTATATGTCGCCCATGTGCGTATGCGTGTCTATAATTTTGACGCCGTTCAGCCTGCCGTATTCGGTAAATCCGTTCAACAGCTCGGAAGTGTTTTTCGCTTTCATCCCGCCACCCCGCCGAGTATCCGCTCTATATTGCCGTGCGCTATATTCTCTTTATCCGCCAAACTTATCTTTGCGCCTAAAAGCGCCGCAATAGGTCCGCCCATGTTATCCATAGGATAATTCGTGCCGAACAACAGTCTTTCGCTTCCGAATTTACCGACAAAAGCCTCCAAACCGCGTATCACCTGAAAGTCGCCCGTATCTATATGCACGTTCTTATACGCCCTTGCCAACGGATAGAAATATCTGTCCGAGCCCCACAAACCGTAATTGGTGATGATGACCGTCAGCTTCGGAAATTCTTTCAGCACGGCGAATATATGCTCCCAGCCGTCCGCGGGCGTCAGATAGAGAGGCAGCTTACTCTGCGTCAGATAGTCCAGCAAATCGCCGCAAGTAACTTTATCTAACATGAAGCGGTTATTGTGCGGAAACGCGCGCACTCCCGCGAGGTTCAGCTCTCTGACCTTTTTTTGGATATCGGCGACGTCAAACCCGGCGTCGGAGATTGACGGCAGTACCGTTATCGTTCCGCGCAGGCGTTTTGACTTGTCGCTCTTTAATTCGTTCTCTAACAGCCCGTTGCCGTACTGCGCCGACACGTCTATCATCGCCTGATGATAGAGTATCGCCTCGTCCACTCCGCAATAATCCATTTCCGCGAGCAGCTCCGCCGCGGTTTCGGGCTCGCTGACCTTCTCGGTCACTATATAATTCTCGTGATTCACGATCCGGCGGTTTATGCCGCCTTTACCGATACACGCGCTGCAATCAATAAATTTCATTTCTCTCTATTTACTCTCCCGATCCAAAAATTCCGCGGGATTTGTTTTGAGCAGCAGATCGACGTCCCTTTGCGTCAGACCTCCGTCAAGCAGCATCTGAACGACATTCAGATTTATGTGCGCGTAACCGTTTCCGCCGAATTGCCGCAACATGCTCTTTAAGCAAATATCGTTCGTTATGAGTATCCGTTTGATATACCCTTTGTCCGCAAGCCTTTTTATTAAGGCGACGCGCTCTATGTCGTAGGCAAACCGTCCGCGGAGCACTCCCGTTTCGCGTTTCGGAATAAAGAACTCCTTGCCGAAGTTGTCGAACTCAATATATACGCCCCTATCCAACAGCCTTTTGCAGTAGTCCTCGCGCAAATGCACGTCGATATGGTTTATACAGATTTTTTCGGCTTCCGCGCCGTCCTTTATGAGTTTGTCCGAGACGGCAAGCCCGTTGTCCTCCCAAAGCGCGGTGTGGACGTGAATGCTTTTGCCCGTTTCCGCGCTCGCTATGCCCGCCGCTGCCACCGCCCGCCATTCCTCCTCGCTCACGGCCGCGCCCGTGCCTATCTCTCCGATAACGCCCGCTTTTATGCCCGTATCTCCGACGCCCTCCGTTATATCCCGAATGATCCGTTTTGCAAGCGCCGTCACGGAGCTTGCAGCCGTTTCCCGCGTTTGCGTCGCGCCTAAATAATATCCGCAGCCCATGACGATATTGACGCCGCTTTTCTCGGACAGCCGCTTTAATGCCGACGGATTGCGCGCGATTTCGTCCGTCGTCACGTCTACAACCGTGCCGCCGCCCGCCGCCTTGAAAGCAAGCAGCTCTTTCAGCGCGACCTCCTCGGAATCGTTATACGCGTTATCGAGCAGCGTATACGGATCGCCATACAAGAGATAGCGGTTAGCCAGCCCTACCTTGTCCCGAAAATACGGATTAGGATTTGTTTCCGTTGTCTCGACCAAAGGACGCAAATCCCACAATAAATGCTCGTGCGTCAACGTTATGCCGAGCTCCTCTTTCTTGATCCGTCCCGTTACCGTCGTTATCGACATGGTTTCTAACTCCTTACTCAATCGGCCTTTATGTCTATAATTTCCGCGCCGCGGTTGCCGACACGGACCGAAAAAACGCCGTCCTTAAACGGAACCTCCAACCATTCGGGCTTGCCGCGCACGGAAGCCGATTGAATATGAATCGGAAGCTGAATCCGCGGAAGCTCGAAGTGATGCGAAAAGTTCGTCACGCAAGCGGTGAAAGCGTCCCCGCCCGTGCGACGAAGCACGACCTTACAATTCGCGGCGTTTAAAACCCTCGGTAAAGCGGCGCGCGTTTTGATGAAATTAAAGCACGCTTTGAAAAAGCCCGCACTCACCTCGTTGTATTTTAAACGGTGCGTCCATATGCCGCCGTGCGCGTCGTAGGGCGACAACGGCGTCGGTTTTACCTTGCCCGCGACGCTTTCCCCGCTCGCGCCGTCCGCGACGTTGTAAATACGGCAGATAAATTCCGAGCTGCCGCATTTAACGATCTTGCCGCACTTTCTTTTGAGAGGATTTTTATAGCCGAATACGAGCAGCGGTGCGGCGTCGAATTTCTCTAACGCGGCTAACGTTTCCGCATCGTAAAATTCCGGATTGGCGCACAGAACGGGACCGCGGACGGTCTTTATATCCCGCGCGCGGCAGACCGCGCCTATTGCAAAGCCCGCGTTTGCCGCCTCACGGTAAATCTTATCCGAGGTGAGGTTGCGCGTCTTGATATAAAAAGCCAGCTCATCGCGGATATTTTCGTTGAACAGCGTCGTAAAGCCGTATATTTCACCGTAATCCGCACCTGCCGCCCAGTCCTCGGCATTATGGATAAAACGCCATTTGTCGGCGGGCAAACCGTCCGACAGACAGTAAAACGCGCCGTTCGATACGGGAATGAATTTACCGTCCGCTATGATATGCGCGCCGTCCCGCCGGGCAATTCCCGCCCGCATTTCGTTCGGAGCGTTGTCGATCATATTCCATTGCTCCTGCGTATCCTTTATCGGCGTCATGTTCAGCTGTTTCATACGCGGCAAAAGACATTTAATGCCGGATTGCGCTATCGTCACCTCGTCAAGGCAGTTGACGCGCCGGCTTTCGGGCACGCGGAAGCCTCCCTGCTCAGCCTCCGAAAACAAGGGCATACTTGTCGCTACGTCCTCGAACATAACCGCGTATGTGTTTTCGGCGGCGTAACCGGTATAATCGACGCCGTACCGGAAAAGCGCCTCGAACGGACCGCGGGCCCACGCGTTGTTGAACACGGTGAATTTACCGGCCGCGGCGCACGCCCCGTTCAGTTTTGCAAAAAAAGCGGAAAACCTTTCGGACAAAAAGACCGTGTACTCGTAACGCAGATTCTCGACAAAGTATTTCGCCCGTTTGATATGCGCGGCGCGGTCGCCGTCGCATGCAAGAGCAATATCCGCGGGCAGGGATATACCGGGACGCGCGGTCAAAAACTGCCCGACCATATCGTCGGAATAGTCGCCGTCCTGCACGCGCAGCCGCCCGCTCGAAATCCCGTCCGCGACATGCCAGCCGTCAAAGCCGTAATCGGTCAGTACCCTTACCGCCCGTTCGATAAAATAATCCTCAAAATACGCGCCGCCGGGAAACCGCTTCAACACGTTCATACCGTCGGTCCGTTTAAATTTCAGGCTGCAAAATTCCGCAAGCTCCGGATGCGACGCGCAAAACGCTCCCTTTGCGGGACCGTTTTCGCCGAGGTACCGGTAAAGATTAAAGATCGACAGCAATACCTTTATGCCGCGCCTTTGCAGCTCCGCTATCAGACCTTTAAGCTTAAAATTCGTCCACCGCTGTATTTTACGGTCCTCGTTGTACGGATGTCCGCCGTAAGAGCATTCGCCCGGAGACAGAAACCTTTCGGTTTCGATCCCGCCGTACGCATTGACAAAGTCCATATTGTACAGCAGCAGCGATACGCCGTCCGCCCGGCCGCCGACGCCGTTCAGAAACGCGCCGACGCCGAAGTCCTCCGAGTCCTTATCGAAACCGATCAGCTCTATCCAATACCAAAATTCCATACTATGCCCGTCCTCCGCGCGAAACAATGATTGCATTGCTTTGTGTTTTATGCGCGCTTTTTCAATTTAAACACAAATACCGCGGCAAGTCCCGCCGCAACCGTCAGCGCAGCCGCCGCCGAGGAAC
>BNZQ01000060.1 GCA_026001225.1 Clostridia bacterium
GAGGATTTCGGTGTGCAATTTGTTCATTGTTCTTTTAGCGAGGGAAACTTTTTGTAAAAAGCTTTCCTCGCGCTCCTTTTAAAAACTTCGGCTATGTAAAAAATAGTTAAAATTTTTGGAAAGGGGTTTACGGGGAAAACTTTTTTATAAAAAAGTTTTCCCCGCACCCTATTCAAAAAATTTCAGTTTTCAGTTTTCAGTTTTGCAAAATTCAGCAAGCCTCCCGCGACAAGCATCTCCCGTTTGCGGTCGGGCGCGAGGATCGCGGCGGCGAACGCATAGCCCGCCGTAACATTCTCAATCTTCACCCGCCCGCTCTTGACCTGCCCGGGCGCGGAGGCGATCCGCAATTCGTCGCCCTTGGCGATCCGGCTGTAATCGGCGGGATCCTCGAAGATCAGCGGCAAAATGCCGTTGTTGATCAGGTTGTCCATATGAATACGCGCGAAGGATTTCGCGATCACGGCCTTGATCTTTAAATACAAAGGCACTAACGCGGCGTGTTCGCGGCTCGATCCTTGCCCGTAGTTTTCGCCCGCGACGATAAACCCGCCGTTTTCCGCTTTCGCCCGCTTCGGGAATTCGGGATCAACGGGTGTCAGGCAATATTCCGACAGGTACGGAATATTGCTCCGGTAGGGTAACAGCTTGGAATCCGAGGGCATAATGTGGTCGGTCGTGATGTTGTCGGGCAAAACGATCAGCGTTCTGCCTTCCACAATCCCCGCTAAAGCCGTATTGACCGGGAACGGCTGGATGTTCGGCCCGCGCGTAATTTGAACATCCGAGTATTCCCGCGGATCGGCGATTAAGTTGTCGTTGATTTCAAACTTGGAAATTTTGCCTATCTTTTCCCAGCCCGCTAATACGCCGTTTTCAGTCGCGTCGAACACATCGCGCGGGTCGGCGATTTTACCCGCCACCGCGCAAGCCACCGCCGTTTCCACGCTCGTCAAATACACCTCCGCGCTCTTGGTGCCCGAACGGCCGTAAAAATTGCGGTTGAAGCTCCGCACGGAAACGGCGTCGCTGCGGGGCGATTGTCCCATGCCGATACAAGGGCCGCACGCACATTCCAAAATCCGCGCGCCGCCGTCCAAAATAGCGGCCAGTGCGCCGTTGCGCGCCAAAGCGGTCAAGACCTGCCGGCTGCCCGGGCTGACCGTAAAACTGACGCCGGGGGCGATCCTCCGCCCTTTCAACAGCGCCGCCGCCCGCATCATGTCCAAAAAAGAGCTGTTCGTACAGCTGCCGATACAAACCTGATCGACCTTAACGCTTTGAACGTCCCGCACGGCTTTCACGTTGTCGGGGCTGTGCGGCAACGCGGCCAGCGGTTCGAGTCCGGACAAATCGAGCTCGACCGTGCGCGCGTACTTCGCGGACGCGTCGGCTTTTAAGGGACGGAAATCCGTCTCTCTGCCCTCGGCTTTTAAGAACGCTTTGGTTACGGCGTCGGCGGGAAAAACCGAAGCCGTCGCGCCGAGTTCCGCGCCCATGTTCGTGATCGTTGCGCGCTCGGGAACCGTCAGGTTTTTGACGCCCTCGCCGGTGTATTCGACGACCCGTCCGACGCCGCCCTTGACGGTCAAAATCGACAACACTTTTAAGATCACGTCTTTAGCGGCGCACAACGGGCGCAATTTGCCCCGCAATCTGACCTCGATAACCTCCGGCATGTTCAAAAAGTACGCGCCGCCGCCCATGGCCACGGCCACGTCGAGGCCTCCCGCGCCGATCGCCAGCATTCCCAAGCCGCCCCCCGTAGGCGTGTGGCTGTCGCTGCCCAGCAGGGTCATGCCCGGCGCGCCGAACCGCTCCAAATGCACCTGGTGGCAAATGCCGTTGCCGGGACGCGAAACGGTTATGCCCTTCGACAGCGCGACGCTGCGGATATACTCGTGGTCGTCGGCGTTCTCGAAGCCCGACTGCAAGGTGTTATGGTCTATGTAGGCGACCGACTTTTTGGTCTTGACGCGCGGGATATTCATAGCCTCAAATTGCAAATACGCCATCGTGCCCGTGCTGTCCTGCGTCAGCGTCTGGTCGATACGGATCGAGATTTCCTCACCCGTTTTCATCTTGCCCGAAACCAAATGTTCCTTGATAATTTTCTGCGTTAAGTTAAGTCCCATTTCCGTCCTCTTTTTTTCAATACTCAATTAAAGGTTAGTGGTCAGTCATAAGGATTGCACAATGGATCGTCGATCGATAGCATTATACAATATTTTGGGCATTTATGCAACCTATCTTTATGTAAGAAGGAAGATGGAAGATGATTCGTCTTACTCCTTCCATTCGGGGATCATCACGCGCCCGCCCAATAAAAACAAATAATCGCGACTCCGCAGCAAGTCCGCCAACCCGAACGAATCGACGGGCAGGGATTTAGAAAGCGTCAGCCCCAACGCCTCGTGCCCCGCGTGATGAAAGTCCGTTCCCGCCGCGGGAATCAGATTGTGCGCGTTCGCATAAACGGATGCGATACCGTTGCGCGAATTGTGGTTCGGATGCATATTGAAAATTTCCGCGCCGTCCGTGCCGGGCACAGGAATCATGCCGTTGCGGAACGGATGCGCCTGTATAATCAAGCTTTGATCGTTTCGGAAATCGCGTAGATACCGCTCGATCCCCAACGAAAAATAGTCGATAACGCGCCGCACCCAATCCCCGTCGATTCCGTAGACCAAATAGTCGTTGGCGTTCTCTTCAAAGCGCAGTTCCGCGCCGAGATACATGCGGACGCCGAGGCGCCGCCCTTCCTCGCGGGCCGTTTGAAAATCGTCCATATAGAATTCCGCCGCGTCGCGGGCGCGCGGCAAGAGGCCGGGCCAAAGGTGATTGGTGATTGTCAAACCGTGTACGCCCGCGTCCGCGTACCGCCGCACGACCCCGCGCGGCGGTATGTCCGCGCATTCGCTGACCGGGCTCGTATGAGCGTGCAGTTCTATTTTGTATTTATATCCGGTTGCGTTTTTCATATGTCAACCACTCCGCTTCGCTGCGCCGTGAGATGTTTGTCCTTTTCGTCGGCCACTCCTCCGAAACAGGGGAATTTTTCTGCGGCCTATCCTTATACCTGTCCCTTGTCACTTGTCACCTGTCCCTTGCTATCGTCCTTTAACTCACCACTGACCATTACACCGTTCACTTCACCAACACCGCGTCCGGCTCGAAGATCGTATACAGCTCGTTTAAGAGCGCGTTGCAAATTTTGACGCCGTAATCCAAGGGATAAGTCTTGTCGTCGTCCTCGTTCTTTAGATAGACCTTGCAGGGGCCGGGGTAATGCGCCAAAACGTCCTGCACCTCGGACAGGAATTGATCGTTCCCGCCGTCGGCTTCCTTATTTCGGAAGGAATATTTAAAGCAGATCGCGCCCGCGACGTTGCCCGAATTTCCCGATCCGTCACCGTGCCCGCCCGCCCCGCGCGGTCGGCTCCCCGCCGACTCCTCTTTTTTGCGCAGGAACTCCATGTTGTCCACGCGCAGGATCGGGCGGTCGCCCTCCTCGCGTTGGGACAGCGTGCCCGACAAGGCGACGGCCGTATCCACCTGAATTTGATTTTTGTATTGATCATATTTAAAGCCCGAAAACATGACCTCGATAAAGCCGTACAGATCTTCGAGGCGTCCGATTCCGACCTCGCGGCCGGATTTTTTGGACACGACGCGCCGGAATTCGGTCAAGACGCCGCCGCACCGCACCGGCTTGTCGTTGTAATCGGACTGCTGACCGTCCGCGCCCTCCGCGCCCGCGTCCTCGATCATCGAGGTGTTGAACGTAAAAGCGGACAATTCCGCGCGGTACTCGTCCAACGGGTGCCCGCTGATATATATCCCTAAAACCTCGCGCTCCGCCTTCAATTTTTCTTTGAGCGGCAGTTCGGGCAGGGCGGGGTATTCCTCCTCGGCGGGCGCGTCCCCAAACAGGTCGAACATGGAAAACTGCCCTTTCTGGCGCGCTTCGCGGTCGGCCTGCGTCCGCGCGACCAAACGCTCGAAGACTGCCATCAAGACGCTGCGGGGTTTTCCGAAACGGTCGAACGAGCCGGATAGGATCAGACTTTCCAAGAATTTCTTGTTGAGCGCGGAATCGTCCATGCGGCCAATGAAGTCGGGGAAATCCTGAAACGGCCCGTTCGTTTCCCGCTCTTGCACGATCAGGTCGATGACCTTGCCACCCACGTTTTTGAGCGCGGCCAAGCCCACGCGCACGCCGCCGTTCTCCACGCTGAATTGCGCGCGCGAGGCATTGATATCGGGCGGGTAAATCGGCATGCCCTTTTCCTTTAAATACGCAAGGTATTTGCCGATCTCCTCGATCTTGTCGATGCGGTTGTTGAGGACGGCCGCCAAAAACTCGGCCTCGTGGTGGCACTTTAAATAAGCAGTCTGATAGGTCAGGTACGCGTATGCCGCCGCGTGAGATTTATTGAACGCGTATTGCGCGAAGCTCTCCATTTCGCCGAACACCTCCAACGCGACGTCCTCCGGAATCCCCCGCGCCACCGCGCCTTCAACCTCGGTTTTCCCGTCCTTTCCGATCAGGCCATGCACGAAAATCTCGCGCTCCTTTTTCATTTCGGAGGCCTTCTTCTTGCTCATCAGGCGGCGCACGATATCCGCGCGGCCCAAAGAATAGCCGCCCATCTCGCGCACGATCTGCATGACCTGCTCCTGATAGACGATGCAACCGTATGTAACGTCCAAAATAGGGCGCAGGATTTCGTGCTTGTACACGATGCCCGCCGGATTTTTCTTGTTGGCTATATAGGTCGGAATGCTGTCCATCGGACCGGGACGGAACAGCGCGATACCGGCGATGATATCCTCCAAATTGTCGGGCTGCAGCTGCGCCATGAACCGTTTCATGCCCGCGCTTTCCACCTGAAACACCGCGTCCGTGTTGCCGCCGCCGATCAGCGCGTATACCGCCGGATCGTCGTATTCCATGTTGTAAAAGTCGATCTCGGTTCCGGTGTTTTCCCGCACGTATTCAAGGGCCTTCCGCACGTCGGTCAGCGTGCGCAAGCCCAAAAAATCCATTTTGAGCAAGCCGACCTTCTCCACCTCGATCATGTCGAACTGCGTCGTCACATCCTCGCCGTTGCGCTGCAAGGGCACGAATTTATCGATATCGTCCTTGCAGATGACCACGCCGGCCGCGTGCATCGAGGTTTGGCGCGGCATCCCCTCGATCGCGATCGCCATGTCCAACAGCTTTCTGTTCTGCGGGTCGGATTCGTAGGCCTGCCGCAACTCGGGGATCATGTCCAAATATTTATGGAGCGGCACGGGCTTCGGCGTGAACGGGATCAGCTTGCCGATTCTGTCTGTTTCCGAATAGGGCATTCCGTAGACGCGCCCCACATCCTTGATCGCGGCTTTCGCGGCCAACGTTCCGAACGTGACGATCTGCGCCACGCGGGGTCCGCCGTATGTCCGGATCACATAGTCGATGACCTCGCCGCGCCGCTCGAAGCAGAAATCGATATCGAAGTCGGGCATACTGACGCGCTCGGCGTTCAGAAACCGCTCGAACAGCAGATTGTATTTTAAGGGGTCAACCTTGGTGATCCCGATCGCGTATGCGATGATACTGCCGACGCCGCTTCCCCGCCCCGGCCCGACCGAAATCCCGATACTCTCGGCGTAATGAATGAAGTCCCAAACGATCAGATAATATTCCAAAAAGCCCTGCTTTGCGACGATGCTCAATTCATAGTCGGCGCGCGTCCGGATTTCCGCCGCGCGCTCCCCTCCCGCTTCGAGGTCGGCACAGTATTTTTTGGCCAAACCCTCCTCGGTCAGCTTTTGCAGGTACTGAAAAGGCGTCAACCCGTCGGGCGGCGTATAGCCCGGCAAAAGAGGCTGTTTGTATTTCATTTCGACGTCGCATTTCTCGGCGATTTGCAGCGTGTTGTCCAGAGCGTCGGGGACGAAACCGAACAGCTCGGCCATCTCATCGCCGTCTTTCAGATAAAATTCTTCGGTCGGAAAATAGCTGTCGTCGCCGCCGCTTTCCTCCGTCTCGCTCAAGCTGCGCTTAAAGGCGATCGCCATCAGCACCTTTTGCGTTTCGGCATCGGCTTTCCGCAAATAATGCACGTCGTTGGTCGCCACGAGGGGCGCGCCGATCTCCTGCGCCAGCATGGTTAATTGCGACAAGAGTTCTTTCTGCGCGCGGATGCCGTGGTCTTGCAGCTCGATATAGAAATCCCCCGGCTCGAACCGACTCTTCAATTCAAGCGCAAGCGACTTCGCGCCCTCGTAATCGCCCGCCAACAACGCCCGCGGTACGCCGCCCGCAATGCACGCCGTCAGGCAGATCAACCCTTCGGTATGCCCCGCGAGCAATGCGTAATCGATACGGGGCTTGTAATAATAGCCGTCCACGTAAGCGACGGAATTTAATTTGATTAAATTTTCATAGCCCTTGTAATTTTTGGCTAACAGCACCAAATGGTGAAACTTCGGAATCCTGCCGTCCTGTGATTCTTTGATATGTAAATCCCGATCGACGTAAAACTCGCAACCGAAAATCGGCTTGACCTTGTGTTCTGATTTTTCATTGTGTTTGCCCGCGGCCTCGAAGAATTTCAGCGCGGCGAACATGTTGCCGTGATCGGTCAGCGCGACGGCGGGCATTCCCGCCTCGGCGCACGCCGAAAAGAGCTTGTCGAGCCGTACGGCTCCGTCGAGGAGGCTGTATTCGGTGTGCAGATGCAAATGGACAAACGGGCGCATATTTTTTTCCTCAAAGGGGGACGTCGCTCACTCGTCTGCCGGTCAGGGCCGGTATGCGCGTCCTCGATTCGCTCGTGCCCCCTTTGTGTCCCCCTATTGAAAAAGTCTTCTCCGCTCCTCGGTCCGTCAAGGCGGGCAAACTCGCGTCGGTACGACTTTTTCACTACGGGCGGAAAGTCAGGCAAAGCCCGACTTTCCGGGGACCTTTTATCGTTATAAAACATAGTCGCAGCGGAGCGACGGTCGGCGGTGTATACGCCAAAAGTTATCTCAAAGACTTCAACCAGCCCTGTAAATTATCGATGAACTCCAAATTCGTCTTGTTGCGCAGCATCATCGTGATTAACTGCTCGGTCGCTTCTTGCGTGTCACCCACGCTTAAAATCTTGCGGATGCTCCAAATGCCCTCCAGTTCCTTTTGTGAGAGCAGTAAATCCTCGCGACGCGTGGAGGATTTGTTGAGGTCGATCGCGGGGAAAATGCGCTTCTCGGACAGCTTGCGGTCGAGGTGGATTTCCATGTTGCCCGTGCCCTTAAATTCCTCGAAAATAACCTCGTCCATGCGGCTGCCGGTGTCCACGAGGGCGGTCGCGATGATCGTTAAACTGCCGCCGTTCTCGATATTGCGCGCCGCGCCGAAAAAGCGTTTCGGGCTGTGCAGCGCGGCCGGGTCGATACCGCCCGACAACGTTTTGCCGCTGGCCTCGATCGTCAGGTTATAGGCGCGGGCCAGGCGCGTCAAGCTGTCCAATAGGATCACGACGTCCCGCCCAAGTTCCACCAAGCGTTTGGCGCGCGCCAACACAAGCTCGGCCGCGCGGGTATGATGGTCGGGTTGCTCGTCGAACGTGCTGTAGACCACTTCGCCCTTGACGCTACGCTGCATGTCGGTGACTTCCTCGGGACGCTCGTCGATCAACAGGACGATCAAATGCACGTCGGGGCTATTGACCGTAATCGAATTCGCGATTTGCTTTAAGACGGTGGTTTTACCGGCCTTGGGAGGCGAAACGATGATGCCGCGCTGCCCCTTGCCGATCGGCGCGATTAGGTCGATACAGCGCATCGCGATCGCGCTCTTGCCGTCGGGCAACTCCATATTCAGCCGCTTGTCGGGATAGATCGGCGTCATGTCCTCGAAAACGGGACGCCGGATAAAGCCCGCCGCGGGCTTGCCGTTAATGAACAGGTTGTCGCCCAGGGCCACGTTGCCTTCGGCGCGCTGCCGGAACGCGTTGCCCTTTACCCAATCGCCCTTGCGGAGGCCCAAGCTCTTGATGATTTCGGTGCGGACGAACGCGTCGCCGTCGCCGGGTTCGTAGTTTTTGGCGCGAATGAATCCGAAGCCGTTTTGGTGGATTTCCAGCACGCCCTCCCGAACCTCGGGAGGCTCGCTGCGGGCAGGTTCGGGGCGGTTGATATTGTCGCGGCCGGCAGGTTCGTACCGCCTGTTCGGATCGTAGCCGGTATTATAGCCAACGTTGTTATTGTAATAAGCGGGGCCGTTCTGCGGCGGCCGGTCGTAATTGTTCCCGTTGTTATTGTTGCGGTCATAGCCGTTGTTCGGCCGATCATAATTGCCGCCGCCGGAGCGGTAATTCTGCCGATCATAATTCGGCTTGTTGTAGGCCGGACGGTCGTAACCTTGCCGGTCGCCGCCATAAGGATTGAGGGGCTTTTCGGCGGGAGCAACGGGCTCGACGGGCTCGACCTGATCCAAAGGCACGATTTCGACGTCGCCGCCGGCCGATTCGTCCCCGTCCGGCTCGGAAACCGGATTTTCGGCGACTTTTGTACCGGGCATCGACGCGGACAAGATGTTGCGCAAATGATTATAGAGCGCGACGGTTTCGTCGGAGGGCGGCCCGCCCAGCGTACCGCGACCCTTTTTCAACTTTTGGTAGGGCGGCGTTTTGCCGACCATCACGTCGATGATCGCGTCCATCAACCGCTCTTTCTTCATGGTGGTCGGCAGCTTCACGCTGACATGCGCGGCCACTTTGCGCAAATCCATGAGGTCGATCCTGCATAAATAGCTCTTTGCTTCTTCGATTTTGTCCAATTTTCTAATTCTCCTAAACGATTTGGAATAAAACAAGGAAAAACTTGAACGGTTTCCCCAAGGGCGATGATCGGCACCGTCCCCTACAACGATAATATTATATCATATGTCTTTTAAAAAAACAACAAAAAAATAAATGCTTCCCCACGGCGACAGCATCACCATTCTTGGAAGGGAGAAAGCGTAATAAAAGGGAAAGCAACACGTCCGAAGAGTCATTCAGCGGGGCGCGAACAGCGCCCCGTGGAATCCCAACCGATTTCCAAGGATGAGCCTGCCGCGCCTCATTATACATTCGGCTCGCAACAAGTCTATTGACTTAAAAACGTCGGGAGTGGTCATTTAGCAAGCAATGAAAGGACCAACGAAGTAAGAGATACCGACAGGAGGATCACGGAATTTGTGGAGGTGCGGGTTAGGAAGGGGCGATTTGTGGACAACGGGAACTCGGTGTCGT
>BNZQ01000061.1 GCA_026001225.1 Clostridia bacterium
GGCCGAATACCGCCGTATCGTAGCGCTTGCCCCCGCTGATCTGGCTATCGAATACGCCCATGAGTGACGCCGCCAAATTCTGCCTGTCCGCGCAGTCGAGCATGATCTTTTCCTTATCGTCCAGCCAATCGAGTCCGCGCCACACCTCACAACCGTACACCTTTTCGGGGCGGTCCTTAACGGGCAACGCGCGCAACGCCGCGATCACACGCAGAACAACCGCCACGTGCGTGTCGTGCTTGTCCGCCAAGTTGTGGGTATAAACTACCTTGGGCTTCGCGGCCTTGAATATCGCGGTTAAGTCCGACACGGGGCCCGCGTTGTTTTTGTCCTTTATCTCCGACGACGGGTACATGAGCAGCGACAGCGATTTGTATTGCCCTATATCGGCCGCCGTTTTTTGCTCGCGCCGCCGCACGGTCATCATCTGCGCGTCGGTGTAGTCCGCGTATACGCCCGCCCGCGGGCTGCCGCTGCCGTTTGTAGAAACGACCGCCGAGAAACCCTTGTCCTTTTGACCGAAGCATTCGGCTATGCCGGCGTACGCCATGAATTCGATATCGTCCTGATGCGCGCTGACCGCCAAGTGCGTCGTCGCGGCAAAGGCGGCCGCTTCCGTCCCGCCGTTCGGAATGTACAGTTCCGCTTCCTGTTTTATCAATTCCATTTTTTTACGTCCTTTTTTATTTGTTGTTTAGTCGCTTTTTTTGCGAGAGAACATTTTTTGCAAAAATTGTTCTCTCGCGCTCTTTCAAAAAAACTTTCAGTCATTTTTATAAAGTTGAGATTCCCTGCGCCCTGCGGAGTAAGGAATAACGCCGCAACCAAGCCGTCATAAAGACGATGCGGCGATAGACTGCCCAACTCGCTTAAACCTCTCGTCGGGGGTGACTATGTTGATTTGCAAGTCGGGGAACTCCGTTTTCAGAATTTCAGTTGCTGTCGAGACGATCAAATTGCCGCCCGCGCCGCTCAACACGCGGCCCAAAACCAACGCGTACTTGATATCGTAAAACAGCGCGTAGAACGGCAACGTATACCCTAAATATATCCCGATCGTGCGGTAAATTTCCTCGGCGCGCGGATCGCCTTTTTTCATCAGCTCCTGCACGACCTTTAATTTTTCGGCGGGCGAAAGCGTTGCGTCCAAAGGAATCCCCGCCGCGGGGCACAATTTTATCACCGCGTCCTGCGAAAAATACTTCACGCCCGTTCCCTTGTCGCCGCTCCATTCGTCAACCGCGCCGTTCGGGTTCAGGTCGCAGGGCACGAACGCCAGCTCCGACAGCCACCCGTTCAGGCCGCCCTGCGCGTTCAGATAACCGCCCGCCTCGCTCGTGCCCATCGCTATGCCCAACACGCGGTCGGAATGAAAGCTCATGCCGCCCGCGATCGCCGTCACGTCGCCGTCGTTCGCCACCGTGACGGGAATATTCGGCCCTAACTCCTCCGCCGCGCGGATATAAATGTCGCGCACGAGATGATATTTGTCCTCCGGCACCTTTAAAAACAGGGAGGCCACACAGGTTTTATTGTTGATGAAGATGCCCGCGCTCGACACGCCGACCGAGTCCACGCGCGGAAGCTTCGCCGCCGCCGTTTTCAGCGCGGACACGATCCCCTGAAAATGATAATCGGGATCGGCGTTCAATTTCGGATGCCAGACGACCTCCTCGGAGAACACGACCTGCCCGTCGATCACCGCGCTGACCTTGCGGTCGCTGCCTCCGGCGTCGAAGCCGATACGGCAGCCCGCTATTTTGCCGCCCGCCTTGACGCTGCGCCGTTTCTCTTTCGGCAATTCCGCGCAAGCCTTTACCTCGAAAGCGCGACCGTAAACTCGCTCCATGAAGTCGGCGTCGAACGCCCGCGCGCCGCCCTTTTTGTACTCCTTGCCAAGGCGCGCGGCAATTTCGTCCGCGCCCGCGACGTATACCTTACAGCCGCCGACGCACCACAACAGGCTTTTAACGATTCGTTCCGCGAAAAGATAGTTCGCCTCCGCGTTTGCGCCCGCCCGCATGTCGAAGCGGAAGTTATATCCGTCCGCGTCCTCTGCCATAAGGCCGACGGGGCGGGTCGCCGTTTTCAAAAAGTCATTCAGGCCCAAAATAACGGGAGAAAAATCCTTGTCCAAAGCCGATTGATATTTCATTATTCTTTCTTTCATGTTATTCCTCATTCTTCCCTACGGAGGTTTTCCGATGCTTTCCTATCAAGTATATCATTATATCAACAAATAACGGTACCGGAAAAATAATCCAAAAGTTATATTAAAAGATACTGTTTAGGCGGAAGTATGTTATACTGTAAATGAACGGCTCCGCGGCTTACCGCGAGGTATTAAACTGAAAAAAGCCCGTAAAATAAAGGAGTTTCCTATGCCGGAATACTACCGCCACCCTTTAATGAAAAAGCTCGACGTCACCGAATTGATCACCGTCCACTATTTTAAATACTCGCGGGATTTCAGCGTGCCGGGCGAGGCGCACGACTTTTACGAGTTGGTATTTGCCGACAGCGGCCGTGTGGAGATAACGAACGGAACGGATAAATACACGATCAATCAGGGGCAGGCCTTCTTACATCTGCCGAACGTTTTTCACAATATCCGCGCCTGCGAGGTGTTTTCTAACATCATCATCGCCACCTTTCAAACGGCCGATCCCCTGCCGCCGCAATTATTCAATAAAATTTTGACCGTGCCGGAAGTCGGAAACGGATTGCTCTCCGAAATCGTGTCGGAGGCCGCGAACACCTTTACGGAACCGCTCGACATCGTGGAACAGTTCAAAATGACGCTGCGCGACGATATGCGGTCCGACGCGCTGCAAATCATAAAAGGAAATCTCGAAGCGCTGTTAATTTATTTGATCCGTGAAAACGCCGCCGACCCGAACGGAAGCGACAATCATGACACGAAAACAAAACGCGAACGGATCGCGGCGCAAATCGAAGCGTATTTACGGGAAAATTTGTGCGGCAAGCTCAGTCTTGCCGCCGCCGCGGACGCATTGGGTTACAGCGTGCCTTATTTAAAAAAAGTCTTTCCGGGCGGGATTGCCGCCCGTCACCGCGAGCTGAAAATCGAAAAAGCCAAGGAATGGATCGCGGAGGGCCGCATGAATCTCGTCGGCATTTCCGAAGCCCTGTCCTTTTCCGGCCCCCAACACTTCTCCGCCGCCTTCCGCAAAGCCGTCAACATGTCCCCGTCCGAATTTAAACGGTCGGTGCGGATCAACAAGCTGTTATAAAACCGCTCCCCGATAACGTTTACGCCATGTAATCTATTGAAACTTACCGCACATCGCGGCGCAATGTCAGCCAAATGCCAACAGTTCCGAATCATATCACACGTCGAAATGTCATTCAGAGGGGCGCCGTAGGGTCAGGGCAGCGTGCGTCGGCGCCCCGTGGAATCCCAACCGATTCAAAACGGCATGCGGCTCGCAATGACATCAAAATCCTCCCTCAAACAAGTAAATGCTCTTGCCCTGCGGCATACTAAAAAGATTATCCTTGTCAAAAGTCGATTTTTGGTGTATACTAATTAAAGATTGATACGTACATATACGAATCGTACGAATACGAATCGTACATATTCTAATCGTACGAATACGAATCGTACGAATACGAACCGTACATATACGAACCGTACATATACGAACCGTACGAAAAAAAGAATCGCGGGCAAAATTTATAAAGGTTTAGAGGATAGGAGTATGCAAATGAAACAGGAGAACGGAACGGCCGGGCATAATGCGAATAGCGGAACGGGCGGGCGGTATACGAATGGCGGAACGGGCGGGCGCAGGACGGACAGCGGAACGGACGGGCGGTATACGGCGCGGAGAAGCCGTTGGGCGGCGATAGTATGCGTTTTGGTTTTGCTGATCGCGGGCGGCTGTTTCGCGCTGACGCTCGGCGGGCGGGCGCCTGCCGCGCGCGCGGAGGGATCCGGCGACGGCAGCAATTGGCTCAACTCGATTGATATAGACCTCAACGGCTCTCTGACGGGCGGCGCGGGATATGCGTATGCGAGTGACACCGTTACGCTGAATCAGCATAACGGATATTACCGTATCAAAGACTCCGGTTTCGACGGCACCGCCGCAACCGCAAGAGCAATAAGCATTGCCGTGGATTCCGGTATAACCGTAAACGTCGAATTACAAGGAATGTACCTGAACCCCGCCACCGTCAGCGCGTTTAGCATTCCGGCAACCTCCGCGGTGAACCTTACGCTGTCCGGCAACAACACGCTGCAAGGCGCCGTCGATTGCGCCGGTTTGGCGGTGCCCGCCGGCGCAAGCCTTACGATAACCGAGGACAGCGACGGCGGCCGTCTGACCGCGAACGGCGCCCAACTTGGCGCAGGAATCGGCGGCAACAACGGCGAGGGCGGCGGCAACATTACGATTAACGGCGGCACGATAGAGGCGACGGGCGTCAACGCAAGCGCGGGGATCGGCGGCGGCAGCGAAGGCGACGGCGGCAGGATTAAGATTAACGGCGGCACGGTAAGGGCGAACGGCGGCCAAGGCAGCGCGGGAATCGGCGACGGTTTCATCGGCGCCGGCGGTACGATTACGATTAACGGCGGCGACATAACGGCGTACGGCGGCTTCGGCGGCGCGGGGATAGGCAGCAGCAGTGACGGCGGCAGCAGTTACGGCGGCGTGGGCGGTTTTATTGAGATTAAGGGCGGCACGGTAACGGCGACCGGCGGCCAATACGGCGCAGGGATAGGCGGCGGCTCCGACAAAGACGGCGGCTATATAACGATTCAAGGCAATGCAACGGTAACGGCGAACGGCGGCTACAGCGGCGCGGGGATCGGCGGCGGAGAAAACGGCGGCGGCGGTACGATTGCGATCGAGGGCGGCGACATAACGGCGAACGGCGGCCTCTACGGCGCGGGAATCGGCGGCGGCCGATACGGCGCGGGCGGCGGCGATATAACGATTCAAGGCAATGCAACGGTAAAGGCAACGGGCAGTACCGGCGGCGCGGGGATCGGCGGCAGTTACGGCGGCGGCGGTACGATTGAGATTAAGGGCAATGCGACGGTAACGGCAACGGGCGGTTCCACCGGCGCGGGGATCGGCGGCGGCTTGTTCGGCGACGGCGGCGATATAACGATCGGCGGCAGTGCAAAAGTAACGGCGAACGGCGGCGACGCCGCTGCGGGGATCGGCGGCGGCTTGGGCGGCGCGGGCGGCACAATTATCATGGCCGGCAGTGCAACGGCAAAGGTAGAGGCAACGGGCGGCGACAACGGCGCGGGGATCGGCGGCGGCGACGGCAGCGCGGGCGGGACTATTACCATTGGCGGCGGCGCGGCGGTAACGGCGAACGGCGGCGACAACGGCGCGGGGATCGGCGGCGGCGCGGGCGGCGCGGGCGGTTTTATTGAGATTAAGGACAGTGCAAAGGTAGAGGCAACGGGCAGCGACTACGGCGCGGGCATCGGCGGCGGCTTGAACGGCGCGGGCGGTACGATTGAGATTAAGGGCAATGCGGCGGTAACGGCGCAGGGCGGCCTCTACGGCGCGGGAATCGGCGGCGGCGCGGGCGGTACGGGCGGTTTTATTGAGATTAAGGACAGTGCAAAGGTAGAGGCAACGGGCGGCGACTACGGCGCGGGAATCGGCGGCGGCAACGGCCGCGCGGGCGGTACGATTACGATTAACGGCGGCGACATAACGGCGACCGGCGGCGCGGGGACAGGCGGCGGCTACGGCGGCGCGGGGATCGGCGGCGGCTATAACGGCGGCGGCGGTACGATTACGATTAACGGCGATGCGACGGTAATGGCGACCGGCAGCGACGGCGGCGCGGGGATAGGCGGCGGCGACGAAGGCGACGGCGGCGATATAACGATTCAAGGCAGTGCGACGGTAACGGCGATCGGCAGCCGATTCGGCGCGGGGATAGGCGGCGGCAACGGCAACAGCGGCGGCGGCGGCGGCGGCGGCGATATAACAATTCAAGGCAATACAACGGTAATCGCGAACGGCGGCGACAAAGGCGCGGGCATCGGCGGCGGCCAAAACGGCGACGGCGGTACACTTATCATGGCCGGCAGTGCAAAAGTAACGGCGACCGGCGGCTACGGCGGCGCGGGAATCGGCGGCGGCCAAAACGGCGACGGCGGTACGATTACGATTAACGGCGGCGACATAACGGCGACCGGCGGCTTCTTCGGCGCGGGGATAGGCGGCAGCCAAAACGGCGACGGCGGTACGATTACGATTAACGGCGGCGACATAACGGCGAACGGCGGCGACCATGCCGCGGGGATCGGCGGCGGCGATAATGGCGACGGCGGTATGATTGTGATTAAAGGCGGCGACATAACGGCAAAGGGCGGCTTCTTCGGCGCGGGAATCGGCGGCGGCTTCGGCGGCGCGGGCGGTACAATTATCATTGACGGCAGTGCAACGGCAAAGGTAGAGGCAAAGGGCGGCGCGGGCGGCGCGGGGATCGGCGGCGGCGCGGGCGGCGCGGGCGGCGCGGACGGCGCGGGCGGTACGATTGAGATTAAGGGCGGCGACATAACGGCGACCGGCGGCGACGGCGGCGCGGGGATCGGCGGCGGCGATATCGGCGACGGCGGCACAATTATCATTGACGGCAGTGCAAAAGTAACGGCGAACGGCGGCGACTACGGCGCGGGGATCGGCGGCGGCGCGGGCGCTAGCGGCGGCGGCGGCAATATAACGATTCAAGGCAATGCGGCGGTAACGGCGAACGGCGGCTTCGGCGGCGCGGGGATCGGCGGCGGCGACGGCGGCGGCGGCGGCAATATAACGATTCAAGGCAATGCGGCGGTAACGGCGAACGGCGGCGTCAGCGGAGCGGGGATCGGCGGCGGCAACGGCGGCGACGGCGGTACGATTACGATTAACGGCGGCTCGGTAATCGCGAACGGCGGCGACTACGGCGCGGGGATCGGCGGCTTCGGCGGCGGCGGTACTATAATGATCACCGACGGCTCGGTAACGGCGACGGGCGGCATCCAAGCCGCGGGAATCGGCGGCGGCTTGGGCGGCGACGGCGGTACGATTACGATTGAGGGCGGAGACATAACGGCGAACGGCGGCTTCGGCGGCGCGGGGATCGGCGGCGGTTACGGCTACGGCGGCGGTACGATTGAGATTAAGGGCAATGCGGCGGTAAGGGCGACGGGCGGCGACAGCGGCGCGGGGATCGGCGGCGGCAGCGGCGGCGACGGCGGCGATATAACGATTCAAGGCAATGCGGCGGTAACGGCGGACGGCGGCGACCATGCCGCGGGGATCGGCGGCGGTTACGGCGGCGCGGGCGGTACTTTTCAGATGAACGGCGGCAACCTAACGGCGAACGGCGGCCGATACGGCGCGGGGATCGGCAGCGGCGACGGCAGCGCGGGAGTCGGCGGCGACGGCGGCGGCATTACCGTGAACGGCGGCATTGTGACGGCGACGGGCGGCGACTACTCCGCGGGGATCGGCGGCGGCCAATACGGCGCGGGCGGCGTTATTACCGTGAACGGCGGCGACATAACGGCGACCGGCGGCGACTACGGCGCGGGGATCGGCGGCGGCAGTTTCGGCGACGGCGGCGACATTGCCGTGAACGGCGGCACGGTAACGGCGACGGGCGTCCTCGGCGGCGCGGGATTGGGCGGCAACAACGGCGCGGCGGACACGGGCACGTTCGCCTTAACCGGCGGTATCGTTTATGCCGTGAACGGCGGGATTTCTCATACAGCCTATTTAACCGCAGTCACGAGCCGCGGTATCGTATTTTTAGGAAACGACGGCACGGTTTACGGAACCGTGACTCTCACGGCGGATATTACGATCAACGGAACGTTTACCGTCGGCGCAAGCGGCGCGCTGCCCGCGGCCTTGACCGTAGAGGGCACACTGGACGTCAGCGCGGCGGCGTGGGCAAAGATAACGGAAAACAGCGTCGTCACCGTTACGACGGGCGCTATTATACGCAAAACGGTCGCGGTTCCCGTCCTCGCCGGCAACACGTCGGCGACGTATAACGGCGGTACGAAAACGGTGACGGTCAGCCCCGCCGATGCCAACGCGTATACGGTCGGCGGCGATACTGCGGCAACGGAGGCGGGATCCTATACGGCGACCGTCACCCTCAATTACTTGGACTTTTACAGATGGTTGACGGGCGGCGACGTCGCGGTCAGAGAGTTTGCATGGACGGTCGGGCAAGCGGCGGGGACAGAGAACCCGTCGTACGCGGCGTTGAACGCGGTGAGCGGCGTTACCTATACGGGCGCGGCGCAAAACGGCTATTTCACGTTTGCCGACGGAAACTATTCGTGGGACGCCGATTATTCGGGCGCGGCGAACGCGGCGACGTACACGCTGTACTACTCCTACGTTTCGCAAAATGCGAACTATGAGAGCGTCGCCGGCGCAACCGTAACGCTGACGGTCGGAAAAGCCGATCCGGCCTATACCCCGCCGGCGCTGACGGCTTTCGTCGGGCAAACCCTTGCCGACGCGGTATCGCAACTGCCGGCGGGCTTTGCCTTTGAGGCGGCGGCGGAGACCTCGGTCGGCGCGTTGGGCGGCAATTCGTTTACCGTAACCTATACCCCGTCCGACACGGCGAATTACAACACGGTAACGGGCATTACGGTCAATATGGCGGTTTCATTGCGGTGGCTGGACGATAAGGAAAAGATCATGCTCGACTGCGCGGACAGGCAGAATTTGGCGGCGTCACTCATGGGCGTATTCGATAGCCAGATCAGCGGGGGCAAGCGCTACGATACGGCGGTATTCGGCC
>BNZQ01000062.1 GCA_026001225.1 Clostridia bacterium
ATACGGGGGCAATAGGCGCGACGGGCAATACGGGAGCAACGGGCGCGACGGGCGATACAGGGGCGACCGGAGCGACGGGCGCGACGGGCGCGACGGGCGCGACGGGCGATACGGGGGCAACGGGCGCGACGGGCGATACGGGGGCAACGGGCGCGACGGGCGATACGGGGGCAACGGGCGCGACGGGCGATACGGGGGCAACGGGCGCAACCGGAGCAACGGGCGATACGGGGGCAACAGGAGCAACGGGGGCAACAGGAGCAACGGGAGCAACGGGCGCAACGGGCGATACGGGGGCAACAGGAGCAACGGGCGCAACTGGAGCAACGGGCGCAACTGGAGATACGGGGGCGCCCGGAGCGCCGGGCGATCCGGGCGATCCGGTTTCGAGCGCGTGGTTGAGCACGTATGTCAAGCAGGACGTGACGGTTACGAATGCAGGGAGTGAACTGGCATTTACGGGGGTCGGCCGAAACGGTTTCGATATCTCCGAGATGAACAAATTTACCGCCGAAATATCTGGCATGTACAGCGTCGGGTATATTGTAAGCCTGCCATCCGCGGAAGCCTTGGGCGTCCGTTTGATGGTGAACGAAACGGAGTACACGATGATGACGCATTCGCCGTCTTATCCGGATCAACATTTCATTTCGGAGGATATCATGCCTTTGGAAGCGGGCGATACGATTCAGTTACAGTTGTACGGGCTTGATCAGATGATCACGCCGTATGCTAAACTCACGGTTTTCCGACTGGGCGATAATCCGAATCCGTAAACCGAGTTTGTAAATTGTCCTATAAAAAGAGAAAGGTTCATTGTGTAAACGGCGGCGGCGGTAAATTTTTTTTGCCGCCGCCGTTTTATTTTTCTTGCCAAATTTTTTAAAATGTGATACAATCAATACGCCTTAAATTTCGAGTAATTTACAAATCGAATTATGGAAGGGTATCGAAGCGGTCATAACGGACCTGACTCGAAATCAGGGAGCCTGAAAGGGCACGCGGGTTCGAATCCCGCCCCTTCCGCCAAAGCGAACGAAATACGAACTTTTACGGGTATGTATTCATACCCGATAGGAACGTGTTCGGGATAATCGTAAAAAGGGATAAGCCGTAACAGCCTATCCCTTTTTTGTTTAGTCGGTTGACAATCAAATGTCAATCGGCTTGAAAATCTCGTCCAAGTCCTTAAAGTCTGCGAAAGGATAAATTTTGCCGTCCTCGCCGTGGTTATCGGCGGCGGTGTCAAAACGGACGTGAACACGGCGTGAGTTTGAGAGAACGCCCAAGAGGAATTGCTTGTAGTCCTCGAAAGCAGCGGTTAAGGTCTTGAAATCGTCCGCGGACAATTTTCCGTTGCGGCGCAAGTCGTAGATTTGCTTTTGCAGGTCGCTTTTGCGCTCGCCGCGATAGGTTTCATAAGCGGTCATAATCTCGTTGAGCGCGTTCAATTTTTGGTCTTTGATATTCATAACGTTACATAATCCTTTTCGTTAATTTTACGGCTTAATACGGTGTATTCCTTGCTATCGTCCGCATAGTCGATATTGTAAGCGTCCTTGTCTATGCTGTCAAAAATATCGAACTCCGAGCCGCAAGGGAATTGCATTTTTTCAATGGTCGGGCGATTAATGTTACGGCTTGTAAAATACCTTTTCTTTCCGAAAAAACGCGGGTCGGCTTTACCTTTGGTGAGGTACTTCGCCAAGTAGTATTTAACCGCGTCCTTGTCTTGAATGACGGTTGCCGTACTGAACCCGTATTCCCAAGCCGTAACGTTGTAAATCGGTTGACCTTTGGAACGTCCGCGCCGAACCTTTTTTCCGCTGTCGGTCAATTTTAGTTGTTCGGCGGTCACGTTGCCGACAAGCATATGAAAATGTAATGCGCCGCTCCGCTGATATTCGCCAATAGCGAAATATGTCATATCGGGTAGACGTTTACGCGTTTTCCGCGACCATTCCGCAAAGGCTTTGCGCGTTTCGTCATCGTCCAATCGGTCAACTTTGTTGCCGAACGTCAAAGTAACAAAGAAAGCAAAATCGTTACACTTCAATAATTCCATAATTCGGTTTTTACTCCTATTCATCGCCCTAACCGCGTTTTCCAATCTCGGCGCATACTTTCTATCCAATTCTTTCAGCCGCTCCGCTCGCTTTTCCAAGCCGTCAAAATCGAGTTGCCCCGCTTGCGTTGCGCTCTCATATTCTAATCGCTTTCTTGCCTTGTTGCGCCGTTTCGTTTCCCGTATTTTATCGTAGTTAGGCAGATAACCGTTTTTAATCGTCAATTTTTCCATTCCGTCATTAAAAATTTTCTTTGTTACAAAGGTAACTTTGTAACCCAAGAATGAAACCTCCTTACTTTAAAAAGTGCGAGATGTGTTCCTAATGTCAAGTAGACGCGCTACCGCGCTACCTCGCGGCGGCCGCCCGCGCGGGGGTCGGGGGCGGTGCATGCCCGCTCCCCGAACCCCCTGCGCGTGGGCGCGGCCCCGGCCTTCCCGTGGCGGCGCGATTGCTCCGGTTGCCCGTCCTGCAATGGGGTCTGCGGTGCGGTTGCTCCTCAACCCCCTTGAACCCCCACACCCTCGCGCCGCTGTTGCCTTGCGCCTTGTGCTACTCTTTTCGCACTGAGGGAAAGGGGGCAGCCGTCCCGCTTTCCTCTTTCGGCCAGAGCGTACCGCCGCACCACCGCAAAAACGGTTTCTTTATGCAAAACGTAGTGCTGGGCGAAATGCGCGAAATCCTTGAACGTGTTAAACATTACCTCGTCCGCGTTCGGAAAATACTTGTGACAAATTTCGACCGCTTGACTTTCCACAAAGTCCAAATCTTTCCGCTCCGCGACCGCGCCGAGCATTTCGCATACCGCCTTATCGCCGTTGATGATAAATTCCTTTTTTATGCTCATGGTTATTTACCTCCGAGAGCGCGGATATTGGAATAGACGTTACGCGTCTGTCCGCTGAACGTGCGCGCCATGACCTCGAAAGCGACCTCTTGCGGCTTTAATTCTTTCAGCGTCTGCGCGTCTTGAATAATCGTTATGTACTCGCATTCCCCGAATAAGCCCGTTTTCGGGTCGGTGTTGCCGTTCAGCACGTTATAGACGTGTTTCGCCTTGCCGTCCTTCGTGTAAGTGCGGTAAGCAATCAATTTGCCTTGTCCTTGATAATTCATTGTTTTTTGCTCCTTGCTTTTTAGTGACGTTACCCGAATTGATGAAATCCGCTAATCCCGCCGCAAGCATATTTTCTACTGCCGTCATGATAAAGGCTTGTTGCCTTTCCATTTCGGGCGTAGAAGTTACATACAGCGGTCTGGCGGTCATAAATTCGTCAGTTTTAGCGTTACGATAGCAAACGATACCGATTTGAATATGCCGCCCTTTAACCGCTCCCGACATACCGAACGGCGAGAACGTCAAGCGGAATTTCGGCAAAGCATTTCGCCTTAATCGCTACAAGGTCATCGAGCGTCATTTTCGATTTACCGCTTAACTTTCGGGCAAGGGTGTTGCGGTGGACGTTCAGCGTTTGCGCCATGCCCTCAACCGTCATGCCCCGCTTGTACATTTCAAGTTTAATGTTGCAATACATAGCCTTTCACCTCCTTTGTTTATGCGTTTGCACAAATCAAAAACAATTATAAATGCTTACGCATTGTTTGTCAAGCGTTTTTATGCGTTCGCATAAACTTCGCCCCAGCGGGCAATAATTATTGCATTCGCACAAACATTGTGTTAAAATAAATGCAGAGGTATAAAAACATGGATTTTTACGATAGAATTACAAGCCTATTAAAACAAAAAGGTATAACGAAAAGGCAACTTTGCGCGGAAACAGAAATTTCATATAACACGCTTGCAAGCCTATTTGCAAGGCGGTCAAAAAATATCGGTGTAGAAACACTTGAAAAGATAGCGGAATATTTGGAAGTACCGCTTGATTATCTCATCGGCGGCAATGTTAATTTTTTAATCAATAACAGCAAGCCGAACCCCGTCAATACGGTTTCAATCATAACCGAGGAATGTTCATACCGCTACGACCTTTCGGACGAGCAAATAAAAGCATTGATTACTATCCTTGACAATATGACGGGGACGAAAAGGAAATGAAAAATGCGGTCATATACGCCCGTTATAGTTCATCGGCGCAAACCGAGCAGAGCATAGAGGGACAAATTCGGGTATGCAACGAATACGCCGAACGGAACGGCTATACCGTCATTCACGAATACATAGACCGCGCTATGACGGGAACGAACGACGAACGCCCCGACTTCCTACAAATGATTGAGGACGCGAGCAAAAAGCAGTTTCAATTCATCATCGTTTACAAGTTAGACCGTTTTGCCCGTAACCGTTACGACAGCGTTTTTTACAAGCACAAATTAGCGCAGTACGGCGTTAAAGTTCTTTCGGCTATGGAGGCCATAAGCGACACGCAAGAGGGACGGCTTGTCGAGGGTTTACTTGAAATGATGGCCGAGATGTACAGCCACGATTTGAGCCAAAAAGTAAAGCGTGGATTAAAAGAAAGCGCGTTAAAAGGTACGTTTACGGGCGGCAATCTCTTGTACGGTTACAAAGTCATAGATAAGCGCATAGCCGTTGACGAGCCGAAAGCCGCCGTTATACGTTACGCGTTCGAGCAGTACGCGGACGGGAAAGGCAAAAAGGCGATTGTGCGGGAACTGAACGAAAGAGGGCTTTCGACCCTAAAAGGGAAACGCTTTACAATCAACAGTTTTCAGCACAATTTAAGCAATCGCAAATATATAGGCGAGAATATCTTTAACGGGATAGCGTCCGAAAACAGTTATCCCGCAATCATCGACAAAGCGGTATTTGACCGCGTTCAAAAGCGGTTGTTAGAGCATAAACGCGCCCCCGCCACGGCAAAGGCAAAAGAAAAATATCTGCTCTACGGCAAGGCTTTTTGCGGCGAGTGCGGCACAAAATTAGTTGGTATCAGCGGCACAAGCAAAACGGGCGATAAACATTATTATTATGCTTGTTCAAAGCAGTACAAAGAAAAGGCTTGCAATAAACGCTATGAGAAAAAAGGCTATTTGGAATGGTATGTCGTGGAGCAAACGCTTAAATATGTCCTCAATGAGAAACGCGCCGAAATCATAGCGAATAAAGTGCTTGCTTTGTACGCAAATTCGATTAACGGAAAGCGCATTAAAGAGTACGAAAAGCAACTTGTGCGGATAGAAACCGAGTTTGACAAGTGCGCCGATATGCTGTTAAAAGCCGAAAGCGAGGAGGTCATAAAACGGATAAACGCCAAGTCCAAAGATTTGGAAATTCAGAAAGCCGACTTGCAAAGGGAATTAACGAAATTACGGCTTGCAACCGCCATGCAACACACGAAAGCCGACATTTTAATGTGGCTAAAAATATTCACGCGCGGCGATATGTTAAGTCCCGATTTTCAACAGCGAATTATAGATACCTTTGTCAATTCGGTTTTTCTGTTCGATGATAAACTTATCATGCTTTTTAACATTATCGAGGGCGGCAAACAAATTTCACACTTTGAAATGCTCGAATTGTTAGAGGAATACGAGCGTACAACCGCCGAAACCGATGATTATGACGCTTTTCGCGACACGGGCGGTGTTCGTATTTCTTTCGTTTTACCCCGCCAGACAAGACATATGCGTACTATTGATACGCGTATAGCCGATTTCACGGCGTTCGCAACGCTCATTGTCCTTTAAGTACGTAAGGATAGTGAGCGTTTCGTCGTTATGGTAGAAAATCTTGTAAATAAAGGTGTCTACGAATAGGGCTTTGGCTTTGATGTCGTTCTCCCCGACGGTAAAGTCGCGGATGCGGGTAAGGTAGTTGGCGATGTCCCTTTCAGAAAGTTGGAACAGCATGGAGTTCTCTTTGGCGATTGCATAGTCGAGTTCCGCATTTTCCTCTTTCAGTCTGTCAATCTTGTCGAGTATCAATTCCGGCGACCGTCCGAGCGCAAGCGTATTCAAAAGCGTGTCGATCGCCTTTTTGTTGTCCGCAAGTTTCTTTTCCAAGCGCGTTATGCTTTCCGTGTTTCGTTCCTTTTCCAAAGCATCGGCGGTCAGCGCGGCGATTTCCGCTATTACCTCGTCGGTCAGTTTATCCTTAACGGCGTCAATCACGCCGTCCTCCAATTTGTTCTTGCCGGCCGCTTTCATCTTGCACCCCTCGCCGTGAATGCGGTTTAGGCACTTGTAGTAGTGATAGGCAAAGTCGCCTTGCGTTTTGCCGCTTACGCCCACCATGCCCGTGCCGCAGTCCGCGCAATAGAGTTTTGTTGTCAATATGTAGTCTACCTTTGCACGGCCTCTCGCGGGGGCGAGCTTGTTTTTGGCGACAATGGCCGCGACCTTGGTAAATAATTCGTCGTTTACAATTTGCGGCATACCGTCTTTGATCTCCATACCGTTGTAGACGTATACGCCCGAATACCGCTTGTCCGCCAATATCCGGTGTATCGAGTTCTTTTCCCACTTTCTGCCGACATTGTTCGGAATCTTAATCTCGTTGAGCCAATTCATGATGTGACGGGCTTTTACGCCGTTTGCGTACATCTCGAATATCTTGACGACGTAGGGGGCTTCCCGCTCGTCGATTTGGTAGTTCATGGTTTCGTCCACCTTGTAGCCGTAGTGGAGAGTGCCGCCCACATACTTGCATTTGCCCGCGCTGATGTCCTTTCCGCGCTTCACCTTGACCGCTAATTCCTTTGAATAATACTCTGCCATTCCCTCTAACACCGCCTCCATCAGTATACCGCTTGCGTCGTCCGTAATGTTCTCTTTCGCGCTTAAAACTCGAACGTCGTTCTTTTTTAGTTTGGCTTTGTAGATCGCGCTGTCGTAACGGTTTCGGGCAAAGCGGTCGAGCTGATACACTATCACGTATTTATAAAGACCTTTCTTGCTGTCCTCGATCATACGTAAAAAGTCGGGACGCTTGTCCATCGTTCCCGTCAAAGCCCTGTCGATGTATTCATGAATAACCTTGATGTCGTTCTTTTCCGCGAAGGCGTAACATTCACGTAATTGGCCTTCGATTGATTGCTCATTTTGCGCGTGGGAGCTGTACCGCGCGTAGATTACTGCATTTTTCATACTATTTTTTCACCTCAAATTTCTTTAATAGTTCGAAAAATACAAGAATGCCAACGGCTACTTAAAGAAGTGGTCGCAGACGATGAGGCATTCCAATTTAACCACATATATAATCCGTTTCAAAATATCAATACGGACAAAGATTTTGCTTTTGAGTTGACCTACGTCTCCCCAAGGCTGACGCGATTTGAAAAGGATTATATTCACATAGACGAGCCGAAAATTATTGCTGAAGTAGAGCGGATAAATAAGGCTTTGGCGCAGGACAGGGCGGAAATTAGTGAACTCGTGAATAAAATAAACGCTTTGCTAACTAAAATCGGACAGTTAGTCGAGCAAGAGGAAAATCGGGTGCGGAATGCACAGGACAAGCATTTTGCAATTATAGGGAACATACAGCGAAAGATTAGCCGCCGGTGTTTTTTCCTAAGGAACGACAACGGTCGGTTGTTGTTTAACGATGCCAGATACCAAATGTAAATAATTTCCTGACACGGAGCAGTGGATTACCGATAATAAAGGTTTTACCAAATAGCCCGGCGGAATAATTCTCTCAACCACGAGAGGACTATACCGTCGGGCTTTTGTATTCTCCTAAAAAATGTTTTAGGCTGGGGAGTATAAGCGGCAGGCGAGCGTCCTTAGGGGTAATAAAAAAATCAAGGAGGAAAAGGCTTGAACAACAATATGCTAAAAGCGGCGTTGCGATACGCCGAGAACGGGTTACCTGTCGTTCCGTTTTGGTGGCTCAAAAGCGACGGAACGTGCGCCTGCGGCAAGGAAAAATGCAAGCGCGGCAAGCACCCTATTATACGCGAGTGGCAGAAAAACGCATCCGCCGATACCGCGCAGGTTACGGAATGGTGGACAAAATACCCATACGCAAATATAGGGGTGCTTTGCGGCGAGCGGTCGGGCTGGCTGGTTTTAGACGTGGACGCAGGGCATGGCGGCTATGAAACGCTGTCAAGTTCCTTTAAGATAGCGTGCCAACGGCTATTCACTTCGATTTCAACTGTATCGGGAATATATGCCTTGCTTTTCCCGTTGTAGCGGATATAGTCAAATCGGTAGACGTATTTCATAGCGTTTCAAAACGGCGGTTATTCTGGCTTGATCCTTCCGTTGTTTTCTATGACGGGCAAAGCCGATAGTTCTCTCTATGCTATCCGCTCACCCGAAACGAAGGAGCGTGCGGCGGAGAGGATATTGAAAACGGCGGCCTTGTCGGAGAAGGAACGATCGACGAGGACAAGATACCATTCGGGGCCGTGCGGCCACTTCGCGCGGTGTACATTCGGGTGGGAACGGGCGACGGTGGCGGCGTAGAAATCGGGGATACGGACGATCATGCTCACGTTCTCGTCCGTGGTGT
>BNZQ01000063.1 GCA_026001225.1 Clostridia bacterium
TCGTTTTGGGAGTAAGAACCGATCAGAGATATACAATAAAACCGATTTAAGTCCGACCGATTTTTTACGGAGTTAAAAAATCGCGTTTGGTCGGAACAGAGCGCGGAGCGAGCGATCAAGCGAGGAATCCGAACAGGATTCCGAAGTCAGAGCGAAGCGGCGCGCGCGGCCACCCCGTCCCTATTCAAGGGCACCCCTCCGTAGAGGGGAATTTTTAAGAGGTTGGGATTCCACGGCGGGCCGGCGCACGCTGCCGGCCCCTACGGCATCCCTCTGAATGACACAAGACGGCGGGGCGTTTTGAGAGTAAGAACCGATTAGAAATATAAAATAAAACCGATTTAAGTCCGACCGATTTTTTGCGAAGTCAAAAAATCGCGTTTGGTCGGAACAGAGCGCGGAGCGAACGATCAAGCGAGGAATCCGAACAGGATTCCGAAGTCAGAGCGAAGCGGAGCGCGAAAGCAACCTCCCCCAATTTTTTTGCAAGCTTTCTTTTAGCATAAAAGAAAGCGGTCTGCTCTTTAACACTTTCTTTTTCGGTAAAAGAAAGTACTCCTCTCTTTGAGTTGCAAATTTTCTCATTTTAGGGTATAATTGATTTACTATGGGACTTTTTTCAATTTTCAAATCCGACAGTACGCGGGCGATCCGCAAATTGCAGGGAAACCTGTTTAAAATCAACGCGCTCGAAGAAAAGTATAAGGCGATGTCCGACGAGGACTTAACCGCGACCACCGGCGCGTTGAAGGAGCGGCTCAAAAACTATGAAACGCTGAACGACATCCTGCCCGACGCGTTCGCCCTCGTGAGAGAGGCAAGCCGCCGCGTGCTGGGTATGCGGCACTTCGATGTGCAGATGCTGGGCGGCATGGTCTTGCATCAGGGGCGCATCTCGGAGATGAGAACCGGCGAGGGCAAAACGCTGGTCGCCACGCTGCCCGCTTATTTGAACGCCTTGACGGGCGAGGGCGTGCACGTCGTCACCGTCAACGATTATTTGGCGAAGCGCGACGCCGAGTGGATGGGTAAGATTTTCCGCTTTCTCGGCCTTACGGTCGGCGTGTCCGTCAACGGCATGGAGCCGGACGCGAAACGCGCGGCGTACACCTGCGATATCACCTACGCCACGAACAACGAGTTAGGCTTCGATTATTTGCGCGACAATATGGTCATCAACCGCCGCGATATGGTGCTGCGCCCGCTGTCCTACGCGATCGTGGACGAGGTGGACAGCATTTTGATCGACGAGGCGAGAACGCCGTTGATCATCAGCGGCAAATCCGACAAATCCTCTGAAATGTACGCCACTGCGAACAAATTCGCGCGGACGTTGGAGGTCGGCGAGAACGCTTATATGACCGAGGAGGAGATGAAGCGCACCGGCGCGGAAAAGGACGGCGATGTCGATATCGACGAGAAAAAGAAAACCGTCCACATGACCGAACAGGGCGTGCGCCGGGCCGAACGTTATTTCCATGTGGAAAACCTGTCCGACGCGGATAACAGCGACCTCAACCACTATATCAACAACGCGCTGCGCGCCAACTTCATCATGAAGAAGGACAACGATTATATCGTGGCCGACGACGAGATCATCATCATCGACGAATTCACGGGCCGCCGCATGATCGGCCGCCGCTACAGCGAGGGCCTGCATCAAGCGATCGAGGCCAAGGAGGGCGTGCGCATTCAAAACGAGAACAAAACGCTGGCCACGATCACGTTCCAAAATTATTTCCGTTTGTACAAGAAATTGGCGGGCATGACCGGTACCGCGAAAACCGAGGAATCCGAATTCCGCGGCATCTATAAATTGGACGTCGTGACCATTCCGACCAACGCGCCGATGGTCCGCTTTGACGAGAACGACGTGATTTACGCCACAATCAAGGGCAAGTATCAGGCGATCGTCGAGGATATCGAGGATTGCTTCAGCCGTAAGCAGCCCGTGCTGGTCGGCACCGTCAGCGTCGAGCGCAGCGAGGAAGTCAGCAAATTATTGAAGATCAAAAAGATACCGCACAGCATTTTGAACGCTAAGAACCACGGCGCCGAGGCCGAGATCGTCGCGCAGGCCGGTAAAAGCGGCGCGGTCACGATCGCCACGAACATGGCGGGCCGCGGCACCGATATCATGCTGGGCGGTAACGCCGAATATTCGGCCAAAAAATTCATGCGCGACCAAGGGTTCAAGGAGGAAATCATCAGCGCGGCGACCTCCTACGCGCACACCGACGATCCCGAAATTTTGGCCGCTAAAGAGGAATACAAAAAGCAATACGACGCCTTTAACGAGGTCGTCAGGAAGGAAAAGGCCGAGGTCGTAGAGGCGGGCGGCCTGCGCATCATCGGCACCGAGCGGCACGAGTCGCGGCGCATCGACAATCAGCTGCGCGGCCGGTCGGGGCGGCAGGGCGATCCCGGTTCCTCCGTCTTTTACATTTCGTTAGAGGACGATTTAGCGCGCGTGTTCGGCGGCGAACGGCTGAAACGCTTTATGGGCGGCGAGGAGGACAACGAGCCGTTCCAATTCCGCATGATGACCCGCCTGATAGAGCACGCCCAAAAGAATATCGAGGGCCGCAACTTCTCGATCCGCAAGCAGGTTTTGGAATACGACGACGTGATGAACCGCCAACGCGAGATCATTTACGGCGAGCGCAACAAGGTCTTGCAGGGGCAGGACATACACGGCGAAACTCTCGACATGATCAAGGTCACGATCGAGAACGTCATGGACGACTATGCCGATCCCAACAAGGATTGGCGCGAGTGGGACACTGACGGCTTTAACCGCGAAATATCCAATAAGATTTTGCCGGGCGATCCCGAAACGTTCATCACCGAGGAACGTCTGACCAACTATACGATTTCCGAAATCGAAAAGCAGCTGGTCCAAAAGGTCACCGAAAATTTGGAAGCGAAGGCCAAGGCCGCGCGCGAGGTCGGGCTGGACTTTTCCGAGGTTGAACGTATCGTTTTGCTGCGGATCGTGGACGCGCGTTGGATCGAGCATATCGACGCGATGGACGCGCTGCGGCGCGGTATCGGCCTGCGCGGCTACGGTCAGCAGGATCCCGTCATCGCCTATAAAAAAGAGGGCTTCGAGATGTTCGGCGAGATGACCGAGCACATCCGAGAGGAAACCGTCATGTACCTGCTGCGCGTCAACATCCAAAAGGCTCCCGAACGCAGCGAGGCGCCGCGGCAGCTGATCATGAACAGGAGTCCCGGCGGCGAAAAGCCGGTCATTCGTCCCCGCGCCGCCGCGCCCGAAAAGACGAGGAAGGTCGGCCCGAATGATCCTTGTCCGTGCGGAAGCGGGAAGAAGTATAAGCAATGCTGCATGAAGTAGCTCCTACTTTCTTTTAGTATAAAAGAAAGTAGCAAAGAAAAATTTGGGGGGGAGGTTGCGACTCCTCCCCCCAAACCCCCTCTAAACGCGTAAGGACGGATTGTTTTGCGCAAGCCGTTGTGCGAAAAGAGGAGCGGGGCGTCGTAATTCGCAAAAGATCGATCCTTTAATTGTGCATTGTGAATTGAGCATTGTGAAAGGTTGGATTTCAATATCGACTTAAGGTGTTCCCTTGTAGGGTCAGGGCAGCGTGCGTCGGCCCGACATTGAAATCGCAACTTTTAACTGACCACTAACCACTAAAAAGAGAGTGAAAGCGTGAAAAAAATGTTGGGCGACTGGCGGCAGCCGGAGGTTCAGGACTTGGGACGGCTGATCGACAGTCAAAGCAAGTCGACCGTCGCGGCGTGGTGCGTTTCCTATGCGGAGACGCGGATGCTGCCGATTTACGAACGGGCGTATCCGTCCGATACGCGGCCGCGGGACGCGCTGGCCGCCGCCCGCGCATATATCGCGGACGCCGCCGCCTTTCCCGAATTGAAAGCCGGCGTTTCGACCTGCCACGCGGCGGCCAAGGAAGCGGAAAGGAACCCCGCCGCGCAGGCCGCGGCGAGGGCGACCGCTCACGCCGCGTCGGCGGTTCACGCTTTGGCGCACTCGTTGGGGCTTGCTCTGTACGGCACGACGGCGGTCGCCTACGGCCGCGCGGGAACCGAAGCGAACGCGGGACTTTACGACCGGATTGCGAAAACCGAATTTGACAAAATGGAAGAAACGCTGTTCGCCGCCTCCGTCGAGAACGAAAAAGAGCCTTCGCAGGTCGATTGGCGGGAGTTGGACAGGATTTTAAAGAGTACGACCGTATAAAACAGGCGGTGTGCAAATCGTATGATCGAGGGATTTTGAGTCGGATTATTTAGGATAAAATGCCGTAAAAGCGCAGGCCGTAGCATCGCTACGGCCGAGCATTTTTCGGAGATTTAGACAAATAAGCCGTCAAATTTCCCGACAGGCAATTCTATTGCCGTCATAAGTTTGCAAAACCGCCAACAAAACATTATGCTTTTAATCGACGAATTAAAAATCTCTATAGCGGAAGCCGAACGCCTTGTGACCGAGGCGGGGCAGAAGTTGGATTTGCCGAAATTGACGGCGGAATTGGCCGGGCTCAAAAGGAAACAGGAGGCCGAGGGCTTTTTTTCCGATATGGCGTTGGCGCAAAGGGTCAATAAGCGCGTTTCCGATTTGGAAGCCGAGATCGGGGAATACGAGCGGCTGGCGCGGCTCGTCCGTGACACGCGGGAATTTTTGGAGCTTGCCGAGGCCGAAAGCGACGAAAAGGTCTTGGGCGGAATCCGGGCCGAATTGCAGGCTCTGAACGCCGAGGCCGAAAAGCTGTATCTGTCCACAATGCTCTCGGGGGAATACGACCGTTGCAACGCGATCGTCACCGTTCATTCAGGCGCGGGCGGCACCGAAAGCTGCGACTGGGCCGACATGCTGTACCGTATGTACGGCCGTTGGTGTGAACGGGCGGGGTACAAGACGCGCCTGCTCGATTATCAGGAGGGCGACGGCGCGGGGATTAAAAGCGTCACGTTTACCGTGACGGGAACGAACGCTTACGGGTATTTAAAGGCCGAAAAGGGCGTCCACCGTTTGGTGCGCATTTCGCCGTTCGACGCCAACAAGCGGCGGCACACGTCGTTCGCCTCGGCGGAGGTCATGCCCGAAATCGAAAACGATGTTGAAATCGAAATCCGCGCCGAGGATTTGAAGGTGGACACGTACCGATCGAGCGGGGCGGGCGGCCAACACGTCAATAAGACCGAAAGCGCGATCCGCATCACGCACATTCCCACGGGGCTCGTCGCGGCTTGTCAAAACGAGCGCAGCCAAATTCAGAACCGCGAAACCGCGATGAGGATGCTGAAAAGCAAGCTGATCGAGATGAAGGAGCGCGAAAACATGGAACGCGCCGCGGGAATCAAGGGCGAAATCAAAAAAATCGAGTGGGGCAGTCAAATCCGGAGCTATGTGTTCTGCCCGTATACCATGGTCAAGGATCACCGCACGGGCTTTGAAACGTCAGACGTGGCGGGCGTCATGGATGGGGATTTGGATCGGTTTATTTTTGAATACTTGAAACGGATATAAATAGTTGAAATTTTTTGGAAAGGGGCGAGAGGGAAACCTTTTTTATAAAAAAGGTTTCCCCCGCAAACTCCCTTTAAAAAAATTAGCTGTATAAGGAGAAGGTATGACGATAAAATTAAACGTAACGGGCATGAGCTGTCCGCATTGCGAAAGGGCGGTCGAGGCCGCCGCGGGAGCGGTGGCAGGCGTGAAGAGCGTCAAGGCTTCGGCCAAGAAGGGGATCGCCGAGGTCAAATACGACGGGAGCGCGCAGACGAGGGAAAGCATCGCGAACGCGATCCGCAGACAGGGCTACGGCGTCGGAGAATAACGGGGACGGCGCGGCAAACGCGATTGAGATAAAATATCAATGACGTTACGGCGGGCGGCACGGGATATACGTATTCGGGCGTCATCGTTACGCTTAATCAGAATAACGGGTATTACATAATCACAGGCACCGGCGCAGAGACAAGCAAGAGAGCGATTGTTATACGGCGGTTTCGAGGAACAAAAGACGGTATTAAATATGTTCTTGAACAAGGTGATAATTTTCCGAAAAAATGTGGAAATTTACGTTAATTTAATCCCTTTGCCCTTACTTGGGGGAATTGACCTCGACATAACGCCGCAGGACTTTTTAGTCCAAACGGGCGAAAATACCTTAAATAACACGGCAAATACCTCAAACGACATGAAAAAGACGGGAGCGACCCGTCTTTTTCATAGTCACCTTTATATAGTGAAAATAATGTTGGCAAGATGATATGAAATATCGAATGTATTCGACTTTTTGTATCACCTAATCATCCTTATGGTGTTTTAATTGCGTCACAGTCACATTTGGATTTTGATACCTCTCGCGTTTTTGCGTTTTATTTTGGCTCCACAAAGAAAAAGTCCCTATATGATTTTACAAGTGAATGTAAATTCGCATGGTTTGACGGAAAGCAATTTATTCCAAGACACCCGAAGAAAGGTCAAATCCTAACTCGTAGGGAAAGGCTTTGGCTGTTTATGGTCGTAAAGGCTGAAATCGAAAAGAAGCGGCTATTAGAATTAAAAAATGTCAAACATTCTTCTCTTGAATAACAAATTGAAACACAAAAACATTAAACGCGATACAACACGCCAATTACGAAGAAACATAGCATATAACATGGCAATGTTTGAAAAATTCTTAAAACCACTTAATTATCGCGGCGCAATAATGTATAACATAGGCACGACCTCAAAACGTGTTTAATTTGGGGTCGGAATTTTTGTACGAAAGGAGGGTGGCAGATGCCAATTTCAAGCGCGTGACCCGTTTATGGTTTTCCATAGTTGCCTTTATATAATATCTCAAAGTTTTCTGTCAACAAAAACAACAAAATATACAACAAAAATAAAGGTAAACAAATATGGAAACTATAAATAAAAACAATACGGCTGGTAAAACATATAACGCCGTACTTTACCCAAACGGTTACATGGTGATTAAAGAGCATGACTTCAATCCTTTTAAGAATAGGTCGGAAGATAGTGTTGTCGGACATAGACAGAGAGGCGGCAATGTTGGTGATATGAGCCGAAAATGTTATGTAAAGACCTTAAAAAGGAAGAACGCGGAACTGGCAGGTTATAAATTTGATATTTCTAAATGCAAATTTGTTACGCTGACAACAGCACGCGAAACGGATAGCAAGTGGTCTATTATAAAGAAAGCCTTTGCTTCATTCCTTAGTAGCGTAAAATATAACTTTGGCGCATTCAAGTATGTGCGAGCCGTGGAACTGCAAGCACGGGGCGTTTATCATATTCATACGGTTTTGCAATTTGAGGGCGAACCAAGGATTAGCGAGGCTTGAATTAAAAAACATTGGCATTTGGGTGAGGCGATAGACGAGCGGGACATTTACGATGAACGTGGTATAATAGAATATATCACAAAGTTTGACATAAATGCCGTTAATGCGGACAACCCCGACCTCGCCAAATATCCCAAAGGGGCAAGAATTGTTACGGCAAGCCAAGGCTTTGAAAAGTACGAGGGCTTACCTATCGAACTGAATTGCCAAGAACACAGTTGAGTAATTACCAACCATACGGGCAGAAATGAAATTAGGTGGGATAAGCATTCCTTTATAGACCCGAACGGGCAAATGCAAGATTGCTTGGATAGGGTGTATATTAAGTTGCAAGACGGATTTGCCGAAAGCAATTACGATATTCCCGCCGACTTCCTTAATAAGAAGTAGACTTTAAAAGATAGGAGCGTTTAAACGACGTTCCTTTTCTTATTTATTATACATTTTTTTGACAATAGAATAATTAAAACTCACCTAAATAAAGGGTTATAATAATCGGTAAAGGAAAATACTACTTTTAAAATCGGGAGTGCTGTTTTTTAGCGGCATTCCCCTTTTTTATTACGCGACGACGAACAATTTATTTCCTCAAAAGGGCGATAATAGCGGCTTTCTTTTCAGCGGTTACGCCGTTTAAGAGGTCAATGATTTGCAGGTCTTGTTTATAGTTTTCGATTTTGGGATAGAAAAATTCGGCGGGCGTACTGTCGCAAGCCTCGATAATTTTCAAAAGGACTTCCATAGAGGGTAGGAAGTCCTTTTTACTTTCAAGGCGGTTTATATAGCCGTCATTTAATTCTATGCGTTGGGATAAAGCCCTTGCGGATAAATTCGCCCTTGTACGAAGTTGACCGATACGGTTTATAATCTCTACGCTATCCATAATTTTACCCTCGCCGTTTTGATAGTAAAATTATAAGCGGTGAGATAGACAAGGCTATGAACAACCATATTGGTAAAAAATAAATATTAGCAATGAAATAAAGCAATGTATGTTATTTGGTTTGTTTTTGTCGCAAAGTATATTAT
>BNZQ01000064.1 GCA_026001225.1 Clostridia bacterium
GCGTGATCCTGATCTGCCCGTCCGCGATCGCCGACGCCAAAATGCGCATGTTCAATTTGGACGGCAGCGAGGGTAAAATGTGCGGCAACGGTATCCGTTGCGTCGCTAAATATCTGCACGACAGCGGGCGCGTTCCCAAACGGGAAATGCGGATCGAAACCTTGAGCGGCATAAAACTCCTCACACTGACCACCAAAAACAGCTTGACCGAAAAGATAACCGTGGACATGGGGCGCGCGGAATTGGAACCGTCCAAAATCCCCGTCAATTTGCCGGGTAACGGTCCGATTGTCGATTGTTCCGTCGCCATAAAAACCGATTTGCTGAAACGCGGTGAAACGGAATACCGCGTAACTTGCGTGTCGATGGGCAATCCGCATTGCGTGACGTTTTGCAACGACGTGGCCGGACTGGATTTGAAAACCTTGGGGCCGGAATTTGAGAACAACCTCGCTTTATTCCCGGAGAGCGTCAACACCGAATTTATCGAGGTCGTCGATCCGAATACCTTAAAGATGCGCGTATGGGAGCGCGGCAGCGGCGAAACGATGGCTTGCGGCACGGGCGCGTGCGCGTCGGTCGTCGCGGCGGTCTTGAACGGCTTTTGCAAGAAAGGCGAGGATATCACGGTCATCCTAAACGGCGGCGAGCTGGTCGTCAATTACACCGACGAGCGCGTGCTGATGACGGGCGGAGCGGAAAAGGTGTTCGAGGGCGTGGTGGAAATCTGAATTTTCAATTCAGATTTCCAAAGTGAAAAGTGAAAACTGAAAAATGAAAGATTCGGTTATACAAACAATCAAAAACGACGACGGTGACCGCTACGAGGGCGAAGTCAAGGACGGCGTGCCGCACGGGTACGGGATATCCTATTCCGCAAACGGCGACCGCTACGAGGGCGAGTGGCAAAACGGCGAGATGAACGGTCATGGCAAGGGCATTTTCGCCGGCGGGGATTGCTTTGAGGGCGAATACAAGGACGATGAAAGAAACGGGCACGGAATCTATTATTATACCGCCGAAAATAAATATAAAGGCGATCGTTTCGAGGGCGAGTATAAAAACGGGGAGCGGAACGGCTTCGGGATTTATTATTACGCGGACGGGTCGCGTGATGAATACGAGTACAAGGATGGCAAAGCGAACGGCAAGGGTAAGAGTGTTTTCAATGATGGTGATCGGTACGAAGGCGAAATTAAGGATGACGCTTGGGACGGATACGGGATTTATTATTGGGCAAACGGCGACCGATATGAGGGCGAATGGAAGAACGGAAATAAACACGGGCGCGGAACGCAATATTTTGCGAACGGCAATCGGATAGAATGCGAATACAAGGACGACAAACCGAACGGTTACGGCAAAGAATATTTTTCCGACGGCAACCGTTACGAGGGTGAATTTAAAAACGATAATTGGAACGGACGCGGCGTTTACTGCTTTGCCGACGGAGACCGCTACGAGGGCGAATGGAAGAACGGCAAGGAGAACGGGCACGGTATAAGATATTTTGCCGACGGAGACCGCTATGAGGGCGAATTTAGAAATAATAAATGGCATGGACAAGGGACGTATTATTGGGCTGACGGTGACCGTTTCGAGGGCGAATGGAAAAATTGCAAGAGGAGCGGTCACGGCGTTTACTACTGCGCCGACGGCGACCGATACGAGTGCGAATGGAAGAACGGCAAGGCAAACGGGCGTGGAATACATTATTTTGCGGCAGACGGGGAATTTAAAGGCGACCGTTTCGAGGGCGAGTATAAGAACAGCAAACGGCACGGCGTCGGCACATATTATTGGGCGGACGGCAGTTATGAAACGGGCGAATGGAAAAATGACAAAGAAAATGGCAAGGCGATAGAATACTTTCCCGATGGCGGGCGTGAGGAACATGAATACAAGAACGGTAAACGGATAAAATGACCAAATATATAGGCATCATCGATTATAAGGCGGGCAATTCGCCCAGCGTGCTGAACGCGTTGCAAAGGTTGAACATAGAGGCGCGTTTGCTTGCCGCGCCCGAAAATGCGGGCGATATCGCGGGGATCATTTTGCCGGGCGTCGGATCGGCGCGCGCCACGATGGACAGCTTGCGGGAAAACGGCTGGATCGACTTTTTAAACGACCGCGTATATAAAAACGGCTTGCCGTTTTTAGGGATTTGTGTGGGCTTGCAAGTCCTGTTCGAGCACAGCGAAGAGGGCGGCACGGACTGCTTGGGCTGGCTGAAAGGCAAGGTCAAACGCTTTGACGACAAGAAAGTGCGCGTGCCGCATATCGGGTGGAACGGGGTCAAATTCAGTGCGCAATGCACAATGCGCGATGCACAAGTAAAGGACGATTACTTTTACTTCGTCAATTCCTATTACGCCGTGCCGAAGGACGGATCGATTGTTTGGGCGCATACGGACTATGACGGTGCGTTTTGCTCCGCCGTTCGATATAAGAATATAACCGCGACGCAATTCCACCTGGAAAAGAGCGGCGAAGCGGGATTGGCGGTCTTGAAGGAATTTGCGGAAAGGGCCTTAACCTAAAAACAGAGTAATTTTAGCCGTCACAGATTGGACGTCAGACGGGCGACGGTTGGGCAATGTCGGCGAGGGCGCGTAGGGAGATCTGCGTAACCGAGCCGACTCAGGCCGGCGTAGCCCGTATCACGCCCGATATGTGACGGCAAAGGAAAAGAATGCTAACAAAAAGACTCATCGCCTGCTTTGACGTGCGGGGCCGCTACGTCACCAAGGCGAAACAATTTCAAGACAATATCGACATCGAATACGCCGAAAATATGGCGCGGACGGTGTATGCGCAAGGGATCGACGAGGTGATCTTTTACGATATTTTGGCCAGCGCGGAAAAGCGCCGCACCGATATCGACATGGTACGCCGGGTCGCTAAAGAACTATTTATTCCCTTTACGGTCGGCGGCGGCGTCAAGACGCTAAGCGACATGTACGAGGTATTAAAGGCGGGCGCGGAAAAGATCAGTGTCGATTCGGCGGCCGTGCGCAACCCCGCGATCATACAAGAGGGCGCGCTGGCGTTCGGCAGTCAATGCGTAGTGCTGAGTATGCAGGTCAAGCGCGTGGAAAAAACCGCCGCGATCCGGAGCGGTTACGAAATTGCGATCGACGGCGCGCGCGTATTCACGGGCATGGACGCGGTCGAATGGGCCAAACGCGGCGCGGGACTCGGAGCGGGCGAAATTTGCGTCAACAGTATCGACAACGACGGCACGCACGGCGGTTATGACATAGAAATCACCGAAAAGGTCGCCGCCGCCGTCAACGTTCCCGTGATCGCTTCGGGCGGCGCGGGCAAGCCGGAGCATTTAACAGAGGTGTTCACAAAGACCGGCGCGTCGGCCGCCATTATCAGTTCCATGCTGTACTCGCCGCGCTTGCCGAAGAATTACACGGTGGCAGAAATCAAAGCGGAGCTGGAAAGGGCGGGCGTGGCGGTAAGACCGCATGTAAAGTGAAAACTGAAAAGTGAAAACTGAAAATTTCGGATAATTGATAATTCGATTTTGTCTTGTAAATCCTTAGTTTTCAGCTTTCAGTTAGTAAAGATAATAAGTAGAGGTTAAGTAATGCAGAGTATTCTAATATTGGATTTCGGCGGGCAATACAGCCATTTGATCGCGCGGCGCGTACGCGAGTTCAGCGTCTATTGCGAGATTTTCCCTTGCCAAAAAGCGGCGGAAGGGGTCGACCGGCTGAAACCCGTCGGCATCATTCTGACCGGAGGCCCGGCCAGCGTCTATGAAAAGGGCGCGCCCGTTTTGGATAAGAACGTCTTTACGCTCGGTATTCCGATTTTGGGCATTTGCTACGGCGGGCAGCTCATGGCCGAGGCTTGCGGCGGCAAGGTCGCGTCCGCGGGCAAATCCGAATACGGCAAAACGGAAACAGAATTCGTCACGGACAGCGCGCTGTTCCAAGATGTTCAAAGTCCCGGCGTTACTTGGATGAGCCATACCGATTCCGTGGCGAACCTGCCGGCGGGATTCCTTTCGGTCGCGCGCACCGTGAATTGCGCGAACGCGGCGTTCGAGAACGCCGCCAAAAAACTGTACGCGTTGCAATTCCATCCCGAGGTTACGCACACCCAAAACGGCGGCCTCATACTGAAAAACTTTCTCTATAACGTCTGCGGCTGTACGGGCGATTGGGCGATGGGCGACTATATCGAACAAGCCGTCCGCGACTGCGCGGAAAGGATAGGGGACGGCAAGGTCGTTTTGGGGCTTTCGGGCGGCGTGGATTCCTCTGTCGCGGCGGCGCTTCTTGCGCGCGCGGTCGGGAAACGGCTGACCTGTATTTTTGTCGATCACGGTCTCATGCGGAAAAATGAAGGAGACGAAATCGAGGCGGCGTTTAAAAACCGCGATTTGAATTTTATCCGTATCGACGCCGAAAAGCGGTTCTTGACGCGCTTGGACGGCGTGACCGATCCCGAATCAAAGCGGAAGATCATCGGCGAAGAATTCGTGGCGGTGTTCGAGGAGGAAGCAAAAAAGATCGGCGCGAAATTCCTCGCGCAGGGCACGATCTATCCCGACGTGATCGAATCGGGCGGCGGCGCGAAAAAAGGCGGCGGACACGGCGGCAATAAAGCGGACACGATCAAAAGCCACCACAACGTGGGCGGCTTGCCCGAACGGTTGGGGCTGACGTTGGTCGAGCCTTTGCGCTTGCTGTTTAAAGACGAGGTGCGCAAAATTGGATTTTTACTGGGCTTGCCGGAAGAACTCGTGATGCGCCAGCCGTTCCCCGGGCCCGGTTTGGCGATCCGCGTAGTCGGAGAGATCACGCGGGAAAAGTTGGATATCCTGCGCGAGGCCGACGCGGTGTTCTGCGGCGAGATTAAAAGGGCGGGCCTCGACCGCGATATTCATCAATACTTCGCCGTTCTGACGCCGGTCAAATCGGTCGGCGTGATGGGCGACCACAGAACCTACGATTATCTCTTGGCGTTGCGCGGCGTCGTGACCGGCGATTTCATGACCGCCGATTTCGCCCGTATCCCTTACGATATTTTGGCCGCCGCAAGCAGCCGGATCGTCAACGAGGTTCGGGGCGTCAATCGAATCGTATACGATATCACGACGAAGCCGCCGTCTACTATTGAATGGGAATAGGGCAATGCACAATTCACAATTACGGATAAGACTAATGAATGGAAATAGGACTGAAACCGAGAAATAACCGGTAAAAATCGAAACGATTGTCGCCGTAGATGGGCCGTCAGTCGGGCAACAGTTGCCGAAGCCGCGAGGGAGCGTAGTTGGGCCTACGTGACCGAAGCGGCAAGGCAAGCGTAGCCCGGATCACGGCCTATATACGGCGACCGCGTAAAGGCAGGAGAATATAAATATGACTAAAACAAAGTACATTTTCGTCACCGGCGGCGTTGTGTCCGGCCTCGGCAAAGGGATCACGGCCGCTTCTTTGGGGCGCTTGTTGAAAATGCGCGGGCTGAAAGTGGCGGCGCAAAAGCTCGACCCCTATATGAACATGGATCCGGGGACGATGAACCCTTTTCAGCACGGCGAGGTGTTCGTCACCGAGGACGGCGCGGAAACCGACCTCGATCTTGGGCACTATGAACGCTTTATCGACGAGAATTTGACGAAATTTTCGAATTTGACGAGCGGCAAGGTGTATTGGGCCGTGCTGAACAAGGAACGCAACGGCGATTATTTGGGCGAAACCGTACAGGTGATTCCGCATATCACCGGCGAAATCAAGGCCTTTATTTATCAGGCCGCAGAGGTCAGTCAGGCCGACGTATTGATCACCGAGATCGGCGGCACAACCGGCGATATCGAAAGCCAGCCGTTTTTGGAGGCGATCCGTCAGGTCGCGCTGGAACGCGGGCGCGAAAATTGCTTGTTTATTCACGTGACACTCGTGCCGTATTTGTCCGGCTCCAACGAACTGAAATCTAAACCGACGCAGCACAGCGTCCGTGAACTGCAATCCCTCGGGATCAAGCCCGATATCATCGTCGCGCGCGCCGACCGCGAGATCGGAGCGGGAATACGCTCTAAAATCGCGCTGTTCTGCAACGTCAAGCCCGACTGCGTGATCGAAAACACCACTTTATCTTGCCTGTACGAAGCGCCGCTCATGCTGCACGACAACGGCTTGGACGAGGTGGTTTGCCGCGAATTGAATTTAGGATCGGGGCAACCCGACCTGACGATGTGGAAAAACATGGTGGCGCGGATCAGCGCGCGAGAAAAGACCGTGCGGATCGCGATCGTCGGCAAATATGTCCGCCTGCACGACGCGTATCTGTCGGTCATGGAGGCCCTGTATCACGGAGGGTACGAGTGCGGCGCGAAGGTCGATATCAAATGGGTGGACAGCGAGGCCGTGACGGAGGAAAACGTCGCGGAGGTTTTTGAGGATTGCGCGGGGATTTTGGTGCCCGGCGGCTTCGGCAACCGCGGAATTGAGGGGAAAATCGCGGCTTGCCGCTATGCGCGGGAAAAAGACGTGCCCTATTTCGGCATATGCCTCGGAATGCAGATCGCGGTGATCGAGTTTGCCCGCAACGTCCTTGGCTTGAAAGATGCGGATTCGGGCGAGTTCAGCGAAAAGAGCAAGAATCTTGTCATCGACTTTATGCCCGATCAACGGGGGATAGTGCCCAAGGGCGGCACGATGCGTCTGGGCAGTTATCCCTGCAAGGTGCGTAAAAACACGATCATGAGCCACGCTTACGGCGAGGAGCTGATCTGCGAGCGGCACCGCCACCGTTACGAATTCAACAACGATTACCGCGCCGCGGCGGAAAAGGCGGGCATGGTTTTATCCGGCGTGTCGCCCGACAACCGCATCGTGGAGGTCGTGGAGTTGCCGAACAGGGCGTTCTTTATCGGCGTGCAGTTCCACCCCGAATTTAAGTCGCGGCCCAACCGCGCGCATCCGATCTTTCGGGAATTCGTGAAAGCGTCGGTCAACAATATGTAGCGATCAGTGATTAGTGGTCAGTGGTTAGGTATCGGATAAAACGTATCGCACAAGATATCATTCTGACGGTGAAGAAGTTCGACCGCTCAACTGAACACTAACCACTGACCACCAAAAAAGAGGTGTAAAAAATGAAAATCAATTCCAACTTTCTGAATCTGAAAGACGATTACCTGTTCGCCACGGTCGCCGACCGCGTGGCAAAATACAAGCGGGAAAATCCCGACAGGGACGTGATTCGGTTGGGGATCGGCGACGTCACTTTGCCGTTGCCGCCCGTGGTCGTCAAGGCGATGGCAAACGCGGCGAAGGAGATGGGCGAGGGCGCGACGTTCCGCGGCTACGGCGATTACGGCGGCTATCCGTTTTTGCAGGAGGCGATAGCCGGCTATTATAAAGAAAAGGGCGTGGCTCTCGATAAAAGCGAGGTCTTTGTCGGCGACGGCGCGAAAAGCGACCTCGGCAATATTTTGGATATCTTCGATACGGACAATACCGTGCTGGTTCCCGATCCGGTGTATCCCGTCTATGTGGACACCAACGTCATGGCGGGGCGCAAGGTGCTGTTTACCGGCGGCAACGCGGACAATCAATTTTTGCCCCTGCCCGACGAAAAAATCCAAGCCGATATCATTTATATCTGCTCGCCCAACAATCCGACCGGCGCGGTCTATGATCGGGCGGGTCTCAAAAAATGGGTGGAGTACGCGCGCGCGGCCGGCGCGGTTATTTTGTTCGACGCGGCTTACGAGGCCTTTATTCAGGATAAAAGCCTGCCCACGAGCATTTATGAAATCGAGGGCGCGCGGGACTGCTGTATCGAGTTTTGCTCGTTGTCCAAAACGGCGGGCTTTACGGGCACGCGGTGCGGCTATACCGTGATTCCGCATACCTTGAAGTGCGGCGGGTACGCTTTCCGCCACGGCCGCGTGAACGTGAGGACACTTGCTCGCCGCGATATGTATACCCATACCCGTACCGCAGAACAGCAACGCGCGCTCAAATTCGCCCTCGGCGATATACGCGCCCGCCCGCAGGCCTACGCGGTGATACATATAGTCGTTGTCGGGTATATCGCCCCGAACCTCGATGTCCGTTACCGTCTAGCCCCGCTCTTTTAAGTGCGCGACCACCGCTTCTTTGAGCGGATTTCCCGCAAAATCCGCCGCCACCAAAATCTGTTTGTCC
>BNZQ01000065.1 GCA_026001225.1 Clostridia bacterium
TCAGGCACCCAACCAAGCAGGTCGAACAGCGCGTCGGTAAAACATACAGTTCCGAACTTAACCGCACCCGAATCACGCCGCCAATGAATAGCTCCGACCGTGTCGGCGGCGCAAGGGCGAACGGCAAGGACTCGCTCAACGGGGTGAATTAAGACCTCGACGAAATCCGAATCAAGCCGCTTGATACAGGTCGAGTTAAACGACATACTGCGCTCGGTAACAGTACAAGACGGTTGAAATGATTTATCGAAAAATAGCGAGGACACGGTGGAAAAACTACTGAGGTCAAACGCGCTGATTTTTCCGAGTTTTACGCGTATATCGTAGTCACGGTTGCGCTTGCGTTCTTCCTCGCAGGAATAGGCGGAGCCGGACGCGATAATATAGTCCTCGGCAACAAAGCCCGAATATGAACGGTTGACGGCGACAAAGCCTTTGAGGGCACCGTCGGACACGACGGAGAGGCATGGGGCGGCTTTTGAAATACCGCGAGCACCGAGCTTATGCGACTCAATAAGGCTGAGGGCGGCGCGTTGTACAAGGCGCGGCACGATAGCAGTATGGTGGTCGGTAACATGGTACTGAGCTTTATGCCCTTTATTTTTCTTTGCGTGGTGAGTAAGATAATCGGGCGTCCACGTTTTGCGGGCGAGCAGGTCGCCGCAATACTTTTCATTTCGCATAATAGCGTTGACGGTGCTGCCCGTCCACCGTAGATTTCCTTTTTTGCTTTTCAGACCTAAATTATTAAGCGTGGTTGCGATAGAGGACGCGGGAATACCCGAAACAAAAAGCGCGTAAACAAGGCGGACGATTTTTGCCTCGGCATCGTTGACGACCATGGGATTGTCAACGCCTTTGCTTTTGTCGTAGCCGAGCATACGGCAAACCTTGTAATTACCTTTTGCATAGCGGTGGTCGATAGACCAATTCATTGCCTCGCTACGGATATGCGACTCCTCCTGCGCAAATAGCGCGAGGACGGATAACATAATTTCGTCGTTCGCCCGCAGGCTATTTATACCCTCTACTTCAAATGTAACACCGATGGGCGAGGGGCGATTTTTAAGGTCGCGAATCGTAGCGAGAAAATCAACGGTATTACGGGCGAAGCGTGATACGCTTTTAGCAATAATAAGGTCGATTTTAGAGGCATAACAGTCGGACAGCATACGGATAAACTCCTTACGCTTTTTTGTCGACGTGCCCGATTTGCCTTTATCTGCATAAATACCGACAAACGACCAATCGGGGTTCTGTTCGATTAGTTCTTTGTAGTGGGCAAGCTGTAATTCATACGATGTAAGTTGCTCGTCGTTATCGGTGGACACGCGGCAATAAGCACACACGCGGAGCTTGCGCCCCGAATTTGAGTTGCTATTTTCATCGTTGGCGGGGATAACGCGAATATTATCGGGTAAAGCGTTGCTTGAATACCGATTGTGGACGGTTTCGGCGTAGTTTTCGGTTTTACTCATTAGCGGCATCCTCCACGGCTTGCGGCAATACCCAATACCACTTATTATTCATTCGAACGGCTTTTGCGCCAATAGCCTTTTTTACGCGCTCTACGGTTCGCTCGCTTATACCACTTTCAAAGCAAGCGGCATAAATAGCCTCGGTCGACAATTCCGTAACGTTGGAAAACAAAGAGAGTATAATTTTTTGAGCTTGCTCGGCTTTCGGTTCTTCAGAGGGCAAAATGCCGCCGAGAAGCTCGTCGGCGGTAATTTCGTATTTTCCTAACCAACGAAACCCGCATTCAGGATTGAGCTCGAACGCGACGGAATCGCCCTCGGGCGCAAGGTTGCTTTTGATATGGGCAACGGCGCGGACGTTCGGGCTCTCAGCAACGCGCCCGACGAGTAGAACGCTTCGGGCGGCGGCGGTAATATCAATAGAGCCAAGTCCGCGATAAATACCTTTGCCGGAGGCGGACTTATTCATGTGTCCGACGAGGACGACGGCGCACCCCGTGCGCTCGGCGACGGAGGCAAGCGAATTCATAAGCGGGCGAATATCGTTTGCGCGGTGCATATCGACGTTTGCGCCGATAAAGGCTTGAAGTGGGTCGAGGACAAGGAGTTTTGCGCCGCTTTTGCGGATAGCGTCCTCGATACGGGAATCGCCCAAGGTAAGAGAAAGGTCACCCGTTTCAAGAAAGGCGATATTTTGGCAATTTGCGCCGACGCTTTCAAGGCGTGGCTTGATTGTGTCCTCAATACCGTCCTCGGCATTTTGGTAGATAACGACCTTAGGAGAAACGTCGGAATCGGGACAGCACGGAAGCGCGGCACCATTTGAGAGTAGAGCCGCGAGGTTCAAGACAAAAGTCGTTTTGCCTTCGCCCGGGTCGCCTTGAACAATGGTAATTTTTCCGTAAGGGATATACGGATACCAAAGCCAATTTATAGCGCGGGTCTGAACGCTATTATAATATTTTAATTCGGCTTTCGTGAAAGCAATCCTCCTAACATAGATATGTGCTATAATTATACAGCACGAGGATGGCTAATGCGGGCTATTATAGTAACCAAAGTTGCAGAAATCGGGTATTCTAATAACCAAAATTCACAAAATAGCCGATAAAACGGCAACAGGCTAACATGGACTGCTCTAATCGATACATTGGGGGTTCTCCCCCACAAAAGGAGCATTCTATGGATTACATTTCACGTATTGACACGGAGCGCGTCAGAAAAAAGCTGTCGGTTTTGCAATTGTCGATAGTCGCAGGCTTATCGGAGGCGGCGGTTAAGAACATACTAAGCCGACGAAGCGCAAACCCGAATATAGACTCAATAATCGCGATTTGCGACAGCTTGAAACTTTCGGTTGCGTGGGTATTCACCGAGGACGGCGAGAACGTCGTTAAGGTGGACACGCAGGACGCAAAACTACTTGAATTGATACGGCATTTGCCCGCCGACGCACGGGCAATAATACTGCCGCTCATAAAGTACATAGCGCAATAGTAAATGGCATCCTTGGCGGCACCCTTGAATTAAACAAGGCAATAAGGCAACGAAACAGCCCGTAAACTGCTTGTTTAGCGGCTTTTTTAGGGTGCCAAGCAAGAGTGCCAACAAGGGTGCCAAGCCAACCCAAAACACAAAAACCGCGAGGAAAATACGCGGTCTTTTTGCGTGGGAAAGCACAAAAGAAAAAAACTAATATGACATACAGTTGTCAACAGGCATGGTGTATAATAAGAGAGCAAAAATTACAAGAGGAGGACTGTGCACGGCAACGATTACGGTTTCGGACTTTTGACGGCGAGAAAAGTCGCAAATAATTTTTTTTGCGAGTACACGGCAAAAGCCTTGATTTTTCCGCAAATATATGCTATACTATGCTATATCTTGCCGAGCGAGGAACGAAAAATGAAATTCAGCGAAAAAGTAATAGCCGTCAGAGGTAAATTATACGTCAGCCAAAAACAGCTTGCGGACGAGATAGGCGTTTCATTTTCAACGGTCAACCGTTGGGAGCAGGAACGCCACGAGCCGAGCTTCATTGCTCAAAAGCGGTTCGAGGACTACTGCAAAAGAAAAGGAATTACCTTTGACGCAAACGGTCAAATCGTAGAATAGAGGAACGCGAATGGACATACTAAACAACCGAGATAAACTTTTAGGCGACAACCTAAAACGGGAAATCGCGAAAGGAAGCCGCATACGCATCGCGGCGTCCTGCTTTTCCATTTACGCGTTTAACGAGCTTAGAAAAGAGTTAGAGAGCATAGAGGAATTGTCGTTTATTTTCAGCTCGCCCGCGTTTTCAAGCGGCGAAGTAACGGACAAGTTCAAGAAAGAAAAGCGCGAATTTTTCTTGCCGAACGAAATCAGCGAAAACAGCTTATACGGTACCGAGTTCGAGGTGCGGCTTCGCAATAAACTTTCACAAAAAGCGATTGCACGGGAATGCGCCGAATGGATAAAAGCAAAGGTCAAGTTCAAATCGAACAAGACGGGCGGCGACGTGCAGAGTTATATCGCGGTTGACGATAAAACGGTTTACACGCCGATAAACGGTTTTACTACTACGACGCTCGGCTTCGAGCAGGACAACACGCTACTTTCACCGATAATAAAAATGGACGACGCGGGCATGACGCGGTCGTTTATAAAGCAGTTCGACGAGATATGGCGCGACCCCGCGAAGTTGGAGGACGTGACCGACAACATAGTCGAGCAGATAGCGAGCGCGTACAACGAAAACGCGCCCGAATATATATACTTCATAGCACTATACAACATATTCACCGAGTTTTTGTCTGACCTTACGGCTGACTATTTGCCGCAGGAAGCAACGGGCTTCAAGGACAGCGTTATATGGAATAAGCTGTACAACTTTCAACGCGACGGCGCAATCGGCATTATAAACAAGCTCGAAAAGTTCAACGGTTGCATACTTGCAGATAGCGTCGGTTTAGGTAAGACATTCACCGCACTCGCGGTCATGCAATACTATTCTTTGAAAAACCGCTCGATTTTAGTTCTTTGCCCGAAGCGGCTCGCGGACAATTGGAAGTCGTACTGCGGCAATACAAAGACAAACATATTCTACACGGATAAAATACGCTACGATGTTTTTTACCATACCGACTTAGGGCGGCGGGGGATGAGCAACGGCGTGAACCTTGCGGCGATAAATTGGGGAAACTATGACCTCGTGGTCATAGACGAAAGTCACAACTTCCGCAATATAAATCCGCTACGGGAACGCGAGTCGCGCTACGACTTTTTGATGAACCACATTATGAAAGACGGAGTAAAGACAAAGGTTCTTATGCTTTCGGCAACGCCCGTCAACAACAGATATAACGACCTACGCAATCAGCTCGCGCTTGCGTACTGCGGCGACTACAAGGCGTTTAACGACGCGCTCGGCACGGAAAAGAGTGTACAAGAGATATTCAGGCAGGCGCAACGCATATTCAACGATTGGAGCAAACTACCGTCGGACAAGCGCAAAAACGTCGACCTCATAAACAAGCTTGACCTCGATTTTAGAACGTTACTCGACAGCGTAACGATTGCGCGAAGCAGAAAGAACATAACCAAGTATTACAACGTAAAAGACATAGGCAACTTCCCGAAACGCCGTAAGCCTATTTCCTGCACCTGCGCTTTGACGGGCAGGCAGGACGTTTTCACATACAAGCAAATATACGAGGCTATATATTCCTTGACGCTGAGTGTATACGCGCCTTTCGGCAAAGTATTTGAAAGCAAGCGGGCAAAGTATATAAAAGATTTTGATTTAGGCGGCAATACTATTTCCACCGAGAGCATGGAAGCGGGACGCGAAACGGGCATAAAGAAGCTCATGAACGTAAACCTTTTGAAGCGTTTAGAGAGCAGTTGCGAAGCGTTCCGTTTGACGATAAAGACACTCATTGAAACGAACAAAGAAACGCTCAAAAGAATAGAGGACTTTCAACGGACGGGCGGCGGGCAGATAGAAAGAACGGTCTATGAATACGCAATATTGAATCCCGACGAGGACGAGGAGAGCTTCGAGCTTTCAAAACTCGACCAAGGCAAAAAGGTTCAGATAGACCTCCGCGACATTGACTGCGTAAGTTGGCATCGCGAGATTTCGCACGACGTGGCGGTTTTGAACGGGCTACTCACCGAAATGGGAAAGGTCACGGTCGAGCACGACAGCAAGCTCAGAAAGTTAAAGGAACTCATAACCGACAAGATACAAAACCCGATAAATGCGGGCAACAAAAAGGTTCTTATATTTTCAGCGTTTGCCGACACTACGACATACCTATACACGCAAATCGCGCCATGGGTAAAGTCACGCTTCGGTTTGGAATCGGCAAAAGTCGAGGGCGGCGAGGGCGACAATAAAAGCACGTTACAATGCGAACGCAAGACAGACGCAATACTGACGCTTTTCAGCCCGATTTCCAAAGATAAGGCGAACAGTTACGTTGTCACAAAAGAGGATAAAACACTCGGAAAAGACATAGACGTTTTAATTGCTACCGACTGCATAAGCGAGGGTCAAAACCTACAAGACTGCGACATTTGCATAAACTACGATATTCACTGGAATCCCGTCCGCATAGTTCAACGCTTCGGCAGAATTGACCGTATAGGGAGCAGAAACGCCGAAATTCAGCTCGTCAACTTTTGGTGCGATATAAAGCTCGACGAATATATAAAGCTGAATTCACGCGTCGAAAGCCGTATGGCGATAGTAGACCAAACCACGGGCGCGGCGGACAACTTACTAACTGAGGAACAAGTCGAGTACGAGCATCGCGCACTTCAAATAAAGAAACTACAAGAGGGCGAACTTCAGGATTTGGAGGACGTAGACGGTAATATAACCATAACGGACTTAGGCTTGAACGAATTCCGCATGGACATAGTCAACTATATAAAGACATACGGCGAACCGAAACGCGCCCCAAAAGGAATGCACACGGTCGTGGCGGAGGACAAGGAGCGCGGCATCGATAAGGGCGTTATATTCGTTTTGCGCAATACAAGCGAGGCGGTAAAGAGGGCGGCTGAAAACCGTTTGAAGTCGTATTACTTGGTATATATAACCGACAGCGGCGAAATAAAGGTCAACCATTTAGAGGTTAAACACGCACTCGATATAATGCGCTCGGCTTGCAAGGACAAGGCTGAACCGATGGCGGCGGCGTGTAGAGCGTTCAACAGCGAAACGAAAGACGGCTACAAAATGGACAAGTACAGCAGGCTACTTGAAAAGGCGATAGCAAGTATAATAAACGTCAAGGCGGAAAAGGACATCGACAGCCTATTTACGGCAGGTGGCACGACTGCGCTGACGGGCGATATAAAGGGCTTAGACGACTTCGAGCTTATTTGCTTTGTGGTGGTAAAGTAGAATGGTAAATTTGAAACGCGCAAAAGTAAATAAGCGTATACCGAAAAACCGCTTCAAGGGCGACTTGTCGGCAGTAGAGCTTGTTACATGGCTATACAAGATAAGCCTTGAAACGGCGGACTTCCGCAAGGCGGGCGACCTCGCCGAAATACAAATATTCGAGGTTAAGTTCAAGGCGGACGCGATAGACAAGAAAGCCTTCGCCGCGATACAAAAGGCGATACCATACCCGATTATATTTGCGGCAGGCGCGAAAAACTATACAATTGCGGAGGGCACGTTGTTTGAGGCGGACGCAATAGTCGCGGGCGACGAGCTTCAAATCGAACGTCGTTCGTCGCTGATTTCCGACCTATACGACGACATAATAAAGCACTTTGTACCGATAGCAAAACGAATGGGTGAAAACACCTCCGAATTTATAGCGCGGTATAGTATAATAAAAGGGCTTGAACGCGACATTGCGTCACTACAAAAACGCGTTGACACGGAAAAGCAACCAAACAAAAGAATTCAGTTAAACGAGGAACTGAAAAGACTAAAAGCCGACAAGGAGGCATTGCAATGAGCGACGATTTTCTAAAAAACGGATTTATGTCCGCGCCACCGCATTCTGCACAGCAGGTCGCTGAACAAGCCGCCGCGCAGGAGCGTATACTTGCGGAACTGCAAAGAAAGTATACACAAAAAGATACAGAAGAAGCTCGATTCCGTGGCGAGGTTGTAGGCGGGCTCAAAGAACAGGTTGCAATTTTGCAAGGGCAAAACGACCAATTGACCAAAGCATACGACCAACAGCTCAAGGCAAACGAACAGCTTACCAAAGCGAACGAGCGGCTTCAAGCAATACACGAGAACTACGAAAAGCAAATTGCCGACAGCACGAAAGAGGCGCGAACAAGTAAGCGGTTTGCGATACTTTCACTAATAGTAGGAACGGCAATTGCACTCGTCTCGCTTATAATAGCAATCGTCAAATAAAGGGAGCAAAAATATGGATAAACTAAAAATGCAAACGTCGAGCAAAACAAAGGCGAATATAGAAACGATAGCCGCACTGTTTCCTAATTGCTTTACGGAGGCAAAGAACGACAACGGCGAAACGGTAAAAGTCGTTGATTTTGACCTTTTGAAGCGTGAACTTTCCGACACGGTCGTCGAGGGCGCGGATGAGCGTTACCAACTGACGTGGGCGGACAAGCAGAACAGCGTTTTAATTGCGAATAGCCCTATAAGTAAGACGCT
>BNZQ01000066.1 GCA_026001225.1 Clostridia bacterium
AACCGATTTAAGTCCGACCGATTTTTTACGGAGTTAAAAAATCGCGTTTGGTCGGAACAGAGCGCGGAGCGAGCGATCAAGCGAGGAATCCGAACAGGATTCCGAAGTCAGAGCGAAGCGGCGCGCGAAAGCAACCTCCCCCAAATTTTCCTTTGTTCCTTTCTTTTAGTATAAAAGAAAGGAGGCCTAACTCTCTTTTCTACCCCTTTTTTTAGCATGAAAGGAAGAACACTTTCTTTGGTTGGGATTCCCACGGACGCTTCGCGTCCTCTGAATAACGACAAAGATGGCGGGGAATCCGACCGGAAGCCGAGTATGAGCGTAGCGGAGCGCGCAAATTACTTGCTTTTTTCGCGGAAAAACCGTATACTATTGATATGAAAATCGGATTGTTGACGAGCGGCGGGGATTGCGCCGGACTGAACGCCGTCATGCGGGGGTTCGGCAAGACAATTTATACCCTCGATAAGGGCGCGGAGCTGTACGGAATCACCGACGGTTACGCGGGACTTGTCAACGGCGAATGGCGTAAAATGGATCGCGACGAATTTTCGGGCATCCTGACCTTGGGCGGCACCATTTTAGGCACATCGCGCCTGCCGTATAAAAAACTGATCACCGAGGGCGCCGACAAGATCGACGCGATGAAAGCCAACTATAAAAAAATGGGCCTCGACGCGCTGGTCGTCCTTGGGGGCAACGGCACGCATAAAACGGCCGCCTTGCTGTCGAAAGAGGGCTTGAACGTCGTCGGCTTGCCCAAAACGATCGACAACGATATTTGGGGCACCGACATGACGTTCGGTTTCTATTCCGCCGTGGACGTGGCTACCGAGTGTATCGATCGGTTGGCGACCACCGCCGCGAGCCATCGCCGCACGATGGTCATCGAAATCATGGGCAATAAGACCGGCTGGCTGACGCTGTACGCAGGCGTCGCCGCGGGCGCGGACGTGATTCTGATCCCCGAAATTCCCTTCGATTTGGACAAGGTGGTCGAGGCCGTCGCGAAGCGCACCGAAAGGAAGAAAGCGTTCTGCATCGTCGCGGCCGCCGAGGGCGCGATAGATAAGCGGGAGGCGGCCTTGGACAAAAAGGAGCGCGAAAGGCGGAAGGCCGCCGCGGGCGGGCTGAACGCGTCGGCGCGGATCGCCGCCGCCGTTTCGGAGCGTTTACAGAACGAAACGCGCGTCGTCGTGCCCGGACATATCCAACGCGGCGGCGGCCCGTCGCCCCTTGACCGCGCGCTGTGCACCGAAATGGGCGTGTACGCCGCGCGGCTCGTGTATGAAAAACGCTTCGGCGTCACCGTGGCGACAACGGGCGGAGCGTTGACCGCCAACCGTTTGGCCGATATCGCGGGCAAGACGAAGTTCGTACCGGCGGAGCACGAATTGGTGAGAGCGGCAAGGAGCGTCGGGGTGTCGTTCGGTGATTAGGTTGAGATTGCGACGCGTCGGCAAAGGCCTCCGCTCGCAATGACACAAAGACGGCGTGGGCCGACGCACGCTGCCGGCCCCTACGGCGTCCCTCTGCATGATAGACAAAGACGGCGGGGCGTTTTGAGAGTAAGAACCGATTAGAGATATACAATAAAACCGATTTAAGTCCGACCGATTTTTACGGAGTCAAAAAATCGCGTTTGGTCGGAACAGAGCGCGGAGCGAGCGATCAGGCGAGGAATCCGAGCAGGATTCCGAAGTCAGAGCGAAGCGGCGCGCGTGGCTACCCCGTCCGCTTCGCGGCCATCCCTCCGAGGGAGGGGAATTAACGGGACGAGCCGAAAGGCTCTTTGCACAAAGACGATTGAAAAAGTAAAAGTTTTTGAAAAGGCGCGAAGAAACTTTTGTGAACCGAGGAACCGAGGGCTGCGGACAAACGGAGTTTGCACAGGCCGCGGCGACGAAGGCGAAGGTTAAAAAAGTTTCTCCGTAGAAAAAAACGGAAAAAAATATGTCAAGATTCATCAAGGATACTTATGTCAACCGCGAATATTCGTGGTTACTGTTCAACGAACGCGTCCTCGAAGAAGCGGAGACCGAAAAGAATCCGCTGCTCGAACGCTGTAAATTTTTGTCCATCGTCAAGAGCAATTTGGACGAATTTTTCATGGTGCGCGTGGGGAGCTTGTTCAACGACGCCTATTTGCGGCCCAAAATCACCGAGAATAAAACAGGCTTGACGCCCGCCGAGCAGCTGGACGGCATCTATAAGGTCGTCCGCAAAGCGACGAAGCGCGTTTCGGCGGCGGGAAAGGCCGTCTTTCAGCGGTTGAAGGAGGAGGGCTTGCGTTTCCTCAATCTGCACGAAAAGAAGGTCAAAAAACTACATAAAAACTTCGGGCTGTATTTTGAACACAATATTCTGCCGTTGCTCAATCCGATCGTGCTGGACAACAAGCACCCGCTGATTCATTTGGAAAATCTGAATATGTACGTCTTTTTGCACCTCGAATACGACGGCAAGAAATTCTTCGGCATTCTGCCCGTGCCCACGCGCTGCGACCGTTTGATCGCGGTCGAGGGTAAAAAGCAGACCGCGCTTGCGACATGCGAGGATTTGACGTATCACTACGCCGACATGGTGTTCAATAAATTCAAGGTTTTAAACAAGGCGTTGATCCGCATCACGCGCAACGCCGAAATCGATATCGAAATTTATAGCGTGGACTACGAGGCCGAATACGACTTTTCCAACCTGATGAAGGGCAAGGTCGAATCGCGCGTCAACCTGCCGCCCGTCCGATTGGAGCTGTCCGGCGGGGACGAGGACGTTAAAGCCTTCCTCTGCAAAAATTTGGGGATCAAGCCGCATCAATGCTTCGACGTGACCAACTTCTTCGACTATAAATTCTTCTTCGGCCTCGACAAATTTTTGGATCCCGACCGCGCGGCGCGGCTCAAATACCCGCCGTTTAAGGGCAGGAACGCGATTCTCAACGGGCAGTCGACGGCGGACGGTTCAACGGATAAGGGACAAGTAAATGATAATGAACAATTAGCGGAGAAGGGCGAGAGTTATCAAGTGTCCGCCGTTAATTTTCAACCGAACGTCATCGATATCGTCAAACAAAGGGATTTGTTTTTGTCGTACCCTTACGACAGTATGGACCCGTATATCGATTTGCTCGATCAGGCCGCGTCCGACCCGCGCGTCGCCGCGGTCAAAATCACCATCTACCGGTTAGACAAGCAGTCGCGGATCGTCGAGGCCCTGCGCCGCGCAAGCCGCAACGGAAAGGACGTGACCGTGCTGATCGAATTGATGGCGCGCTTCGACGAGGAAAACAACCTACATTTCTCGTCCGTGCTGAAGGAAGCGGGCTGTACGATCGTTTACGGCGTGGGGAATTATAAGGTGCATACCAAAATCACGCTGATCGTGCTGAAAGAGAACGACCAAATCGGATACGTTACGCATTTGGGCACGGGGAATTATAACGAGGGCACATCCAAAATCTATACCGATCTGAACGTGATCACCGCCGACGGCGAAATCGGCGAGGACGCCGCCGAGTTTTTCCGCAACATGGCGATGGGCGACGTGAAAGCGAGGTACGCGAATCTGTTGGTCGCGCCCACAACCTTGAAAGAGGGGCTGTTGGCCAAAATCCGCGAACAAATCGCTTTGGCGAAAGAGGGCAAGCCCTGCGGAATCGTCTGTAAAATGAACAGTCTGACCGACGCCGATTTTATTAAGGAGTTCATCAAGGCCTCGCAGGCGGGCGTCAAGGTGCGATTGATCGTGCGCGGGATTTGCTGTCTGCTGCCCGGCGTGCCCGGCAAGACCGAAAATATCACCGTCAAAAGCATCGTCGGGCGGTTTTTAGAGCATAGCCGCATTTACGCGTTCGGCGCGGGGTTCGAGGACGTTTATATTTCGAGCGCGGATTTGATGACGCGCAACACGAGCCGCCGCGTCGAGATCGCCACGCCCGTAAAGGACGGGGATATCCGGAAGCGTATCGCCCGTTATTTGGAGGTTCAGCTTGCCGACAAGGAAAAAGCCGCGTACCTGACCCGCGAGGGGAAGTACGTGCGGGAGGCGGGCGAGGGCAAAAGCAGCCAACAGTATTTTGTGGATAACGTTATATAAAGGGAACAGGGAACAGGGGATAGGGAACAGGGGATAGGGAACAGGAAAAGGTTGAGCTTGCCACGCCTCACTATACGTTCGGCTCGCAATGACAGTATAGCGCGGGCATTGGTTTTATTGACCGACACCTGATGCCTGTTATCCGAAATTGTGCATTGTAAAACGAATACTTTACTTTGAAAATTATGGATTTATTATCGAATTTGAATCCCGAACAGCAAAAGCCCGTCCTGCATACGAAGGGCGCGGTCATGGTGTCCGCGGGGGCGGGCAGCGGCAAAACGCGTGTGCTGACCTATCGAATCGCGCATCTCGTCTTGAACGAAAACGTGTTGCCGTGGCATGTGTTGGCGATCACGTTTACCAACAAGGCAGCCCGCGAGATGAAGGAACGGTTGGAGGCCCTGCTGGCCGAGTCCGGCGCGGAGCTTTCGGGTATGTGGGTCGCCACCTTTCACGCGATGTGCGCCCGGATGCTGCGCGCTCATATCGAGGAGTTAGGGTATACCCGCGACTTCTCGATCTATGCCGAGGACGAGAGCGACCGGGTTATCAAGGGGATTTTAAAAGAGGACGGGCAGGATAAGGACGACGGCTTGAAGAAGAAAATCCGCTCTCATATCGCCAACCGGAAGAACAACGCGCTGACGCTCGAAGATTATTTGACGCAGAACAGTTACCTGCCCGATATCAAATTTATCGGCGGCGTCATGGAAAAATACGACGCCGTTTTGAAGAAAAGCAACGCGCTGGATTTTGACGATTTGCTGTATAAAACCTATGAGTTGTTTTTGAAAAGGCCCGCCGTTTTGGACAAATACCGCGACAAATTCCACTATATCCATATCGACGAGTTTCAGGATACCAACCTGTTGCAGTATATGCTGGTGCGGCTGCTTGCGGGGGGGCGCGGCAACGTGCTGGCGGTCGGCGACGAGGATCAGTCGATCTACGGCTGGCGCGGCGCGCGCTTTTCCAACATAGGCGATTTCGTCAAGGATTTCAACGCGGCGGTGTACAAGTTGGAACAGAACTACCGCAGCACGAAACGAATCCTGTCCGCCGCGAATTCGGTCATCAAAAATAACGCTTCGCGGATCGAAAAGACCCTGTGGACGCAGAACGACGACGGTGCGGACGTCGTATATTACGAGGCGCGGGACGAGGCCGCCGAGGCCGAATACGCGGCGCGTAAAATTACCGATCTCGCGCGCGGGAACAACCTCGCCTACCGCCGAACGGCCGTCCTGACGCGGATTAACGCCCTTTCCCGCGCTTTCGAGGAAAAATTCCTGCTGTATAACATTCCGTACCGCGTGTACGGGGGCTTTAAATTTTATGAGCGTAAGGAGATAAAGGATGTGCTGTCGTTCGCCCGTTTGGCCGTCAACCACGAGGACGACGATGCGATCTTGCGCGCCGCAGCCGCTTGCGGAAAGGGAATCGGAAGCGTCACGTTAGATACGCTCGTCCGCTACGGCGCGGTCGTCAATTTGAGCCTGTACCGCGTGCTGGAAACAATCGAAACCAACGCGGAATTCAAGCCCGCCGTCGTGAAAAAATTGACGCCCTTTGCGGAGGTTTTAAAGCGGGCGACCGAATGCGCGCGGACGCAACCGCCCGACGTCGCGCTGTTCAATATCATTCGGATCAGCGGTCTGAACGAGCTGTACGCCGAGGAGAACGACGAGAACCTTTCCCGCCGCATGAATATCGACGAGCTGATTTCCTCGGTGCAGGAGTTCGCCAAAAGCAACGAAAACGCCGCGCTGTCCGATTACCTGCAAGCCGCGCAGCTGATGACCGATATGGATACCACCGGCGAGAACGGCGGCGTTACGTTGGCTACCGTCCATTCCGCGAAGGGTTTGGAGTTTGACAACGTGTTCCTCGCGGGCATGGAGGAGGGCATTTTTCCGATCTCGCGGGCGGCCGATAGCCCCTCGGATTTAGAGGAGGAGCGGCGGCTGTTGTACGTCGCTTTGACCCGCGCGCGCAAGGAATTGACCATTACACGGGCCGAGAGCCGCTTTATGTACGGCGCGCGGCAATTGACCTTGCCCTCGCGGTTTTTGTCCGAGATCGAGGGGATCGACGTTAAGCGCGCGCGGCCGCCGCGCAGCTTTGCGGACGATTTCGGCGTAAATTATCGAAAAAACGGGTATACTTCGGAGGGGAAGCGGCGGTTCGGAAGTTGGGACGAGGAAAACGGCGGCGATCCGGACGGCGAAAACGGAAACGACGGAAAGCGGCGGTTCGGAAGCAGGGACGACGGAAGCGGCGATTCGGACGGCGGCGAGGGGTACGGGAGTACCTTTCGGAGGACGGAAAAGCCGCCCGCGCGGTACGAGCCCGCGCCCGTGATGCGGGCCGCCGATATGCATTCCTTCGCGTTCGGGCAGAAAAGATTCGCGCCATCCTCGTAAACGTCCGCGTCGCACGCGGGACATTTTGTCGGAATTTCAACGTCGTGACTGCCGTCGGGACAGTCCGCCGTCCCCGTGATTTCGGGGATTACGTCGTTGCTGCGGCGGATAAAGACGCGCGCGCCCTCCTTGACCCCCTTGCGCTCGATATCGCCTCTGTTGTTGAGCGTCGCTTTTTGCACCGTCGCCCCCGCCAACTCCACGGGCTCCAAAAGGGCGAGCGGCGTCAGCTTTCCCGTCCGTCCGACCTGCCAAACGACCTTGCGCACAATCGTCGTGGTTTCCTCGGCCTCAAATTTATAGGCGATCGCCCAACGCGGAAATTTATCGGTAAAGCCCAAAGCGTCCCGCAATTTCAAATCGTTGACCTTGACCACAAGGCCGTCGATCACGTAATCGAGCGCGCTTTTGTCAAATTTTTCGATATAGTCCCACGCGCTTTCGGCGTTTTCAAACAATTCGTAAACGCCCGCGACGTTGCCCGTCCCCTTGATAAAGTTCAGCATCCCCGCTTGTGTGCTAAATCCCGTGTCCGCGCCCGCCGCGTAATTGACGTTGTAGAACACGATGTCGATATTTCGGCTCCGCGACACATTCAAATCGAGCGTGCGGATCGCGCCCGCCGCGCCGTTGCGGGAATTTTTGAGTGGCTCGGCGGCGGTCTTGTTATACTTGTTAAACGCGGACAGGCGCATGATGCCCTCGCCCTGTATTTCCAACGCGCCCGTATACGGGATACTCTTTTTCAAGCCCCGCGCCTGCGCCGCCTGCGCGGTCACGTCCTCGCCCGTCACGCCGTTCCCGCGCGTCGCCGCGCCGACGTATTCCCCGCCCCGATAGGTCGCGACGACCGTCAACCCGTCCAGCTTATGCTCCACGGTCACGGCCGGTTCGAAGTCTAACGCTTTCACAAGCCGGTCGCGCCAAGCGAAAAATTCCTCCTTCGTCCGGCATTTGTCCAGGCTATACAGGCGGTTCAAATGTATATGCGGTTTAAACTCGGCCGCCGCCGCGCCGCCCACCCTGCGCGTCGGGGAATCGGGCAGCACGACGCCGCTCGCCGCTTCCAACGCGGCCAGCTCGTCGTACAACCCGTCGTATTCCTTGTCGGACACGGCGGGCCGATCCAACACGTAATACCGATACGCGAGATCGTTCAATTTGGCGGTCAGTTCTTTCTGTTTATCCGACATCATATTTAAGGTAACAGATATGAAGTGAAAAATCTCAACCTATACCCGTTCCCTGATACCTGTTACCTAACCATAATTGTGCATTGACAATTACTTCTCCACAATCGTCAGCGGCGCAAACGCCAGCGACAATGTTTTCTTGCCCGCCGCCGTAAACCGTATCTCGGCTAACCCTGCGTTCACGGCGACGACATCGCCGCGCCCGAATTTCGGATGCTCCACCGTCATGCCCGCTTTATACGCGGAATAATCCCTCGGCTGCATATCGGCGGCCCGCATCACGGGCGCGGGCAAGAAAACATTGTCGCTGGCGTTTGCGCCGCTGACGATTGTGGAGAAGTAATTGTCAATGCACAATTATGGTTAGGTAACAGGTATCAGGGAACGGGTATAGGT
>BNZQ01000067.1 GCA_026001225.1 Clostridia bacterium
TAAAAATCAACAGAGGGCGGGTTTATGACGAGAGTCGCGCTTGAAAAGTATTTAGCGGAAATCTATAACACGATGCGCACGATGGGCCTGTTCATCACGACGGGCTCCGCGCGCATCAACACGGCCACGATTTCGTGGGGAACGTTCGGTCACCTTTGGAACCGGCCCCTTGCTTTGATTCCGATCCGCAGCCAACGTTATACCTACGGCTTGATCGAGGAATCGGGTGTCTTTACGATCAGCGTTCCCCGCAAGGACCTCGGCAACGTGCTGTCCCAAGCGGGTACTTTGAGCGGCCGCGACCACGACAAATTTTCCGAGCTTCACCTGCACCCCGCCAAGGCGCGGCATGTGGACACCTTTATCGTCGCCGACTGCGGTTTGCATTTGGAATGCCGCGTTATCTACCGCGCCCCGATCGTTCCCGAAAATCTGCACCCCGCAATCGACAAGGAAATTTACACCGGCAATTCCCGCCACACGATGTTTTACGGCGAGATTTTGGATATATACGAAACATAAACATTATGAGGAATGCCTTGTGAAATTTTGGCGATTTGCATTATTGATCCTCTTTTCGCTGCTGGCGATATCCTTTTTTGCGGGATGTCGTTATCCTATCAATAATAACGACTCTTCTGTTGACGGCGGATCACCTTCCGAACAAAAGAATGGCGGATCTTCTTCCGAACAAAAAATAAGGTACACGTTAAAATTTGAAACCGATGGGGGAACGGAAATTTCCTCAATAACATTGCTATCGGGCGAAGTTGCCAGTATCCCGCAAACGACACCGGCGAAAAGAGGATATCCGTTTGAAGGCTGGTATCTCGATAGCACATGTACCGTTATTTCACCCGTGGCTTTTCAAATCACAAAAGATATTACACTATACGCCAAATGGGGTGATGAATTTCCGCATTTTTATGTCGTTTTTGAGGATGGTTCTTATCGTGCAGGAATCTTGGATCGTTATCCGAATGAATCCATCGATGATCCCAGCCTTCACTCTTACTTGTCTACTCCTCCCGGAAGAACTGGTAAGCGAGTCTGGTGTACAGACGCAACTTTAAAGACAGAAGTCATTTGGCCATTTACACCGACAAAACAATATACGTATCTTTATGCGAAATGGAAATAAGCAGATTTTCACCAAATATTAAGATATCGTAATCTATACACTGAAACAAATGATACTATCTTACCTTTTCGACCTTGAATTGTACCTTTTAAACGGACTGCAACTGGCTTTCATGTTTCTTAAAGAAGTCCACCCTCGGCTCTAAAAACTTAAACCTGTGCTCCTTCCCTTGATAAAACCAATCCACGGGCTTAAAAATGTTTTTCCAATCCCAAACCTCCGGACCGATCCGCAAATACTGCCGCACCGACTCCGCGCCTTCGGGGACGATCGGATGAAACAAGACCATCGCAGTTTTAATCATGTGCGCCGCATCCGCCAAAACCCGCAGGATCGCCGGCACGTCGTTTTTCTCCTGCAATACCTTCATGTTATCGGACAAGGTTTTGTTGATCGCCCGCGTGTAATCGTCCAATAAATTCATGACCGAATGGAACTCGAAGCCGCTCATCAGTTTTTCGTACCGCAAAACGGTCTCCTCCGCCTCCCGTAAAACGCTTTCCGACACCGAAACGCGCGGCGCGATTCCGCCGTTGTATTTTTGCAGCGTATAGAAAAGCGTCCGCACCGCGCGGTTGTAGACGTTGGTCAGCATCGTGCTTTCCTTTAAAACGGGATCGCCCTCCTTGCCGCTTGCGTCGGGATTGAACGCTTTCGGGCGGAACGGCACGTTGGCGATCCCCAGCCCCAACCCCAAAAAGTGGACGCGCAGCTGTTCGGGCGTATAAAATTGCAACAATTGGTCGGCCGTCGGCGGCTTGATCTTGCCGCTCGAACTCGCTTTTTTATCGAAATACAAAATATGCTTATTGGCGATAATGACGGGATCGGTCAAATGCACGTCTTTCAAATCCTTAAAAAACGAGACCTCCGCAAGCCCGTAAAAATAAATATTGTCCTCTCCGATGAATTGATAGATTTTCGCGTCCTTATCGCACCACCATTTTTGATAGTCGCCCTCGTCCTTGCCCGCGCCTTTCAAATACGTCCGCGTGAACGAGATCGGCGCCCACAGGCTTTCGGGCCATACCCAAAAGGTCAAGTCCTTAACGTCCTCGCATTCGGGCGCGGGCACGCCCCATTCGATATTGCCGGTCAAGCGGAACGGCACCAACGTTTTGCCCGTCCGATACCGGACGCCGCTTGCGAACAGCACGAGGCACGCCTTTTCGCGGTCCTCCAACTTGTTAAAGGTCAATTTGAGGTTGCCGCCGTTGCCGCCGTCCTCCTCGACCGTGAAATCCCCCAGCTGAGAGGAAATCTCGTCCACCTTCACGGCGTCCTCTTTTTTGATATAGGCGATCGGTTTTTTCAAAAACTCGCGCGATTCCTTGGCGACGAAAGGACGGATTTCTCCCGCCTGTTCGCGCTCTTGCAAATACGCTTCCAAAACCTCCTGCTTGTCCTCTAAATTATAGTACCAGTTGACCACGGGCCGCAGTTCGGGCCGTGCGCCGGACAACGCGCTGACGGGCGCGATTAGGTCGCGCGGATCGTATTGGTGTCCGAGCGAGCACTCGTCGGCATAGGCTGCCTCGGATTTACAGCCCGCGATCGGACAGCGTCCGATAACCTGCCGGCCGTTCAAAAAGGTTTTATGCTCGGCGTCGTAGAATTGCGAATTGGACAGCTTTTTCAAGGCCCCCGCCGCGTACAGCCCCTCGAAAATTTCCCGGCTGACTTGGGCATGGATATCGCGGGCGGGCGGCAGGCCCGACGCGCAGAATTGGGACAATCCGATCTGAAACCTTTCTAATGTCGCTTTTTGCTTTAAATGATTGCTTTCGACAAACGCCTCGATTGTGCCGGAAAACATGCCCGCGGCGACCGTCGTTCTGTATTTTTCCACGATCGGCGAGCCGTAACAGTCGGTGCCCGACACGAAAATCACGTTTTCCGCGCCGATCCGATCCTTTAAAAACCGCGCGAACGTGTCGGCGTGCACAAAAACACCGCCTACGTGCCCGAAGTGCAGCTCTTTACTGCCGTACGGCATTCCCGCCGTCACGACGGCGCGTTTGGGGAATACAGGTCTGCCGATTGTCGTCATTTCCATGCTTCCGTCCTTTTACAAACTGAAAAATGAAAAATGAAAATTATGGGTCTGTCGAACAAGAAACCTGATTATACTTTACGTTCCTTACCCGCAAACGAAGCCGCTATTCCGAATACTCGACCAAAATTTTCAGTTTTCATCTTTCAGTTTTCACTTAATTAAAATATTCCGTAAATATCGCCGCTTGCGTCTACCCCGATATTTTCCGCGTTCGGCGTTTTCGGCAATCCCGGCATCAACAGCATCTCGCCCGCCATCGCGACGACGAAGCCCGCGCCCGCGCGCAACGCTACCTCACGGATCTGTAAGGTAAAGCCATTAGGCGCGCCAAGCCGCGCAGGATCGTCGGACAGCGAATATTGCGTTTTGGCGATGCAGACCGGCAACGCGCCGAAGCCGTCTGCGGTCATGCGGGCCAGCTGTTTTTTCGCCCTTTCGGAAAAATTCACGCCGTCCGCGCCGTATACCTTTTTCGCGACGGACGCGATCTTGTCCTCTAAACTCCGTTCTAAACCGTACACAAAGGTCGTCTTGCGGGGCGGCTTTTTGCAAAGGTCTAAAACCTCGCGCGCTAAATCTGGCCCGCCCGCGCCGCCTTTTGCGAAAAACTCGACAGGAAACGCCTTGACGCCCGCCGCTCCCGCCGCGTCCTCCACAATTTGCAGTTCGGCGGCGGTGTCGGTATCGAAGCGGTTGAGAGCGACGACGCACGGCTGTTTATATACCTTCGTGATATTTTCGATATGCTTTACGAGGTTCGGCAAGCCCTTTGCGAGCGCGGCCAAATCTTCCTTTTTCAAGTCTTCCTTGCGCGCTCCGCCGTTCAATTTCAACGCCCGCACGGTCGCGACCAGCACGACGCAGGCGATTTCCAAACCGGCCGTCCTGCACTTGATATCGATGAACTTTTCCGCGCCCAAATCCGCGCCGAAGCCCGCCTCGGTGACGACGCAATCGGCGTACCGCAACGCGGCGCGCGTGGCGATCACGCTGTTACAGCCGTGGGCGATATTGGCGAACGGCCCGCCGTGGATAAACGCGGGCGTACCCTCCAAGGTCTGCACAAGGTTTGGATTCATCGCGTCCTTTAACAGCGCGGCCATCGCGCCGTCGGCTTTTAAGTCCCCCGCCGTAACCGCTTTGCCCGACCGATCGTAGGCGGCAACGATCCTTTTTAACCTCGCCCGCAAATCCTCCGCGTCCCTTGACAGGCACAATACCGCCATGATTTCGCTCGCGGCAGTGATATCGAAGCCCTCCTCGCGAGGCTTGCCGTCGGCCGTCCCCCCAAGCCCGATCACGCAATTCCGAAGCGCGCGGTCATTGACGTCCACGCAGCGTCTGAACGCCGGCCGCGCGACATCGATATCGAGAACGTTGCCCCAATGGATATGGTTGTCGATCATCGCGCACAGCAGGTTGTTTGCGGCGGTGACCGCGTGAAAATCGCCGTTGAAGTGCAGGTTGATATCCTCCATCGGAACGACCTGCGCATACCCCCCGCCGGTCGCGCCGCCCTTCATGCCGAACACCGGCCCTAGGCTAGGCTCGCGCAACGCCAACGCCGCTTTGACACCCCCGCGCCGCAACGCGTCGGCAAGGCCGATCGACACGGTGGTCTTGCCCTCGCCGCCCGCGGTCGGGTTGACGGCGGTCACGAGGATCAATTTTCCGCGCTTTTCCCCGTTTTCGGCCGGATTCCCCTTGTCCCGCGCACCGCCCGGATTTTGAACGATTTTCGCCTTGTATTGGCCGTAGCGGTATACCGCGTCCTTTTCAATTCCGATCGACGCCGCTATTTCCTCTATATCTTTTAATTTCGCTTCCCGCGCTATTTCCATATCGGTTTTCATACGGTTTGCTCCTTTTTTTATGCTTAAATTTTTAACTATTCTGTTCGTCCCCCCGTCCGTATATCGTCCGCCACTTGTCTCTTGTCACTTATCCCTTGTTCCGTCCCGTCCTCCATTCTCAGTTCCCCGTTTTCAATTTTCCGTTCGTCCCCTGCCAACTCCTCGATCGTCACCTGCCCGTCTGAACTTTCCGTCCCCGTTTTCTTATCGACCGCAACCATCACTTGTCCCTTGTCACTTGTCCCTTGTTCCGTCCCGTCCTCCGGTTTCAGCTTTCCGTTTTCCGCTTTCAGTTTATCCGTGCCCTTGATCCGCAGCTGCTTCGCCCGCGGCGGCTTTCCGTAGCTTTGAAACAGCCACACCGACAGGCCCAAAGCCAAACTCGCCCCCATGACGACAATCCAACCCAAGGCCCCGCGGATCAGGCCGCCCTCGCCGTTCGTACCGCCGTAATTAAAAATTGAGATCAGCGCGCCGGACAGCAGCAAAACCGCCGCGTAACCGGTGCGGTAGAAAAAGTTCAACATACCGGCTACGTCGGGCGCGGCCGCGTCGTCCTTATGCATGTCGGCTATCATCGCGGACGGCACGCAAAACACCGCGCCGATCCCGAAGCCGCACACGGCGCACGCGGGAACCGCCAGCCATTCCGGCGAAAATTCCGCGCCGAAGTAATAAGCGGCGATAAAAGCGACGCTCATCAGCAGAATGCCGGACAGCGTAACGACGACGCCGGCCAGCACCGCGTGTTTTTTCCCCCACCGCGCTGCGGCGCGGGGCCAAAAAAACTGCGCGCCGATCGCGGCCAAAAACAGCAGGCCCAAATCGAGAGCGACCAAAAACACGGGCAGCCGCAACGTATGGATCAGAAACAATAGTCCCGTACCGCTCAAAAAAGCGACGCTCATCAGCGCGGTGCAATACCCCAGAACGACGGCGCGCTCGTCCCTTCGCTTTAAAACCGAAAAGTAATCGAGCACCAATTTCTTTAGGGAAAAGCCGCCCGCATATTTTCCCTCCGGCCGCACGGCTTTCGCGCGCAGGCGCGGCAGATGCGGATACGTGGTAAAGAACGCGGCCGTACCCGCGATAAGAGCGCCGCCGGACAGGATCAGGGCGAGGTTCATATAGCCTTCGGGCGCGGCGGAATCCCGCAGGATCGCACCCATCAGAATCAGCGGCACGGCCAAGGAAGCGATGAAAAACAGGTTCTTGACGGTATGAATCGCGCGTTTTTCGGCGGCGTCGCCGGCCAACTCGTCTCCGAGCGCGTTATAGGGCATCTGCATACACGAAATCAGCACGCTGATCAGCATAACCGACAGCGCGAGCCACAGGAATTGCCAGCCCGGCGCGGCGGCGGGCATACTCCACAAAAAGATGTTGACAAGCGCGGAAACGAACACGCCGAGGATATAGAAGCCGTACCGTTTGCCGAAGACCACGCTCGAAGCCTTATCGGACAGGCGCCGCGCCAGCGGGTCGCAGACGGCGTGTACCAAGAGGCCCAGCGTCAAAGCGATGCCCGCCAACCAGCCGGGCAGCCGCATCGCGTCCACCGAAAACAGCAACGCGAGCGGAAACAAGGTCTGTTGCAAAACGCTGTAAGGAAACATGCCCGCGCCGTAAGCGATCTTGGCGGGCAGGGAAAGCATAGGCTTTTCGGAGGTTAATTTCTTTTTGTTCATAATAGCAACCGATACGAGCTGAAACTGAAAATTATGGATTTGCCGAAAAAGGAAACTTTTATTATGCTTTGCGTTCCTTACCCGCCGACAACGTCATTTTTACGGATATTCGACCGAAATTTTCAGTTTTCATCTTTCAGTTTTCAGTTTTTTACACATTCTTTATGTAATTCCTGAACGTCACCGTCTCCCCGTGCCAATACAGCGGCACGGTGTCGGTCTCGCCGTTGCGGTGCTTCGCGATGATCAGTTCCACCTCGTTGCGCAGTTCGGGCGAAATCGATTCGTCGTTTCTGTCGTATTTACGGTGAATGAACATAACGATATCGGCGTCCTGCTCGATCGCGCCGCTCTCGCGCAAGTCCGACAGCTGCGGCTTATGCCCCTGCCGCTTTTCGACCTCACGGCTCATCTGCGACAGCAAGATGACGGGCACGTCCAATTCCTTGGCGGCGATCTTTAAACGGCGCGTGATTTCGGCGATCTCACCCTGACGATTGTCGGTGCGCGTGCCGCTGTACATCAGCTGCAAATAATCGATCAGCACGACATCAAGGCCCTTTTCGCGCTTTAAGCGGCGGCATTTGGACAGAATTTCGGTCGGCGTGATCAAGCTTGAATCGTCCACGTAAATATCCGCCGCGTCCAAATCCCGCCGCGCTGTCCAAATCGACGTCCAATCGTCCTGCTTTAAGCCGCCCGACAACGCCTTTGACATGGACACCCCCGCCGCGCCGCACAGCATACGCTGATACAGTTGGGCGGCGGACATTTCCAGGCTGAAAACGGCGCATTTGAACGTGTCCCGTCCGCCGGTTTCCTTTTTCTTTTCGCCCGACCGCG
>BNZQ01000068.1 GCA_026001225.1 Clostridia bacterium
GCAATACGAACTTGACGCTGACGGCGCGGTGGCAGGCCGTAACCTATACGGTGACGGTGAACGGCGGCACATTTTCGGGCGCGCCTACCGTGGGGCAGACGATTACCTTGACGGCGGGAACGCCCCCGGCGGGTAAGGTATTCGGTTCCTTTTCGAGCGTAAGCCCGAACGTGACGATCACCGGCAATACCTTTCTTATGCCCGCCAACGACGTGACCGTGACCGTCGTGTGGACGGATTTGACAAGTTACGCGGTGAAGTTCGAGACGGACGGCGGCACGGCCAATCCCGCGAATCAAAACGTGTTTGCCGGCGGCCGTGTGATCTATGTGGCTCCGCCGACCAAGACGGGATATATATTCCTCGGTTGGTTCAAGGATGCCGATCCGGGTACGGCGGCGTGGGACTTCGCGACCGATTCCGTGACCGCCGCCTTTACGCTGACCGCGCGGTGGCAAGCCGTGCAAACGGGCGGCGGGGAGACTCCCGCCCCGGACGACTCTGCTTGGATGCTCTACGCGGCGATCGGCGCGGGCGGCGGCTTGTTGATGGCGATTATTTTCTGCGTTGTAGTGGTCAAGAGATCGAAAAGGTCGTAAGGCCCCTGAAAGGATTGTGAGAGTATGGACATAAAATATTGGAGCATGACGTCGGCCCCGTTTTTGTCGGGCAGTACGCTGTGGATTGTTATAGCGGGCGCGGGCGCGGCTTTGTTCGCGGTGTGCCTGATCGCCACGTTCGCGGTGCTTTCCAAACGAAAAAAAGCGCGGCGGATTCCGCAGGCGGAGGAAACGGCAGAGCCGCAGGCGGAGGAACCCGTTACGGTCGTCGCGCCCGTCGTCGTCCAACCGGCTGAACAAGCGACACCGGTTGTCGTTCAGCCCGTCGCGCCCGTCGTCGTCCAACCGGCTGAACAAGCGACACCGGTTGTCGTTCAGCCCGTTGCGCCCGTTGTCGTCCAACCGACCGTGCAAGCGGCGGCCGCCCAACCGGTTCCGTCCGCGCCCGACGCCGCAGTTCCGACGAACGGCGAACAGCCCGGCGTGACGGTGGTCGTGGAAAGGAACGGGCAGATTTACGCGGGAGAGGAACGGCGCCGGCCGCGTGGTGAAGGCGATGCTTACGGCGGCCCCGAGCGGCGGGGGGCGCGAAACGATTCCGGCGGTTACGGCGAGTCCGAACGCCGCGCGCCCCGCGAGGAATACGGTTACGGCGAGGATCGCCGTTCCCGCGGAGAGTATGCGTACTACGGGCCGGACCGTCGCCGTCCCCGCGACGGTTATACGTATACCGGTCCCGAGCGGCGGCATATCCGACCCGATTATATTCAGGATTCAGACCTCGTCCGGCGAGCCGCCGAGGCCGCTGCGGACGAGGTTGCCCGCATTTTTGGCCGGAACGCCCCGCAAGGGTACGGCCAGTCTTATCCGCCGCCTTACGGTCAGCCTTATCCGCCGCCCTACGGCCAACAGCAATATTATCCGCCGCCGCCTTATGGTCAGCCTTATCCGCCGCCCTACGGCCAACAGCAATATTATCCGCCGCCCGGTCAGCCGCCCTACGGTCAGCCGCAAACGCCGGCCAACGCGAACAATATTACGCTGGTCGTGCCGAACGCGCAGGCCGGACAGCAGCAGGGGCAGGCTCCGGTTTCAAATCCCGTTCCGCCGCCCGCGTTGACCGAGCCGGAAAAGCCCGCCGAAAAGGAATCCGATCAAAAATCGGTCTTTTCAATTACGCGCAGGGAGATTGCCGACGAAACGCGCCGCACGGGCGGGCCGGACGTGTCGGTGCAAGAGCGGCCCGAGCCGACGATACCGTATTCGCTGAAAACCTGCGGCTATACCTATGCTCTGCTGTACGCATCGGACGGTAGCGTGGGCATGACCGTCAGCCTTTCCGAGGAAAACGTCACCGAGATCCGGCGTTTTCATCCCGACGTGCGCAAGCCCAGTTTCCCCAAGGGCGAGAATTGGTACTTCGTGCCGGTCGACGGCACATTTGCGGGCAAGGAAGCGGTTTTCACAGTACTCGCGATCGCTCGCCGGTTTGTCGAAACGAAGTACGCCGCCGCGATCGCCGCTAAGCGGAAGAAGGGATAAAAGTAAAACAGAGGAATAGTTTTGTGTATCCCTGTGTAGCACACGGCTATGTCCCTCTTGCTTGTACGCGCTTTCCGCTTGCGTAAGATGGCTGCGTTCTTTCCTTGTATCTTATTAGTCTGCTAACCAACACAGTATACAAGCAAACTTATTCATGAACTTCCTTTTTTTCTCTCTATTCGGGGGGGCAGTTGTCTTTTCAGTCGGCCATTTAAAAAAAGAGTAAAAATGTTTAAACGAACATACGAAAGACGCTTGACAGGGCGTCTTTCGTATATTAGAATAATAGCACAATGGCTGTTCTCTTGCAATCACTATTTTTATATACATATTTTTGCTGTATCTGCCTCGTAAAAAGAATCAAAGGTTGCAAAACTGCGGGCGAAATACGGTTGGGTAGTTATAAATGCTTAATTAAATTGACGATATTATAGGAAAAATGTATGGGGGGTTATGAAAAACACCCCATTTTGTCCTTAGTAGTGCAAGGACTAAAATACAAAAATTATGGGAGCAAATAATGTTTGAAGAAAAAATGATATTACAAGCCGACAAAACGGAACGACTGACGGAGCGATTGAATTGGAGTCCGCAAATGTTCGCGGACGCAATCAACATTGAAATCAAAGAAGCGTATAAGCTGCTCATATCGCGTATTCGGGCAACAAGGAAAAGAGCGCGGGCGTGTTCGGCAAGGGTGGGCTGATGACGGAACAGGAGCAAGCGGAGTTAAAGAAGCGGCTGCGGGAAACCAAGAGCGTCATTTGGCACGGCGTAGTCGCGTTCGAGCCGGAGTTCGGGAAGAAATATATGGCGGGCGGTCAATTCAACACGGCGACGGCCGAGCGGGAATACAGGTTGAGCGGCGCGGTGACGGTCGCGATCGGGGACGCGTTCGGCGGCGGCTTTGCGATGTATACCGTCAAGAACGGCGCGGATGAAATCATATTCCGCAGCGGGATCGAGGCGGCCGTGTATGAAACGGCCTACACGAAGCCCGCGCCGGAGGGAACGCTGTACGGCGTGACGGACGGGGGCTGCACCAATTCACGGTCAAGTTCGCATGGCAAGATGAGGCGTTTGCGCGGCTTACACGCAACGGTGAAACGGCGAAGTACCCTTCGGGGACGGAAATAACGGACGAGGGCGAATTCCTTTTGGAGTTCCTTGACGGGAACGGTTACAGCCGCGTATACGCTTTTACCGTAGACAAGACCGCGCCCGCGGGCGCGTTGACCGCTATGGCGAACGGCGTCACGAATGAAACCGTTACGCTTGTTTTCGCGGACGAAGGAGCGCGGGGCGAGTGGTATAAGGACGGTGTTTTGGTCGGCGGGTATGAGAGCGGCGAGGAAGTGACGGAGGACGGCGAGTACCGAATTGTGCTGACCGACCGCGCGGGCAACGCGACGGAGTATACTTTTACGATCGACACCGTTTTGCCCGAAGCGACGCTCATCGGCGTAGTGAGCGGCGGCAAGACGGGCGGGAGTGTGACCTTGAAAAATCCGACCGAGCAAGCCGAAGTCACGGCCTACAAGAACGGCGAAGCGTTTGAGTATGCGTTCGGGGATACGCTGACCCAAGAGGGAAGTTACCGTATTGTGCTGGCCGACAGGGCGGGCAACGCGACGGAGTACGCCTTTGAGATCGTGTACGCGGTGAACGCGGCGGGGACGGTTGTGATCCTCCTTGTTGTCGCGGCAATCGCGGGCGGCATAGCGGTTGTGTACCTGCGGCGCAAGCGCAAGGCGTTCAAAACAAAACCGAAAAAGGTTGCTTAACGGCAAATGACAGATTAACGATCGGGCGCGGGATAAGGGGGGGCATCGCGTCCGATATGTATGGAGCAGGGGGCGCGGGAGCGAAGGAATCTCGCGTCCCGCGCGGCGGGAGAAATGGTAAAGCACGTGCAAATAATCCGCATAAGGAGCCGATACCTTGAAACCGAAAACTGATGCAGAAAAGGGGGTAAAACAGGCAAAAAGGAGAAGCAAGATAAGGTGAGATGCAGTTCGGGCTTTTCGCCCGGCCTCTCACCCCTTGGGGCAACAATCGGGACACCCGATTTTGTCGGCGCTCAGCGCGAAATTTGTCTTAACCGCTTGAAAATACTTGATCGAAGCATAGGTTTTCAGTTGACAAAAAACGTAGAAATGAGTATACTATATACGAAAGACAAAACGGCGGAGGTGTGGTATGCGTGACGATTTGATTGAAAGGTTAAAGGAGTTGTACGGTTGTGACGAGCCGATAATGGCGGCGGAAATCCTATCGGCTTGGAATGAGTATTCAAGGCCGATGGTTTTCCGCTTGCTCAAAAGGTATACGGAAAGCGGGTCGCTTGCGAGGTTTGATACCGGGATTTACTATATCCCCACGGACACATTTTTAGGTAAATCTAAACTTGACCCGCAGAAAGTAATCAACAAAAGGTTCATTGAATCGGGCGGAGATGTTTTCGGATACTATGCCGGAATGGGGTTGTTTAACGGGCTTGGACTGACCACGCAGGTGCCGATGACCGCGGAGATTGTGACGGAGAAAGAAACGACAAGAGTGAGGAAGGTCATGGTCGGGAAAGCCAAAGTTTTGTTGCGGCGGGCAAAGACGAATATCAACAAGAGCAACGCGCCGGCGTTACAGTTCTTGGAAGCGATGAAATTTATATACGAGCCTTTGGACGAATATCAGGTGGAGAACCTGCGGGAATTTGTCAGGCTTAACAATGTCAAGGAGAAAGATGTGTTGACGTATTCTAATTTGTTTCCGAAAAGAGCGATGGAAAATTTACGGAGGATAGGAGCGAAAAATGTTTTTGCACAATGACAAAGAAAGATTTGAACAGGTTGTAACCGCTGTCTTTAAGGACATCGGTTATCCAAAGGCGATTGTAGAAAAGGATTATTTTGTTACGCTTTTTCTCAAACACCTGAATGTGCATGAACCCTTGCTCATCTTCAAGGGCGGGACGTGCTTGTCGAAGTGTTATAAACTCATCTCCCGCTTTTCCGAGGACATTGATATAAACTTGGAAAAGGTACGGAGTTTGACGCAGAGCCGCCGGAAGGTTTTGCGCGACCACATAGTCGAAACGACGGCGGAGTTGGGCTTGACGCAGTTGAATTCCGACGCGATTAAAAGCGGAAGGGACTACAACAATTACCACATAGCGTACCCGTCCGTATTTACAAGCCCGACGTTGAAACAATATTTGCAAGTGGAAACGGTGTTCCGTATAGAGACGTTCCCGACGCAGAGAATGAAAGCCGCGTCGTTGATATACGACTACCTGAAAGCGAACGGACGCGACGATCTGATAAAGCAATACGAACTTGAACCGTTCGTTGTGACGGCGCAATCGTTAGAGCGCACCTTTGTAGACAAGGTGTTTGCGTTGGGTACATACTATGTGAACGACCGCATTCCGACTCACTCGCGGCATTTGTATGACCTGTATAAAATCCTGCCGCATATTCAGATAGACGGCTATGTGCTGAGTCTGTTCGACGAGGTAAGGAACGCGTGGAAGAATAGGCCGGGCAGTCATGACGGTTTCGGCGCGGAGGATGCCGATAGCTTATCCGAATTGTTGCGCGAGGTTATAGACAAAAAGGTGTATAAGCACGACTACGAAACCGTAACCGCGCCGCTGTTATACGAGAATGTTCCTTATGCCGACACGATAGAAACGTTGGAGGAAATTGTCGCGGCATTAGAGGACGCGGAATCGGAGGACGGGTCGGACAAGAAGCCCGATACGGAGATGTGATATGATATATTTTACAAGCGATCAGCACTTCGGACATGGGAATATAATACAGCATTGCCGCCGTCCGTTTGCGGACGCCCCCGAAATGGACGCGGAGCTGATACGGCTTTGGAACGCGAAGGTGGGGCGGGAGGATACCGTGTACGTTCTCGGCGATTTGTTTTTCCCGTCGGCGTATGACCACGAAAGCGTGTTGAAAAAACTGAAAGGCAAGAAACACTTGATCCTCGGCAACCACGATAAGAATTGGATTAAGAAAGTGGACCTGTCCAAATATTTCGAGAGCGTTCAGCCCACGTTGACGATAGAAAGCGGGTACGGGGCGTTGTATCTTTGTCATTGCCCGCTTTTGACTTTCAAGGGCAATTACATGATTTACGGGCATATTCACAACAACAAGAACGACGAGCATTGGCCGGTTCTGAAAACGATGGACAACGCTCTGAACGCAAGCGTAGAGGTAAACGGTTACGCGCCGGTTACGTTTGAGGAACTCGCCGCGCACAACGAACTGTTCCGTATGGATAGGGCGAGTGACGGTGGCGGGGTTATAACCGTCCGTGCGGGAGCGGAAATGTAAGCGGGTTATTGAGAAATCCTGTTACGAAATGTGCCGGCATAAATAAAAAGTATAGCAAAGTAAGATTGCCTGTAGCGGAAACGCCGGGCAATTTTCATATCAGTCAAGGCGGCGAATAAATGTGTTCGCCGCTTTTCATATACAAAGAAATCAAGGAGGGAAAGGAAAGATGAAAGGTACGGTGATATTGTTAGCGACGGTAATGGCGGCGGTCAATTTTAATCCGATCATAAAGCCCATATTGGAAGTATTGAACGCGATCTTGTGGCCGGCGATCGCGGTGGTGGGGAGCGCGGGGGCGATCTATTGCGTGTTCTTGGGGATCAAGATTGCAAAGAGCGACAAGCAGAACAGCAGGGAGAAAGCGAAGAAAGATTTACTCGGCGCGGTTATAGGCTTCGCGCTCATATTCATTCTAATCGTCGCATTGAAAATCGCGATGCCCACTCTGCAAGATTGGGTCAGAGCGCAAGTTTAAAAGAATATCCATCGCGGGATACGGGCTACGTTCGCTCGGTCGGCTCGGTCGTGTACAAAGTACACTCTGAAAAACATACAAAATTATCTGTCTAAATTCCGTTCGGGCGGGCGCAACTCCGCGCTGTAGAACGGCGCGTCGTCATTCGGACTCAAAGAAAACTTTGTGACCTTTAACTTTCAGCGGTTGCTTGCCGGCAAAAACGAAACCGTGGCGAACGCGCAGATGCTGCTGATCTTGAAGTGGCTGGAAAACGAAGTGATTCAAAACCGCGAGTACAACCTGCGGCACGGCACTAACCGCAAGATAAAAGGTTCTCTCGTAGAATTAAAAAAGGAAAAACAAAAAATGGAATTACAAATCAATCCGAAGTTCAAGGACTTAATACCGCCCCTGCATTTTGAGGAATACGAAAATTTAAAGGAAAGCCTAAAAAGCGAGGGCTGCCGCGACGCGATTATCGTTTGGAACGGCGTTATCGTGGACGGCCATAACCGCCACAAAA
>BNZQ01000069.1 GCA_026001225.1 Clostridia bacterium
TCGCGGCGGGAAATTACACGGCGACCGCGACGCCCGACGCGAACCATACGTGGAACGACCGGAGCGGAACGCCGGCGGTTTCGGCGCGGAATATCGACTGGACGATCGGGGCCGCGACGCTTTCCAACGGAGATATTCACATCGCCGTGACGACGGAATACCGCTATACGGGCGTTCAAATCACGCCGGGCAAGGCCGATATTACCGTGTCCTTTGTGTCCGGCGGCTCGCTCATTTCCGCGACGGTCGACGATTATGATGTCGCGGGGTACAATAACAATCTGAACGCGGGGACGGCGACCGTGACAATCTCGTTTAAGGGAGGCTTGTCGGGGCCGCCGCAAGACGCGGACTTTACGATTTTGCGGGCGTTAATCGCCGCGCCGGCCGGAATAACCCTGACCTATAACGGGCAGCCGCAGACCGGCGTGTCGGACAAGCCGCCCGCCGCGCTGGGGCTTTTCTTTCCCGACGCGCTCGTATATGCGGTGACGGGGACGAACGGCGACGGCGGCTATTATTTCCAAAGGACGAACGCGGGCGTTTACGCCGCGTTGGTTACGCCGACGGCGAACTTCATGTGGGGCGACGGCTTGGCCGGCCCGACGGGGACGCGGGCGGCCGCGTGGGAAATTCTGCCCGCCCCGGCGGGAACGGGAGCGGGCGACGCGACCGCGACCGCGTCCATGAACACCCCCTATACCTACGACGGGACGCGGAAAACGCCCGGCAAGGCCGATATGACCGTGACGCTGACGTATACGGGCGGGACGGGACAGCGTTTCGATACCGTGCCCGCGTCCGAGTATGAGATTGCGGGGTACGGCGGCGGCAACGACAATATCGACGCGTGCGGGGTCGCCGACCAAAAGGCGCGGGTAACGATCCGTCTGACGGGGAATTTTTCAGGCACCGTGGACGTTTACTTTGCGATCAATAAGGCGGGGATTGCCGCGCCCGCCCCCAACGCGGGGCTGGCCTATAACGGGCGGATTCAGACCGGCGTTCCGGCGGGCAACGGGTATGTTCTGGGCGGGGATTCCGTGGGAATCGACGCGGGGAATTACACGGCGACCGCGACGCCGGATGCGAACCACATATGGAGCGATTTGATCGGGGCGGCGGCGATGGCGACGCGGAACGTGCCGTGGACGATCGGGCGGCGCGCCGTGTCGGGAGCGCAGATCGCGGCGCGGGTCGTGACCGTCTATATTTGGAACGGGGCGCAGAAACGGCCGGATACGGCCGACATTTCCGTGACCGCCGACGGCGGGGCGGGGCCGGTCGCCGCCGCCTTTACGGTCGTCGCCAATTCTTACAGAAACAATACCGACGCGGGAACCGATACGGCTTACTTTCAGATTCAACTGACGGGTAATTTTTCGGGGACGGCGACGGTGTACTTTTCAATCGAGCGGGCGAAAATCCCGCCGCCGGCCGCGCCCGCGCCCTTGACCTATAACGGGCAGACGCAGACCGGCGTTCCCGCGCCCGCGGGGGCGGGCTATACGGTGACGGGCGGCACGGGGCGCGAGGTCGGACTGTATACCGCCTCGCTCACGCCCGACGGCAACCACCGGTGGGACGACGGGACGACGGCCGCTTTGCCGGTCGCGTGGCGGATTATTCCCCGCGTGGTCGCGGGCGCGGGCGACGTGCGGGTGACGGTCAACGCGGTCTATACCTACGACGGGAACGAGAAAAGCCCCGCCGCCGCCGACATGACGGTCGAGGTCTATAACGGGACGGCGTATGAAACCCTGCCGGTTTCCGCCTATAAGGTCACGGGGTACGCCGACAATATAGACGCGTGGTCGTCGGGGCCGAACGCGCCCACCGTTTCGATCGAGTTTTCCGGCTCGTTCGCGGGCAGCGGGACGGCGGCGTTCCCAATCGCGCGGCTGGGAATTGCCGTTCCGACGGGCAAGACGTTGTATTACGACGCGCGGACGCAGACCGGCGTGGACGCGGGCACGGGCTATGCGCTGGGCGGGAACTATACGGGGATCGACGCGGGAACGTACACCGCGACGGCGACGCCGGACGCGAATCACCGTTGGGCGAGCGGAACGGATCAGACAAAGGCGCGGAACGTGACATGGACGATCGCGCCGCGCACCCCGACGGACGTGAACGGAGAAATCCGCGTTGCCGTCGTCGGGACGTGGACATATACGGGCAGTCAAATCAAGCCGGGCAAGAGCGATCTGACCGTCGAGGCGTGGAACGGCGCGGCGTGGGAAACGGTCGCGGCGGCGGATTACGGGATACGGGGCTACGGCGCGGGGACGCTGAACGTCAACGCGGGGAACGCGGCCGCCGTGACGGTATATCTGTCGGGCGGGAACTTCTCGTCGGGCGACAAGACGGCGACGTTCACGATCGGGCGCGCGCCGGTTGCCGCGCCGGCCGGAATAAACCTGACCTACAACGGAACGGAACAGACGGGCGTCGCGTTGGGAACGGGCTACACGTTGGGGACGAACGGCGCGGGCGGTTATTATTACAGAGCGGCGGACGCGGGACCGTACACTGCGGCGGCGACGCCGGACGCGAATCATTTGTGGGGCGATCTGGCGGGCGCGGCGGCGATAACGGCGCGGAACGTGACGTGGACAATAACGGTGCGGACGGTGACCGATCCGAACGCGGTGACGGTCGGCGGGCTCGGCGCGTACGTCTATGACGGGGGCGAGAAAAAGCCGACGGGAATGACGGTCAGCGTCAGCGACGGGACGGTTTTGACGGCGAACGCCGACTATGACATTATCGGGTACGCGGACAATATCAACGCGGGGAACGCGGCCAAGGTGACGATACGGTTAAAGGGCAACCTTGCGGGCGACAAGACGGCGACGTTCACGATCGAACGCGCGCCGATCGCCGCGCCTATCGGAATAAACCTGACCTACGACGGAACGGAACAGACGGGCGTCGCGGCGGGGACGGGCTACACGTTGGGGACGAACGGCGTCGGCAACTATTATTACAGAGCGACGGAGGCGGGGACATACACCGCGACGGCGACGCCGGACGCGAATCACCGTTGGGCGAGCGGCGCGAGTTTGACGGGCGCGCGGAACGTGACGTGGACGATCGCGAAAGCGGAGTATATATGGAACGCGGTCTTTTCCGATTCGCGCGTCAAGTACGACGGAACGGAAAAAGGAATCACGGTGTCGGGAACGCTGCCCGCCGGTTTGAGCGCGGTATACGAGTACGACGGGCGCGCGGGGACGGGCAGAACGGCCGTCGGAAAGTACACGGTCAGAGCCGTGTTCGCCACGACCGATCCGAACAGAAACGCGCCCGCGCCCATGACGGCGACGCTGACGATAGAGAACATCGATTTGACCGTGGGCGGGGGCGTGGACGGCGGGCCGGACGCGCCGGACGACGTATTCGACGGCTATACGCCGGGGCCGGGCGTCGTTCTGCCCACGCCGCCCTCGCCGGGGCCGGACTATGAATGGGACGGCTGGTACGACGACGGCGGGAACAGAGTAACCAACCCGACGGGCGACATGGTTCTGCACCCGAAATGGACGGGCGGCAATTCGGGCGGCAATTCGGGCGGCGCGTCGGGCGGCGGAACGCTGCCGACGGGAAGTTTTTTGAACAAGGTTCCGCTTTGGGCGATCGGCCTGTCGGGCTTTTTGGTGGGCTTTACCTTGTGCTATTTCCTGTACGTGCGTCCCGCTAACCGCAAGGACGAGGAACGGGCGTACGAGGCGGGGAACAAGGGAAAGAAAGGGGCGGGGAAATAAATGGATTGGATAACGGCGGTTTTATGGTTTTTGGGAACGGCGATCGCGGGGGCTTTAACCGCGCTGATTCTTTTGCGCCGCCACAGACGCGCGGAACGCCTCGCCGCATCCAAGCCGCACACGGGCCTGGCCAACGCGCTGTCCCGCGTCAACGCGCCCCCGCCCGTTCTGACGGTCGCCGCGTTGCCCGCGCCCGCGCCGATTGTACCCGCGCCCGCGCCCGTAGTTGTCGCCGCGCCGGTCGCCGCGCCGATTGTACCCGCGCCCGCGCCGGTTGCGCCCGCGCCGAACGTGACCGTCGTTGTAAAAGAGGACGGTTACGGGAGAGAGGACGGACGCGAGAGGGAGCGCGCATACGAACGGGAAAGGCGCGCGCGGGAGGACGAGGAACGCGAATACGAGAGGGAAGAGCGGGAACGCGAATATAGGCGGGAAGAGCGGGAGCGCGCATACGAACGGGAGCAACGGGAACGCGAATACGATCGGGAAAGGTTCGAGCGGGAGCAGCGGGAACGCGAAAGGAACGCTCCGCCGCCGTATTACCCGCCGCCCGCGCCGTATTATCCGCCGTCCGTTCCGCCGCCCGCGTCGAACGTCAACAATATCCGCGTGGTTTTCGGCAACGAAGAGGCGCCGGACGATAAAAAGACCGACAAGTAAAATCCGCTGAAAAATTCTCCTCTGCAAGGGGAATGGACAAAACCGATGAAAAATTCCCCTCATCGAGGGGTGCCGCCGAAAGGCGGCGGGGTGGTTGTCTGAATAACAGTAGTGTGGCCGCTTGAATAAATAAAAAAACAAATAAACACGACGCCAAGGAGGCTTAAAGGAATATGAATAGAAACGAAAAAGGGCAACAAAGCAACTTGACCACCCCGTCCGCCTACGGCGTCCACCCCTCATCGAGGGGAATGAATAGGTCGCCCGCCCGCAAAAAATCTGCGTGGATGACGGCGGTGTTTTCCGTTGCGGTGATACTGTTGCTGTGCGTCGCGCTTGTGGGCGCGTTTCCCGGCGGCGGTTTTCCCGTTTCCGCGACGATTTCGGTGACGCCGCCCGAAAGCGCGTCGATTGACCGATACATACCGGGCGTTTCCGCGCCGACGGCGGCGGCGGCGAGCCTGAAAGACATCAATACGCTTGCGAACAAGGCGGCCTACGACGCGGACAGCGGCGTATGGGAATACAAAATTACCGACATCGCCGGCATGAAAAAGGTCGCGGATTTAAGTTATGCGGGCGTTACCTTTGCCGAAAGGGGCGTACCGCAGAGCGGCGGCAGAGTCGTTTTGTATCTGCAAGCCGATTTGGACTATTCGGGGGTGACGCCCATCGCCGTCGGCGGTTGGACGCCGGGCGCGACTCCCAGCCACAACAACTCGCGCGGGCTGTTTGTCGGCATGGCCAATTACTGGCAAATCGGCACGGTTACGGCAAAGACCGCCGGGTCACCCGGCCCCACTTCCGTCGCCGCGGCTACGCCGTTTAAGGGCGTATTCAACGGCGGGGGGCATACGATAAAGGGACTTTCCGGCGACACGTCGGGCAGAGTAGACGGCGTCGACGCGCCTACCAATGTGGGCGCCGACCTGATCTACACCGGCGCGCTTTTCGGCTTTACCGATAACGCGATTATTGCGGGCATTACTCTGGAAAAGCCGGCGGCAAGGCCGAATCCTACGGACATCGACATGATGTTCGGCAGTAACGACGCTTGCGTCGTCGCGGCGGCGGTAAACGGGAGCATTCTGTACAACATTGTGAACAAACTGACCTTTGCCGGACACTATTGGAATAACTCAAATGCGTTTTTAGGGGGTATCGTAGGGATTCTGAACAATTCCTACGTTGTCAGTTGCGCCAATTACGGCTCGTCATGGTTTAGCCAAGAGGCAAATGCGACGCCGTCGGCTAATAGGAATAGAGAAGTGGCGGGCATCGTCGGCGCGCAAGATTCGATAAATCCGTCGGTTTTCAATACGGCGAACGTCGGGGATATGCCAACGGGCCACGGCGGGCAGGGCGGTATAATGTCCGGAAGCAATCAGAATCGGACATCTTTGCGCAACGTGGTAAACTACGGGCAGATGACAGGCGGCCCCATGAACGGCATTGTCGGTTGGATAGGATATAGAGACGACGGGACCGCCGCGGGGATATTCGAGAATCTGTATACGTTCGGCGCGGACATCGCGATTCCCTCTATGCTTCGCGAATATAATCCAAGACATGACGGCGGGAGAAATGACGCTAACGCCTCCACCGCGTTAGCGTTATATAATACTAGGGCGGCGTATCTTATGCAATTGGGTTTTTTTGCCGGAGAACGCAAGATATTTTCTGGCGATTCGGCAAAAACATATGACGCAAACGGCGACGAGGTTACCTCCGGCGTCGGCGTTCGCGGCGACGTGTATATGGCTTCGCAAGACTTCCGCAACAAGATGAACGCAAACGCGGCAAACCTCAGGACGGTTTATCCCGAGATGGCCGCGTATATCAACGATTGGGTCACGGTGGACGGTAAAACCGTGCCGGTCACCGCGGGGACGGCGGGCTATGAAATCAACGTGATAGAGGGCGGCGGCGTGATCCGAAACGGCAACAATCTGTATTTCACCGCGGCATCGGCGTCGGTCACCGTCAGCGTGCTGAATCCCGCCGCCGTTCTCACGTATAAAATCGGCGCGGGGGGCGAAAACTCGATCAAGTCGCCGTTTACCGTCACGGGCCAAGGCGGCGACAGCATTACGGTTTACTCTAAAAACGGCTCGACAGTGCAAAAAGAAGTGACCTTGACGTTTATAAAACTTGATTATATGACCTCGATCGGCAGCGCAGAGCAGTTAAATCTTTTTGCGTCCGGCGTGAGTTTGGGGCTGACCTACCAAAACAGAACGGTAACGTTGGCCGCCGACATCAACATGGGCGCGCTGACGAACAACTTTGCGGTGATCGGCGACGACCCGAACAGGGATTTCAGAGGCACGTTCGACGGCGCAAACCACAGCATTTCCAATATACATACCAACCGTTCGACCGCGACGGGCTTGTTCGGCTATATCACGGGCGCGACGGTCAAAAACCTCACGTTAGAGGGGATGATGCCCGACCGCGGCAGTTATGCGGGCGCGGTGTTCGGTACGGCGCACGGCGGAACGACGCTGATCAACGTGACCAATAAAATCAGTTTGTCGGGCGTGTCCTATGTATCGGGCTTTGGGCGCGTCATGGGAACGGCCGACAACCGCGTGACGTTTATTTCGTGCGAGAACGCGGGCGATATTTCCGCCGACGGAACGACCGTCGCGGGCTTTTCCGCCGACGCGCGGTACGCCGACTTTATCAACTGTCTGAACACCGGGACGGTCAAGGGGGCGGTCGCGGACACCTCGGTCGGGGGCTTCGCGGCGATCGCCGACCACGTGACGGTCGACAACTCGGTCAACACGGGGACTTTTTCGGGCGCGGCCGTTTCGTCGTCCTACGGCGGCGCGTTTATCGGGCAAGCGGGTTCGCCCGGTTCCTCGGTCACGGGCAGTATCTATTACGGCGGGAGCGCGCCCGCCGACCGCCCTTGCGGCACGGCCGGCTCGCCGGTCAACG
>BNZQ01000070.1 GCA_026001225.1 Clostridia bacterium
CAATCTTCTTGACCCACGTTAGGTCCCTCCTTTGATACTTTTTGTGCCTCTTCAACACTATTGTACCAAAGAATCAACCTCGTGGGTCTTCTCTTGTCCCGTTGCTCTCCATTTTACAACTTGCCCAAAATAAAAAATTGTAACCAAACGATTAAAAACAGTTGACAGGAGTTAAATTATGCATTATACTATAACTAAGTTAGTTTATGCTAACTAATTTTTACGGACAATAATTAGCGTAGGCTTACTTTTGTGAGGTCGGATAAAGCGGAAAAAAGGAAGGACGGACGGTTATGCCCTTGACAATGGCGAAAACGGGGGAGCAAAACTCCGTGAAAAAGATCGGCGGAAAAGAGGAAACACGCAAGTTTCTGGAAAATTTGGGATTCGTGCCCGGCAGTTCTGTCACGGTCGTCGCGGAAATCGCGGGCGACGTGATCGTCGGCGTCAAGGAATCACGCGTGGCGATTAATCGCGATATGGCCTCGAAAATCATGGTGTAAAAGAGGAGGATAGAGTAAAGAGTGAAAACATTAAAGGACGTGAGGCCGGGCGAAACCGTGCGCGTCGTGAAAATCGGCGGCGGGGGCGGGCCTGTCAAGCGCAGGATCATGGATATGGGCATCACCAAAGGCGTGGAACTTTATGTTCGCAAGGTCGCACCGTTGGGCGATCCCGTCGAGGTGACGGTTCGGGGGTATGAGCTATCGCTCCGAAAAGCCGACGCCGAGAATATCGAGGTCGAGTTGAAAGATGAAAAATGAAAAATGGAAACAAAACGGCGGAGAAATCCGCGTTTTTAAACGATATGAGTTAGCATATGCTAATACATTTCATCGGTTGAGATTCCACGGGCCGTTTCGCGGCCCTCTGAATGACTCCTTTCAGCGCGTTGCACTCCCCCGATACTCCTCCCAAACCATAATCTGATACTCCTCTCACTCCGTAAAGCGAATGCCGTTGCTCCGGACTCACATTAGAAATGACATGCAAGACGGCATCGGCCTGCCTAAAATGAACTAAAATTTTTTGGAAAGGGCGCGGGGAAACCTTTTTTATAAAAAAGGTTTCCCCGCAAACAAACAAAACAAATAGACAACAAGACAAAAAACCAACAAAAACAAACAAAAAAAGAAAGTAAAAAGGAAAAATCATGATCAAGATCGCGCTTGCGGGAAATCCGAACAGCGGAAAGACCACGCTGTTCAACGCGCTGACCGGTTCCAATCAATACGTGGGGAACTGGCCGGGAGTCACCGTGGAAAAGAAAGAGGGCAAATTGAAGGGCAATAAGGACGTGACCGTCACGGATTTGCCGGGCATTTATTCGCTGTCGCCGTACACGTTAGAAGAGGTCGTCACGCGCAATTATTTGCTGGACGAGCGGCCCGACGCGATTTTGAATATCGTGGACGGCACGAATTTAGAGCGCAATTTGTATTTGACGACGCAGCTGACCGAGCTGGGCATTCCTGTCGTGATCGCGATCAACATGATGGACGCGGTGAAAAAGAGCGGCGACAGGATCGACGCCGAACGCCTCGCGAAGGAATTGGGCTGCAAGGTCGTGGAAATTTCCGCTTTGAAGGGCACGGGCGTCGCGGAGGCCGCGCAAACGGCCGCGGAAGCGGCGAACGGAAAAAAGGCCGTTTTGAAGCACGGTTTTTCGGGCGGCGTGGAGCGCGCGTTGGCGCACATCGGGGAGGTCGTTCCGCACGATCTGCCGGAAGAAAAGCGGCGTTGGTACGCGATCAAGCTGTTCGAGCGCGACCAAAAAATCGTCGAGAAATTGCATATCGCGAAAGAAAAACTCGACTGTATCGAGTGCGATATCAAAAATTGCGAAACGGAATCGGAGGACGACAGCGAAAGCATCGTCACGGCCGAACGGTATACCTATATCGACGCGGTGATCAAGAAATGCTATACCCGCAAAAACAAGGGCAAGCCGACGATATCCGATAAAATCGATAAAATCGTGACCAACCGATGGCTCGCGCTGCCGATCTTCGCGGCCGTCATGGTGATCGTGTACTTCGTTTCGGTCACCGTCGTGGGCGCGCTGCTGACGGATTGGATCAATGACGGGCTGTTCGGCGCGAAATGGAGCTTCTTCGGCCTGTCCGTTCCCGGTATTCCCGTCCTGCTGAACCGCGGGCTGGAAGCGATCCGGTGCGCGGCGTGGCTGCAAGGTCTGATCGTGGACGGGATCGTCGCGGGCGCGGGCGCGGTACTGGGCTTCGTGCCGCAAATGTTCGTACTGTTCATCTTCCTCGCGTTTTTGGAGGGATGCGGTTATATGGCGCGCATCGCCTTCATCATGGACAGGATATTTCGGCGATTCGGGCTGTCGGGCAAGTCCTTTATCCCGATTTTGATCGGCACGGGCTGCGGCGTGCCGGGCATTATGGCTTCGCGCACGATCGAGAGCGAGCGCGACCGACGCATGACGATCATGACGACGACCTTTATCCCGTGCAGCGCGAAGCTCCCGATTATCGCCCTCATTGCGGGCGCGCTGTTCGGCGGCGCGTGGTGGGTCGCGCCGAGCGCGTACTTTATCGGCATCGCCGCGATCGTCTGTTCGGGCGTCATTCTGAAAAAGACCAAATTATTCGCGGGCGAGGCCGCGCCGTTCGTCATGGAACTGCCCGCCTATCACCGGCCGACAGTCCGCGGCATCCTGCGCAGTATGTGGGAGCGCGGCCGGTCGTTCATCAAAAAGGCGGGAACGATCATTTTACTGGCGACGGTCGTCATTTGGTTCCTGTCGAGCTTCGGTTGGGCGGAAGGCGCGCCTTTCGGCATGACGGAGGATATGGCCGACAGTATGCTGGCGTGGTTTGGCTCCGCGATCCGATGGCTGTTCGCGCCGCTCGGCTGGGGGACGTGGCAGGCCGCGGTCGCCGCGCTGACCGGCCTTGCCGCAAAAGAAAGCGTCGTGAGCACGTTCGGAATCCTGTTCGGCTTCGCGGCGGTGGCCGAGAACGGCGCGGAGGTTTGGGGCTTGCTCGCCGCCGACTTCACCATGCTTTCGGCGTTCTCGTTCCTCGTGTTCAACCTGCTGTGCGCGCCGTGCTTTGCGGCGATGGGGGCGATCCGCCGCGAGATGAACAGCCGTAAATGGTTTTGGCTTGCGATCGGCTATCAATGCGCGCTCGCCTATATCGTGTCCTTGTGTATCTATCAATTCGGCATGCTGTTTTCGGCGGGCCGGTTCGGGTTTGGCACGGCGGCGGCGTTTCTGGTGACGGGTGGCTTTTTGTTCCTGCTGCTGCGGCGCGCGCGGACGGGGAAGCGGGGGAAGATAGCGGGCACGGAAATAAAAGCATAAGATATTGCATAGTAAACGGACGCAAAGGAGCATAAACAATGTTTAAATGGATAGCGGAAAATTGGGGCACGGTTTTAGCGGGCTTTATCGTTTTGAGCCTGCTCGCGTCGGTCGTTGTAAAAATGATCCGCGATAAAAAGAAAGGCAAGCGGAGCTGCGGCTGTAATTGCGTGCATTGCCCGAAAGCGGGCGGCTGCGAACCGGACGCCGACGCCGATCAAGACGGGCGCATCGGATTCCATTCCGAATAAATTGAAGAATACTGAAAGTTTTTGAAAAGGTACGGAAAAACTTTTTGCAAAAAGTTTTTCCGTGGTGTATAATGGAACCATGAATATTTGGCACGACGTAAAAAAGGAAAGGATCACGGCGAACCGGTTTTTGGCTGTCATCGAGATTGCCAAGGGCGGCAAGAAGAAGTACGAGCTCGATAAGGAAACGGGCTTGCTGATTTTAGACCGCATTTTATACACGTCCACGCATTACCCCGCGAACTACGGCTTTATCCCGCGCACGCTGGCTGAGGACGGCGATCCGCTGGACGTGCTCGTGCTGTGCAGCGAGAGCTTGGAGGGGCTGACCACCGTGGAATGCTATCCGATCGGCGCGGTGCGCATGACCGACGGGACGGAAAGCGACGATAAGATCGTGGCGATACCGATCAAGGAGCCGACGTGGAATTTCTACAAGGATATCTGCGAGCTGCCGCCGCATATTTTGGACGAGATGATACACTTTTTCTCGGTCTATAAACAGCTTGAAAATATGAACACGAGCAATTTGAAGATTTTGAGTAAAGCCGAAGCCAAAAAGGTATTTGCTGCGTCGATCGAGGCGTATGAGAAACGGTTCGGAGAGTAGCAAAGTTTCTAATTTTCAGTCCGCCGTCATATAGATATACAAATGACGGCGTGGGAAGCGATATTTTTAGGGCTGTTGCAGGGCTTGACGGAATTTTTGCCGGTGTCGAGCAGCGGGCATTTGGTGCTGGCGCAACGTATGTTGGGCGTCGGGGGTGACGTGATTCTGTTCGACGTGATCGTCCATTTGGGTGCGCTGTCGGCGGTTTGCGTCGGTTTTTATAAAGACATTTGGAAATTGATCAAAAAGCCGTTTTGCAAAGAAATGCTTTTGCTGATTCTCGCCACGGTTCCGGCGGTCGTCGTCGCTTTGGCATTCGGGGATTTTATCGAGGAGGCTTTCGGCGGAACCTATTTGGGGTGGGGATTTCTGATAACCGCTTTGCTGTTGCTGTCCGTGAGCGGCGGGCGGCGCGGGCGCGGCGCGGACGGCCGACGGCCGCTCCTGCAAAAAAGGGATAGCGAGGATAAGACGACAAAACCGATAGGATATAAAACCGCTTTATGTATGGGTCTCGCCCAAGGCCTTGCCGTCCTGCCGGGGATATCGCGGAGCGGGGCAACGGTGAGCGGCGGGTTGGTTGCGGGCGCGGACAGGGACGAAGCCGCGCGGTTTTCCTTTTTGATGAGCGTTCCGGTGATACTCGGCGCGGCGGTTCGGGAAATTTTTCGGCTCGGCGCGGTGACGCAAAGCGTGGGCGCGCTGCCGCTGGCCTTGGGGTTCGCGTTCGCCGCCGCCGCGGGAATCCTGTCGGTCAAATTCATGACGAATATAATCCGCAAAGCAAAATTTTGGCCGTTCTCGGTTTATTTGTTTGTTTTAGGCGTTTTTGTGCTGCTGAATCAGTACGTTTTGCATTGGTTTTAATTCGACGGGCTTTTTTCTTTGAGTAAGCCGGTCAAAGGATGTCCATCAAAAGAAAACCGCCCGACTGAAAAAGAAAGAAGCGGATAGAGACATGAGGAAAAAGCCCGTCACGGGTTTCATTCCCCGCTTTGTAAAAGGTTTTCCCGCGAAGAAAGAATACAAGCGTTTCCGCGCTTTGCTTTTTTTCCGTTTTATGGTATAATTTTCACATGAAACTCGGAATCGTAGGCTTGCCGAACGTGGGCAAAAGCACGTTGTTCAACGCGATCACCAACGCAGGCGCGGAAAGCGCGAACTACCCTTTTTGCACGATCGAGCCGAACGTCGGCGTGGTCGCCGTGCCCGACGAACGGCTGGCCGTGCTGGGAAAGCTGTACAACACGCAAAAGATCGTGCCGTCGGTCGTCGAATTCGTGGATATCGCGGGGCTTGTCAAGGGCGCGGCGTCGGGCGAGGGACTCGGCAACAAATTTTTATCGCATATCCGCGAGGTGGACGCGATCGTGCATGTCGTGCGCTGCTTTGACGACGCGAATATCATTCACGTCGAAAGTACGGTCGATCCCGTGCGCGACATCGATACGATCGATCTGGAATTGGCGTTGGCCGATATAGAGAGCGTCAAACGCCGCCTCGACAAAGCGGAGCGCGCCTATAAAACGGGGGACAAGAAAGCCGCCCCCGAATACGAATTGCTGAAAAAAATCATGATCGTTCTCGAACGGGGCGAGCCCGCGCGGTCGCTCAAAACTTCCGACGACGAAAAAGCTCTTTTAAATACGTTTTTCCTCTTGACAAGCAAGCCCGTCATCTACGCGGCGAATATCGCGGAAAGCGAAATCGGCAAGCCCGACAACAAATATGTTCAGACCGTGAAAGCGAAAGCCGCCGCCGAGGGTGCGGAAGTGCTGGTCATCAGCGCGCGGATCGAGGAGGAATTGACCAAGCTCGACTCCGACGAAAAGGCTCTCTATTTACAGGAACTGAATCTTGGCGAGAGCGGATTGGACCGCATGGTTAAAAAATGCTATTCGTTGCTCGGACTGATGAGTTTCTTGACTGCGGGAGAAAAGGAAACGCGCGCGTGGGCGATTCGGAAGGGCACGAAAGCCCCGCAGGCGGCGGGCGTTATTCACACCGACTTCGAGAAGGGCTTTATCCGCGCCGAGATCGTGTCCTACGGGGATTTGAGCCGTTTGGGAAGCGTCGCGGCGGCCAAGGAAAAAGGCTTGATGCGCAGCGAGGGGAAGGATTATGTTATGCGCGAGGGCGATGTGGTATTGTTCCGCTTCAACGTATGATTTAACGTCGGATATACGTCGCAATACATTGTCAAACGTCGAATTTTCTCAGGTCATGTAGGTCTGACTACACTTCCCCCGAAAATCCTCGTTTTCCTCCTCTCGCTCGTATCTCCGACGTTAAATCCCGCAAGGTGCATTGCATCAGTTGATTATTAAATATTGAAGTTTTTTGAAAGGGGCGCGGGGAAAACTTTTTTATAAAAAAGTTTTCCCCGCACACATACACAAATAAAAAATAAAAAGCGAAAAAATAAAAACATGAAAGACTACAAATCCATACTATCGGAAAAAATAGCCGAACAAATCGACGCGTACGCGGCGGAAAGCGGCATTGAATTTACGGCCACGCCGGAGGAAATCCGCGCCGACCTGTCCGCGCCGCCCGACGAAAGCATGGGCGACTACGCCTATCCCTGTTTTCGGCTGGCAAAGACCTTTCGGAAGCCGCCGCCCGTCATCGCGGCGGCGTTGAGCGCAAGATTAAACGCGGCGTTCGCCGCCGAAAAGAAATCGGACTTTACGGGCGCGGAAGCGGCGGCGGGTTTTTTGAATACGCGTTTGAACCGCAAAGCTTTTATCCGCGAGACCCTGAACCGGATTTTAAAAGAGGGAGATGCCTATGGGCATTCCCAAACGGGCAAGGGCAAAACGGTTTGCATCGATTATTCCTCGGTCAATATCGCCAAGCCCTTTCATATGGGGCATTTGACCAATACGGTGCTGGGCGGCTCGCTGTATCGGATTTTCAAGGCTTTGGGCTATACCGTCGCGGGTATCAACCATTTGGGGGACTACGGAACGCAGTTCGGTAACCTGATCGCCGCGTACAAGCGTTGGGGCGGGGAAGCGGAATTGAAGGCGCGGGGGATTTTCGCCCTGCTGGATTGGTACGTCAAATTCCACGCGGAGGAGGAATCCGATCCCGCGCTGAAAGAAGA
>BNZQ01000071.1 GCA_026001225.1 Clostridia bacterium
GCATCCTTCGCGCCGTTGACAATCACGTCCGCGCCGTTCAGAATCGTATACCGATTGGTTGTACTATTGTACGTCCATATCGTTCCCGTTCCGTCGTTACTTGCGGGCGCGGTATCGCCCAAATCGATCACGTTCCCCGAACTCGCCCCGTGCGCCGTTCTTTTATCCCTCGGTTCGGCATGAAACAAAAGCCCCGTTCCGCCGAACACGCCGAAAGCCTGCAATCCCGTCAGCACGAGCGCGGCGATAAACACGCCGCAAATCCACGTTTTAATCCGACTGTTTCTTTTTGTGTTTATTTTCATACGATTTATACCCTCGTTTTTCCGTTTTGTTTGTCATTCAGAGGGACGCCGTAGGGTCAGGGCAGCGTGCGTCGGCCCGCCGTGGAATCTCAATCTTTTATCCTTTTCGGCTTATCCTCTTGACGTAATTCGCTGAATATTTTTCTATTTCGCGCCGAATGTTTTTTACCAATTCCCCCCGACCTCGGTCGGGGGGAATTGCAGAAAGGGCGCGCCCTTTCTGCAAAAAGTTTATTCAATGCCAAATGCTACTTACATTTATCCATGCTTTTTATTATACCACATTTCCGCCAAATCTCAACACATTTTTCACCTCTTATCCTTTTTGTGCAAATCTTACTCGAAATTTCACGCGGCAAAGCCGTATGCGTCCGCCGGAATGCTTAACACTATCACCGCTTTCCTTAACGGAAACTCGTCCAATTCGGAGTTAGTTGGGCTTGTACCCTATTTTAGCGTTATGCCGCTTGTAACATTCAAGCAGCTTGTCACCGTCGTTTTCGAATAGGCCGTATTGTCTTCCGTCTTTAAAATACAACGCCATAAGCCGCCGCTCCAAAACATCGTGACTTTCGGTTAGCGTTCCCTCTTTGTTCGGGACAATGTGTAAAACCTCGAAACCCACGGCTTTCAATTCTCTGCCGCAAAGAATGGCACGGTGACAGTTTAAGGGGTCTTTCTCGGCGCACATTAGACAAACCGTTTCGCCGCTTGCATAAAATTGAACAACCCGCTTTACACCGCTTTTGAATTGCGGACCTTCCGCAAATTTCTCATAGTCCATAAACTCTGCGGTGTAATAATCGGGATTCTCCTGTCGCGCCCCGAATTCGGTTTTAAGATTTAGGTACTTTATACCGTGCGTAAGCAAAGCCGCCGCCAGCGTTTTAACATTGTAATGCGGAAAAAAGCGCGAGGTCGGCACGCTTCTAACGTCAATTAAAACGCTGACGCCATATTCTCCGAGCGCCGCCGTGAACGCCTCTATCTTAAAACCCGAATAACCTATTGTGTAAATAATTTTGCTCATAGTTGATTACCATAGTATAACTGTTTTCAGAGCAGAAAGCAATTTTTTACGCTTTCAATTTCTACTCGAAGCGGTCATAGTATCGGTCTGTTCACCGATAATATGACCGTTAGGCTGTACGCATAAGTGTAAATATTGTTACGCTCCGCACGCCTTACGGCGGCATAAGGAAAAATATTTTTTCGCGCCTGCGCCGCGCAAGGATATATTGAAGAATATCGAAAAAGAGCTTGCCGCTAAAAAATTCGACAAACAAATTCTATTGTCGTTTATCGGCGACGTACTTGATATTTTGCTGTAAATATGTTACAATAATATAAATAAGGAACAAACCGAATGGAAAGAATGAACACTACAAAAAGAACAAAAACGAAAACCCGAATCACAATGGCGGCGGTTTTATTTGCGCTCGTTTTTCTTTTCGCGGGCGGCTTTTTCTCTTATCCTTTCAACGAATTTGCGGGCAATTCCCTCAATCCTGAGGGAATTTTTTCGGCGCGCGCCGAAACGAATATTCAGAGTTTCACGGGCGGCGGCACGGCGGAATCCCCGTACCTTATTTCCGCGCCCGAACATCTGGACGGCTTGCGTGGATTTTGCGGCGAGGAACACAAGGACAAAAATTTCAAACTGACCCAAAATATAGACCTTACGGACTACCTCGCCCCCGGCGGCGCGGGCTATAACGCGGGCAAGGGGTGGCGGCCGATCGGCGGCGACGGCGGGGACGCTTTTTTCGGCAACCTCGACGGCAGCGGCTTTACGGTCGGCGGGCTGTGGATAGACCGGCCGACCGAGGAATATGCGGGGCTGTTCGGGCGCGTCCGCGGCTCGGAAATACAAAATTTGAGGGTAGTCCTTGACCCCGTAAAAGGCATTCAGGGGAACGATTTTGTCGGCGGGCTTATCGCGGATGCAAGAAACAGAAACGACGGCGCAAAGAACGCCGTTTCCAAATGCTCGGTCGAGGGCAATCTGACTTCGGTCAATACCGCCGCCGCCGGCGACGCGAGCGTAGGCGGCCTTTTCGGGTGGCTTGACGGCTACACGGTTTTGGAGAGCCGCTTTTCCGGCTCGGTTGTTTTAATGGGAACGCTGTCCGCCTTGACCTATGCGGGCGGTTTGGCGGGTTTCGCGTTTTCCGGCAACGTTTTGAAGAACTGTTCCGCGGACGCGCAAATCGTCGGCGGCACTTATTCCGGCGGCTTACTCGGCGGGTATTATGACGCGCTGAACGCGGAAAACTGCTTTGTCGCGCTGCGCGGCGAAACCAAAGCGTATCCGTTTTTCGGGCCCGCCGTATTGCCTACGAAAAAAGCCCTCGTTACGAATTGCTATTATCTGGACACCGAATCCGTGCGGGCGTTTAACGAAGTAACGCACCACCGCGACACCTCCGCGTTTGTAAAACTTAACGAACAAGAGGCCAAGGACAAAGCGCAATTGATCGGTTTCGACTTTGACAATATGTGGGGCTTTGACAAGGACGGCAATTTGATACTGCGGTCGTTCGGCGCGCCGTCCGTTACGTTGGCCGTTTACAAGGACGGCGCGGTGTGGAACGACTGCGGCAAGGCCTTTACGCTGAACCGGGAAACCGCGACGCGGGCGTTCGGGAGCGGGAACGACGTACACGCGGCGGACGCGGCAAACGGCGCGTGGGCGGTCTACGACGGCGGAACGGACACGGGCGCGGCGGTCAATTTGTACGGCGCGAACGAGGTCGTGACGCTGCATTATTACACGGTTACATTCTCGGTCACGGACGCGGGCAAGGCCGGCGGCAGTACGGTGACGGCGGTGTACGGCGGCGAACCGATTGACAGCGGCGCGGTCGTTTTGGGCGGCAAAACGCTGACGCTGACGGTGACGGAAAACGGCGCGGGCAAGAAAGGCGAATACACCCGCCTTTGGAGCGGTCTCGAATCGGACGGCGGGGACGCGGCCGGGAAAACGGTCACGGTCCGCAATCTGTCCGGCGCGGTCAATCTCGCCGTTACGGTGACGGGAACGATACCCCCGGCCGATTTGACGTGGCTGTGGATCGCGCTGGCCGTGCTGATCGCGGGCGCGGCGGCGGGCGCGGCCGGGCTGTATTTCTATCGCCGCAAGCAGCCGAAAACCATCACGGAAACGGTAACGAACACCGTAACGGAAATAGTCGAGATCCCCGTCGAGGTGATCAAGGAGGTCGTCCGCGACGTTCCCGTGATCGAGGGGCAGCCTCTGCCCGCCGATTTATCGCCCAAGGAAAAGGAGGTCGCGGAACTTTTGCTGCTCGGCAAGTCCCGCGTCGATATTGCGCGCGCCTTGCGGATCTCCGAGGGCACCGTCAAGTCGCATATATACAGAATCTTTACAAAGGACGGCGTGGACAACCAAAGGGAATTTATTATCCGGCATTTGGGCAAGGATGCAGAATAACAATTTGTACACTCCCCAAAAAAATTAAAAAATTTTCGTTCCCTCTGACAAAAGTTTACAAGGCGGAGGCAAAAATAGAGTACAATAGGAGCGGCAAGGCTGAAAATCGGCTTGCCGCTTTTCCTTTGAGAAGGCATAAAATTTTAGTGGAGGACTCAAACACAATGCAACAAACAAGGCAAGGACACAACACGGCAAAACGGCTGATCGTCGTTTTCATCGCGGCGGCGCTGCTGCTGTCGGCGGCTCTGACGGCGGCTCTGCTGCCGGGGACCCGGCGGGAAATCCAAACCGCACGCGCGGCGGACGTCGCGCCGACGGTACCGACGGCGGATTATGAATTTATAATCGTAAAACTCGGAAGCCAATTTACCGCGTCTTGCGAAAAGGGCGGAATAGGGAGTATAACCAGCGAGAACACGATTACCCTTTTGCTCTCGCAACTGTACACAAAGGTGCATACCGCCAGAGGATCAAGCAGCGCGCCTCCGGTAATCAAGATTACCTTTCAGGGTGCGACGAGTGGTCAGCCGCTGGACGCCGGTACGGGCGGAACTGCCAGTGTTCAGTTCCCGTACAGTCTCGGATTGTATCAGGGTGGCTCTCACCCCACTTATATTCTTTCGGGGAAAATAACGGGTGCATTCGCATCAACTACCGCCACTATCGAGTTGGGTGCAAATGTTGGGCCGTTTTATATCGTCGGCGACGACACGGAGATTCTCGCGACCGGCAGCGGCGGCAACGCTTTACAATTGCTAAGCCCCTATACCGTCGTTAACATGATGGGCGGCAAGATTAACTCGGGTTCCCGGTATGCAGTCAATAACGGAGCCGGCGAGTTCAATATGTACGGCGGAGTTGTAGAATCATACGCCTACGCTATTTATACCAATTCAGAATCTAACAAATCTATCAATATTTACGGCGGTACGGTCAGGGGTAACGGCTTGGCGTCGTCGGCGATTTATTTTCAGAACGCGGATAATGTGCTGGGTACCGTGAATATAGACCAAATATCGGCCGAAAAACCGACGTTGATTACCTCGGGCGGTGACCTCGACGCGACTATCGCGTTTCTTACGAAGGCCGCCGCCGCGACGCTGAACATCAAGGGCGTCACGGTGTAATTCACGGCGGCGTTCGCCGTATAGGTCAGCGTAAAGGCGTCGGGCGTGGCTTGGCTTTGATTCGCCGTGTTAATCGTTTCGTCGGACGCGGCGGAGGCGTTGTGCGTCGCCGTTTCTTTCAAGCGGATTTTCAGATCGAGGGTCTCCGCGGCCGTCGAGGTATGCGTATTGACGTCGCTCCAATTCGCGCCGCCGTTGAAACTGTATTCCGCGCCCGCTACCGCCGTAATGACGACGGTTTTGGGGAAGTCGCCGCCGGACACGTTGTAATCCAAAGCGGGCGCGTTCCCGCCGCCGAGTTTGACAAACGCGACGGGGCCGGTACTGCCGCCCGCGCCCGCAAGATGCGTGCTTGTCGCCTTGATACGGGCAAAGAACGTAACCGCAGTGTCCGCCACGGTAAAGCCCGTGAACACGTTGCCGTCCTGCCACACCGACCCGTCCCGGGAATACTCCGCGTCCGCGATCGCGTCCACCGTATAGGTGAACACCGCGCCGTCGCCCGTGTAACCGCCCGTCACGCCCGCGGGGGCGGCGGGGCCGTCGGCCTTTGAAACGGTAACGGACGCCGATACGACGTCCCCGCCGCAGTTCGCCGCAGTCACCGTGACGGTTATCGTTTCGTCAATGTCGGCCGCCGTGAGGATATAAACCGGGGAATTTGCGCCTTGTATATCCACACCGCCGCGTTTCCATTGATAGGAAAGCGTACCGAAATCCGTAAAGCCGTTTACGTCGGTCGTCAGACCGCTTGTGTCCGCCGTCAGCGTCGCCCCGAATTTCGTCGCGCCCGTTATCGAAACCGCGCCGGAAAGCGACGCTCTTTCGGTTCTCACGGTAATAAAATTGCTCTGCGGCGACGCGGCGTGCGTGGCCGTTTCGGCAAGGCGGCAATAGAAATCTTCATTCGTGTCGGGCGTGAAACCGATAAATATCGGTGAGGACTGCCAATTGCCGATAGCCCCGCGGTACTCCATGCCCGCCACCGCCGTCAACGTGACGCTTGTCGCCGTCTTGCTTGCCACCGTGGGCGCGGCGGGCGTATTTTGGTTTGCCTTTGTAACCGCCGCGGTCGCGTTGGACGTAACCCCGCCGTCGCAGTTGGCCGCCGTCACCGTGACGGTTATCGTTTTGCCGACGTCCGCCGCGACGGACTTGTAGGTCGAATTGACCGCGCCCGTTATAACCTCGCCGCCGCGTTTCCATTGAGAGGAGAGCGCGCCGAAATCCGTAAAGCCGGTTACGTTGGTCGTAAGGCCGGCCGTCACCGCCGTCAAAACCGCGTCAAATTGCGCCGTGCCCGAAACCGTCACCGCACCGGACAGCGTTGCTTTCGGCGTCGCCGCGAAGGTGTACGAAAGTTTGACGGTCGCGCCGTCGTTCGCGGTTATAACTGCCGATGATTCGTTGACCGTCGCCGCCGTAAGACCCGTAAAGGTGTAATTTGCGCCCGCGGTCAGCGTCACCGTCACCGTATAAGCCGTCGCGCCCAAAAACACACTGCCGGAGGGCGACCACGAAACCGCGCTCACGGTGTAAAGGGTCTCCGCCGTGTTTGCCGCGGCGGCCGGGACCGCGCCCGTCGCCGGAGCGGTTACGGTGAGCGCCGCGCCGGTGATCGCGGCAATCGGCGTCGCCGTTATTGTCAGATCGATTTCATCGGTAACTTGCTCGTCCCCTTGTCCCTTGCTGAGTTTTACGGTAAACGTTCCGCCGCCGTTTGTGCCCGCGGGAGCCGCGTGACGGCCGTAGGCGCCGCGATGGTAACCGTGGGCGTGCCGGTACCTGAGAAGTAAATGACATTGCCGTTTTCGGCGAGGTTATCCACCGTGGTATTGCCTTGAATATCCAACGTTGAGACCGAGGTCTCAATGAAAATCGTCCCGCTTGCCGCGTCCGTGTTGGCGGACTTTACGACGGTGGGATTTGTTCCCGTTTTCTTTATTGTCACTTGTTGTTGACGAATATGTATAGCGCGGCCGGTCGCGCCGGTGGCCTCCACTGTGCCGCCGCCTATTTCTACCGTCCCCGCTTGCGAGTAGCCGTAAATAGCGCTGCCGTTGGTTGTCGTCACCGTGCCTCCGTTTATTTTTACCGTTCCCGCCCCATCGTATCCCGACCCGCCGGAGTATATCGCGCGGCCGTTGGTTGTCGTCACCGTGCCGCCCGTTATATTCACTTGCGCATTGTTCAGCCGAATTGCGGGCGCAGTCGTCCCCGCGTTGGTATTTTCAACCGTGCCGCCCTTGATGTTCAGCGTCGCGGCGGCGGCCTTCGTAAGAAACGCGATAGTCGCGTCGAGGTCACCGCCCGAGGTAATCAACGTCGGTTTTTCGGCCGATATTTGGT
>BNZQ01000072.1 GCA_026001225.1 Clostridia bacterium
CGCCCAAAATCCTGGCGCGCACCTTTTCCTTGGTCATATGATAGATGACGTCGCCGATCTCGCGCTTTTTGCCCTCGAACTCCGCTTTAAAGTGTTCCTGGATTTCCTTGGCGGCCGCGTCCTCGCGGTTCTGCCGCTCCTCGCGGTCGAACGTGTCGAGAGCCTTGTCCAAAATTTTATCGGCGAATTTGCGTACCGCCTTGTCCAAATCCTCGGGGATCGTGTAATAGGCGATCTCTTTCTTTTTCTTGCCGACCGCTTTGACGATTTCATTGATAAAAGCGACCTGCTTTTTGATTTCCTCATGCCCCGCCAAAATGCCGTCCAGCATTTCCTTTTCGGTGACCTCGGTCGCGCCCGCCTCGACCATCATGATGGCCTCGGCCGTGCCGCTGACCGTAACGTGCATCCGGCTCTTGGCCCGCTGTTCGTTGTCGGGGTTAAAGACGTATTTGCCGTCCACAAGGCCCACCATAATCGAGCCAGTCGGCCCGTAGAACGGGATGTCCGAAATCGACAGCGCGATCGAGCTTCCGATCATGCCGAACACCTCGGGCGGGATATTGGTGTCCACCGACATCGCGGTGGATACCACGGACACGTCGTTGAAAAAGCCCTTCGGAAACAGCGGGCGGATCGGGCGGTCGATCAAACGGCTCGTCAAGATCGCCTTGTCCGAGGCCCTGCCCTCTCTCTTTTTAAAGCCGCCGGGGATCCTTCCCACGGCGTACATTTTTTCCTCAAAGTCCACGCCGAGCGGGAAATAATCCAGCCCCTCCCTCGGCTCGTTCGCCATCGTCACGTTGGTCAGCACCGCCGTATCCCCGCAGCGGATCAGGCAGCTGCCGTTCGCCAAGCCCGCGTACCGCCCCGTTTCCACGATGACTTTGCGACCGGCGATCGTCGTCTCAAAGATTCTTCCTTTTTCCATGTTTTTTTGTTTCTTTCCTTCTTTATTTCTTTTTATTATAAACTTTTTTACTTTCTTAACTCTAATTTGGCGACGATCTCTCGGTACCGTTCGATATCCATCTCTTTCAGATAATTGAGCAGACTGCGGCGCTTGCCGACCATTTGCAAAAGGCCTCGCCGCGAATGGTGGTCGTTGTTGTTGAGCTTTAAATGCGCGGTCAGGTGGTTGATGCGCTCCGTCAACAACGCGATCTGCACCTCGGGCGAGCCCGTGTCGTTGTCCGCGCGTTTGAATTTGCCGATGATCTCCGTTTTCTTTGCCTTGTCCATGATTTTGTTATCCTCCGATAAATTTTATTCGCCTCAAACCGCGCCCAGCGTGGAGACCGCAAAGCCGCAGATTAAGGTATTTTGAATAGTTTACCACATTTTACGGGAAAAGTAAACCGAATGCGCGTCGCTTTTTGTCCGTTTTGGATCCGCGTTTGTCCGCCTTGTCGCTTCCGCACCATAAATTTGATTTATTTGTGACAAAAAGTGTGGTATAATGATTATCGTTATTTTTTATACCCTAGGCTAAATCGCCAAAATTGCTTGCAAGATTTGGCGATTTAGACGACGGGTTCAACGAAAGCGGCGCGCAAAGCGCGTGACCGCAACGCGGGTGAGCGTAGCGAACACGCTTTTGTTCATTTTATACGGGAAACAGGTTGAAGAAAGATTATGAGTAAAACGACGGAAAGAAGAGCGGAACGGAAAGACAGACGGGAAAGCATTCCGAAAAAAGAAAAGAAACGCAAAAAATACCTTGCCGGCGGCCTCGTACGTTGGGGGCTGTCGCTGGTTCTGCCCCGCAAATACAAAATCAAATACTCCCACAACGCGAATTTAAAGGGCGTCAAGCCGCCCTATTTCCTGTTCGGCAACCATACGAACGTTTGGGATCCCTTTTTGATGGCGGTCGGCAATAAGCACTACGTCAACTACGTCGCCAACGACGAGTATTTCCGCAAAAAAATCCTCTCGTGGCTGATGAGGCTCGCCGGCGCGATCCCCAAAACCAAATTCATGACCGACTCCGATACCGTCCGCAGCATCTTCCGCTTAAAGGAAAATTCGGACGTGATCGGCATTTATCCGGAGGGCGGCCGCACGTGGCCCGGTTTGACCCAACCGCTCCTGTTCTCCACCAGCAAGCTCGTTAAAAAATTGAAGATTCCCGTGGTCTGCGCGCTCACCAAGGGCGGCAGCCTCACCTTCCCCCGTTGGGCGCGGAAATACCGCAAGGGCCGGATTTTCATTCATTACTCCTTACTGCTGACGCCCGAACAAATCGAAACGATGACGGCCGAGGAAATTCACGAAAAACTGACCGCCGCCCTCGCGCACGACGAAATCGCGTGGAACCGCGAGGCCCGCATCAAATTCAAGGGCAGCAAATTGGCCGAGCATTTGGAATGGTACATTTACGCCTGCCCGAGCTGCGGCAAATTGGAAACCTTGCATTCTAAAAAAGATACCTATACCTGCGAAAATTGCGGCTATACGGTCCGTTATACCGCCTACGGCCTATTCGAGAGCGTGAACGGCGGCAAGGCGCTTCATGACAACATAACGGATTGGAGCTTTGCCCAATACGATTTGCTCAAACAAAAGATCGCCGCGTTGCCGGACGGCGAAGCTTTGTTACGGCACGATGCCGTCGCGCTGTTTCTCGGCCACCGCCGAGAACGGGTATTGGGCAAGGTGATGACGGGTACGCTGACCCTCACACGCGAGGGCTTTCATTTGACGGACGGCGGCGAAACCCGAACGTTTCTCCATGAAAAGGTGCGCGGCTTGACGATCAATTACAAGAACGTCATCGATTTTTATTACGGGGACGAAAAGCTGCGTTTGGAGTTCGCCGACCGCGAGGCTTGCGGTTTTATTTGGGAGGACGCCCTGCGCGCTCTGCGCACTCTGTATTCGTAAACGCGGACTATGACCTCATAAAAGGTAATCCTTACCTTTTATCCACGGCGTAAAAGCCCGTACAACAGAGCGGAAACAACGTATTTTGAAGGTAAAATCACCTTTCACACACGGCTTCACACACGGATTTTGGAAACGCGTTCCATGCGGGCGTGTTGACAAAGTCGACACGAGCGGAGCGACGAGGAGTTTTTTGCATAGATGAGTGCAAAAAACGCAGTCGTAGCAGCGTTACGACGAGGCTTTTTGCCAAAATCATACGTGCAAAAGAACCGTCGCCGCCGCCGTGGAGACTTTGTCAACACGCCCATGCGGGGCTCGTTCTCTTTTTAACGCTTAATGTGGCGTAACATTGAGCCAAGGAAAACCGGCTTCCACTACAAATAATGGCATAATAATTCATTATTTTGTTATGAATCAGGTTTCCCAATGCCCGTCCCCTAAATTCTAATGCCGGTGCCCTGCCCTTTGTCCGCCCGAGTTGACACGAATAGGATTTATGTGATATAATTGACGCATAAATACTTAAACCAAATGAAGGAGTACACGACTATGAATCAAACGATAAACGGGGTTCCCAAGGTTGCCGCGCCGAACGAGCCGCATCTTGCGTGCGTCCTGCTTTTGGACACGTCCGGATCCATGGACGGAGAAGCTATCGCCGGATTGAATAAGGCGATCAATGAGTTTAAGACAAAAACCTCGCTGGACGAATTGGCGCAAAAGAGGGTGGACATTGCCATTGTGGAATTCAACGATTCCGCGCGGGTGGTGCAGAAATTTACGCCGATTTCCAGAATGGAGGCGATTCAGCTGCAAGCGTCCGGATGCACCGCCATGGGCGAGGGCATCAACCTTGCTATTGACATGGTCAAGGAACGAAACAAGTTTTACGCCTCTCTCGGTACGCCTTGCTTCAAGCCGTGGATTTTTATGATCACCGACGGCGCGCCTACCGACGATGTCGAGGCGGCGGCAAAACGGATTCAGGAGGAGGAGAGCAAGGGTTCTCACGGTAAGCTCAAGTTTTTTGCGTTGGGCGTGGCCGGCTATGACAAGGAAACGCTTTGTAAACTGACAAAACGCGTAATGGCGCTGGAAGACACCGACTTTTCCGGCATATTCAATTGGATGAGCGAGAGTATGGTGGCGATTTCGGTGAGCCGTGTCGGCGAGGAAGTCAGGCTTGGCGATCTGCCGGAAAATGCGCGCATCATTCCCAGTGACTGGTAACGGTATGCTTTGTTTTTACGGAATATCCTTGACGGGAACCTCGCACGCTAAGAGCGGAGGCGTTTGTCAGGATGCCCATCAAATTGAGTTACTGCCGTGCGGACGGGCGGTTGCCGCCGTGGCCGACGGCGTCGGCAGCGCCAAGCATTCGGACGTTGCGGCCAAGCTTGCCGTTGAAACTCTGGTCGCTGCCTTGCGGGAATCTCTTACAAAGGATTCCTGTGCGGAGGACATCAAACGCTACATTGCAAGCGGGTATGCGGCCGCCGAACAAGCCGTCGAGGCGGAGGCGGAGCGTAACGGCGACAGTATAACCGAATACGACACGACGCTGTCCGCGGTCGTCTACGGCGGGAAAGGTTTGGTTTACGGGCACAGCGGGGACGGCGGCATCGTCGGGTTGACCTGTGACGGCGAATACGTCCCGGTCACGACGCCGCAAAAGGCGGCGGACGGCATTTGCGTGGTGCCTCTCAGGGCCGGGGCAAGCAGTTGGGTAATCGACAGCTGTGAAAGCGACTTTGCAAGCGTACTGCTGGCAACGGACGGAATTTACGACCTGTTGTTTCCTTATTTATTGAAAGGGCGAAAAACGCGGGTCTACGTGCCGTTTATCCGTTACTTCATGGATAACGAAATTTTGGCCGCGACTCCAAAGAATATACAGAGCGTCAAGGCCGCCCGCGAGGCGTTTTTGTCCGGCGAGGCGCTTGCCGGTGTCACCGACGACAAAACCGTGGCGGTGATCGTCAATTCAAGTGTCCTGCCGAGGCGGCGCGAAAGCGGCTATTATGCGGAGCCCGATTGGGCGGCGTTGCAAGAGGAATGGAATCGAAAAGCCTATCCGCATCTATATTCGGATCCACGGGAAGGAGAGTAGAACATGCAATACAACGGTCGAGGCGGCATTCGGTACGAATTGGAAGAAAATCCGTTCGCGCAGGGCGGCGAGGGTAAAATTTTCAATGTCGTCGGCCGACCTGATTTGGTGGCGAAGGTTTACAAAAGCACGGTGAATATCGACGAGCGCGAGGGGAAGCTCAACATCATGGTTTCCTATCCGCCGGACAAAAGCGTGTTATCGCAAATTGCTTGGCCGGTGGACGTATTGTATGCCGGCGGCGCCTTTGCCGGATTTGTCATGCCCAAGGTCAAGATCAACGAGGATTTGAACGTTATTTACGAATACGGCGCCACGGCCAAATACCCCAATATTCCGTGGAGTTATAAGATCACCATTGCCAAAAACCTGTGCGCCGTGCTGAATGCCGTTCATACGGCGGGGCACACATGCGGCGATTTGAACCCGAAAAACATCAGCGTGGATACGGCGACGGGACAGATCGTGTTTGTCGACACCGATTCCTACCATATTGTGGACGGCGCGGAAACCTATCGGTGCAATGTCGGAATTCCGGAGTATCTGCCGGCGGAAATTCAACGCAAGATGAAAGTGGGCTTGTCGGCGGCGCCTCTGCCGACTTTCAATCAAAGCACTGATAATTTTGCGCTGGCTATTCATATTTTTCAGCTTTTGATGAACGGTGTACACCCGTTTTCGTGTGCCGTTTTGCCGAGTCGGAAATCCGTCGTATTTCCTCAACCGTCCGAGAATATCTTAAACGGATCTTTTCCGTTTATGCAAAACGCCGAGGGCGTGACCATTCCGAAATTTGCGCCGCCCATCGACATTTTGCCGGAAGAGATTCAAAAATTGTTTTATGCCGCGTTTGTGGACGGACGCGAGGAGCCGGGTTTGAGACCCGCGCCCGAGGACTGGTTTCATGCGCTGACCAAGCTGGAACAGCGGCTGAAAAAATGCAAAGCCGTGCCGCATCACGAGTATTTCGGCGGATTAAAGACCTGCCCGTGGTGCGCGGCGGATAAAAATTTTGAGACGGGTATGTCGGCGCCGCTGGCGCAAACCGCTCTGCCGAAAAGCTTGACCCCCGTTGCCTATGCGCCGTCGGTCGGCACATACGCGCCGAAAAAAAGGTTTTTCGCCGACTTCCGCGACGCGCTCCGGGGCGAGTTTAATCCGAAAATCTACGCGCTGTTGCTGTTGATTTTCCCCTTGGCGATCGTTTACGGCATTGTAAAGGGGCGGGGACGCGTCCGGCGATGGAACCTCGTGTTTTTCGTGGCCGTTTTGTTGACGGCTATCATTTGGCCGGTCGTCGCCCGCGGGAAAAGAGACCCTCTGATTCGTTACGCCGCGGTCGGCACGCGGGAGGATTTGACGGCCTTGAACGGCGCGAACGGGAAGTATAAGCTGACAAACGACATAGACCTCGGCGGCGAGACGTGGACGCCCATCGAGAATTTTGCAGGCGTGCTGGACGGCAACGGCTTTGAGATTGCCGGTTTGACCGTTTCGGGAAACGTCAAAAACGCGGGGCTGTTTGCCACCTTGCAGGGCGAGGTGCATAACCTGAAACTGACGGCCGTGAGCATCACCGCGACGGGTGACGCGGGTACGGCGGGCGCGCTTTGCGGAACGAACGAGGGAACGATCGACCGAGTAACCGCGTCGGGCACGATCGACACGCCCTTTTTCAGCAATGTCGGCGGGCTGGTCGGCGTGTCAAAAAACGGCAACGTCGGCGGCTGCGCGAGCAACGTGGCGGTAACCGGATACGAGTACGTCGGCGGTATCGTCGGGTATTTGTCGCTTTACAACAATGCGGCGGTGGACGGAAACGTCAACAATGGCGCGGTAAGCGGCGCGGGGAGCTACGTCGGCGGTATCGCGGGACGCGTTCAGAAC
>BNZQ01000073.1 GCA_026001225.1 Clostridia bacterium
CGAATACCGCCGTCACCGTGTACGTCCCCACGGCCGTCTCGCCCGTACCCGGAACGCCGCCGTACAGATAACTCACGGTCACGCCGGACGGCAAGCCCGACACCGCCAAACTCTTCACCGTTCCGTCATAGGCAAAAGTCCCGTTCGCAAACGTCACGCCGCTCATGTTATGCGCCGCTTTGTCGATCCGTAACGTCGCCGTCATATTGGCGGGCGCGCCGTAGTTCGGATCGCTTGTCGCGAATACCGCCGTCACCGCGTACGTTCCCACAAGCGTCTCGCCCGTCCCCGCCGCGCCGTTGTACAGATAACTCACGGTCACGCCCGCGGGCAACGTCCCCGACACCGCCAAACTCTTAACCGTTCCGTCATAGGGAAACGTTCCGTTCGCAAACGTCACGCCGCTCATGCTGTACGTCCCTTGGAGAATCGCGAATGTCGCCGTGGCCGTGCCGCCGCCCGTGAAGTAGGAGGCCGTAACCGTCACCGTCACCGTCACCGTTCCGACGTTCGTGCTGTTGCCCGCGCCGCCGCTGCTGTTGGAGTAACTGATCATGTAATCCGACGACGCCAGCGTCACAACTTGTCCCGAGGGCGCGGGATAGGTGTATGTCACCGCAAAGCCCGCAAAGTCCGCGGCCGTGTACGGCGTTCCCCGGTACGGCTTGTCGGACAAGCCCGTCACATTGAAAGTCCCGCCGACAACCGACACATTCACCGTAATGGTCAGCGTCGCCGTCATATTCGCGGGCACGTTGTAATTGGGATCGGCCGTCGCGAATACCGCCGTCACCGCGTACACGCCGCCGTTCGTCTTGCCCGTGTCCGGCACGCCGTCGTATTCATAACTCACCGACACGCCGGACGGCAGCCCCGCCGCCGTTAAACTATGTATAGTGCCGTCATACGGTACCGTGCCGCTTGCAAACGTCACACCGGTCATGTTGTAGTCCGCTTTTAAAATCACAAAGGCAAAGGACGGCAACGCGAGGGGAGCGACCGAGTAATACTGATTGATAATTGTCACCGTGACCGTCACCGTTCCCGCGTTTGTGCTGTTGTTCGCGCCGCCGCTTGTGTTCGAGTAACTCACCGCGTAATCCAGACCCTCGGTCAAGGTTACGGTTTTGTTGGAGAGAGACACCGTATCGAAATACGTGTACGTCACCGCGAAGTTTTGAAAGTCCGACACGACCCACGCGTGACCGTCATACACGACGTTCGCCGGCGCGGGCATTCCCGTCACGTTGAAGTTCGCCGGCTGTGACGGTACGGGCGTGCCCACGATGACAAACGCCGCCGTGAACGGCCCGCCGCCGTACAGCGCGGGCGTCGGCGTGATTGTAATCGTCCCCGTCGCATTGCTGCCCGACGCGCCGATCGCGGAGGCTGCGTTGCCTTGGTCGTCCGAGTAACTCACCGTGTAATCCACGCCCTCCACGGCCAACACGTTGTGGAAGTATACTTTCAGCGTGTTGATCCCCGACGGGTCGTTGAACACGATCGCGCTGCCCGTAAACCGCATATTGTTGTAGCCCGTGATTTGCACGTCGGCGTTTGTCAGCGCGGTCGGCACGATCGAGAATGTTCCCGTATAGTACAGAGGAAGACTCAAAAGGTCGAGCGCGGCCTCATAGTTCCCCTTCGGCACGATGAAGAACTGCGCCGCGCTTCCGATTGCCGTGTTGTTCGTGTACACAATGTCGAAATCCACGCCTTGCGTCACCGTCACCCCGTTGAACGTCACCGCCAACGCGCCCGCGCCGCCCGTCGGGTACTCCACCGCCGTGCCGCCCAAATACTCCAACGGCACGTTCCCCGTCACCGTCACGTCCGCCGTTCCGTCAATCGGAGCCTTGGCAATCTGAAAGGCAAATGCTTTCGGCCAGTCGCCCGGATTCTGCGACAGCGTTTCGGGAGAGATCGCATTGTTTCGCGGCGTTATGTTCACCGCCGCCGTTCCCGCGTCCGTATTGCCCGTATAACCGACGGTATATGCCGACGGGGCTTGCGCCACGCCGTCGAACAGCACCGTAAAGCCCGCAAAGTCCGAGACCGTCCACGCGTGGCCGTCATACGTCACGTCCGCCGGCAGGCCCGTCACCGTCACCGCGGCGGGCGTGAATACGTTGTTGCTGATGCGGAAAGCCCGCACGAGCGGCGCGGTTCCGGCGTAATTCCCGGTCAGCGTCACCGTCAAGGTCGCCGCGCCGACATTGATCGCTTGGCCCGGGTGGTTGGCGTCGCCGTCCCAATAGGTAAACGTAAAGTCTCTGTTCTCCGTGAGCGCGGCCGGTTCCGGGTCGGCGTACACCGACAAGCCGGAGACCGTGACCGGAGAGCCCGTATAGGTCACGCGCAGCGGCGGCGTAAAGCCTTGCAGCCGGATATTCGACACGTCGATCAGTTTCGGCTCGATCTCGAATGTAAAGGTATGGTTTTGGTTCCCCGTGTCAAAGTTCCCGACCGGCGTCACCGTCACCGTCACGATCCCGGCGTCCGTGCTGTTGCCCGCGCCGCCGCTGCTGTTGGAGTAACTCAACGTATAGTCCGTGTTCTCTGCCAGCGCGGCCGGAAAGCCCAAGGCCGGGAACGAGACCGCAAAGCCCGGAAAATCCGCCGCGTTCGCGAAATACGGCGATCCTTTATACGGCACCTTGGGCAGAGGATTGGGATTGACCGACACGTCCAAGTCGTCCACCTGACACCGCCGGATCGTATAACTGCCCGTCACCGCCGGCTGCGCGCCCGCGGCCGTATCCCATTCATAGTTGTTCGTCGGCACAACCTTGACGCTCACCGTGCCCGCGTTCACCGTTTGGTTCCCCGCGTAGGCTCCCGATGCCGGCGCGCCGTTCGAGTTTGTGTATTCCAATCGGTACGGCGCGGGCATCGCGGCGTTGTTGACCCCGCCCGCGATTCCGCCGACCGTGAACGTCACGTTCGGATTCAGCGCGGGGTGCGCACTCCCGTTGTAGAGCGGCGACGACGGCAACCCTCCACTTATCACTATTGCCGTTACTTTTTTTGTATGGATCGTGAAGTTTGACGTCGCCGTGCCCGCCGAGTAGACGTCATAGAAGGTTTGCGGAACGCTGAGCGAGGTGAAATCATAGGTCACCGTTACCGTGTAACCGCCCGCGTTCACCGGCTGCGTCGCGGAGTTATACGCCGCGCCCGTGCAATCCGTGCCCGTGTACAGGACAGTGAACGTCCCCGCCGGTACGTTCGGCGTCGTCAACGCCGGCGCCGTGTCCCCGTACGTCCAATCCCCCAAGGCCGCCGTCGGCGCGATCTTCCCGCCGGACGTTACACTCGCAAGGGAAACTGCTTGCACCTCGGTGATGAAAGCGGGGTTGAACGCGAGCGCGGCGGCGTTGGCGGTGTATGTTACCGTCGTCGGATCCGTGAAGTTCTTGAAGTACGATAATTCGGGGTAGTAGTTGTCCGTCGCGTCGTTGGGGCGTTTTTCCCAATGCCCCGCGCCCGCCGTATTCCCGCCCGTACCCCCGAACAACGCCGACATTGCCCCGGTTCCCATGCCCGTACCCGTTCCGTCCGCGTTCCCGTCCGTCAGCATTTGTGCAAGCGTCAGTTTTCCCTCCGGATGCACGGTGTCACCCTCCGGATTCAAATAGAAACAGTCGGAAACATTGAAAACAATTTGTCCGGTAATCCCGTACACTCTCGCACCCGACAGACTTCCTGCGCTGTAAGAATTCCTTACGGCATTCGTACCGGCTGTCGCGCTACGAGTGGCGACGAGGCCGCTGACAGTAACGTTGCTGCCGTTCTCCGGCCCCGTGAGGGCGCCGGAATTGTAACAATTTTCGACCGTCATCTTGACACCCAAATAGCCGGCAAGACCGCCTAATCGCGCGCTTGCGTTCGTTCCCGATCCGCTTATCGTCACACTGCCCGCATTGAAACACGTATCTATTGCTGCATCATGTCCGGTGTCCTCGCTTAACCAAGAGAGTATGCCGCCCACGAACTCAGTACGCGACGCGGCGTCAATCACCGTGACCGTACCCGTATTGTAGCAACCGTGGATTTTCACGGAAATCGCCACATTCGCCGTAAGGTTGTAGATTTGACCGATAATGCCGGCCACATATATAGTCGTTGTATTCGTGTTGGCGCACGAAACGGCCGCATTGTTCCAGCAATTCAGGATTTGAAGCGACGCGTCGGCGGAAATGCCGATCGTCGAATTGGCCGCCCTCGGCGTCACACCGCCGACAAAGCCGCCGACCATATTATATCCCGTGATACTGCCCGACGCGATTCCCAAATTTTGAATCACGCCGCTCCCGACCCTGCCGAATAAACCTACAAATTGATCGTCGTTTGAGTTTGTTGTGCGGTTTATATACAGGTTGCGGATCACATGCCCCCGCCCGTCGAAATTGCCCCGAAAAGCCCGTTCGCCGTTGAACTTGCCGATCGGAAACCACCCCTTGCCGCTGTTCGCCGCGCCGATCGAGGCGGTGTAGTCGGTCGTAACGATACCGTTGTAGGTTTGTCCCGTGCCGTACCGCCGCAAATCGAGATCGCGCGTCACGGCGAAATATTTCCCTTGCCACCCGCCTTGAATGGCCTGATAAGCGGAATTGTTGCTATCGGCGATGTTGTACAAGATGAGCGCAAGCCCCGCCAATTTATCCGGCGTTTCGATGATCCACGGATTCGTTTGCGTTCCGTTTCCCTCCGCCGCCGCCCACGTACTCGGCGCCCTTGTATCCGGCGTTCCCGTTCCGACGACCGCGCCTGTGGCATCGTCGATCCACAAATTCGTGCCGCTTTCCTGCACGATTGCCGCCCGCGCCGTTTCCGGCGGTTTCCCGCCGTTCAGCCATTGCGATACCGGCCCGCCGAAAGTCGCAAGTCCAAGCAACACGACTGCCACGATCACGCCCGCCATGAAAAACCGTTTCCGGCTTGTCCTATTTCTTTTTTCCGCTCTTGTATCCATTCGTTTTGTCCTCTTGACACAATTCGTTGAACTGTTTTTTTGGTTGCGCGCTGAACTATTTCTTTACCAATTCCCCCGACCTCGGTCGGGGGAATTGAATAGAGGGCGCGCCCTCTATTCAAAAAGTTTATTCAATGCTAAATGCTACTTACATTTATCCACTATCCACTGTTTATATATTTAGTATACCACATTTCCGTCAAATTTCAACACATTTTTCACTCCTTTTACAAAATCCCCTGACACTTTTTCATCTCTCCCCTTAAATTTCCCCTTTCGCTTTCCCTCCAACCTCCCCGTTCCCGCAAAAAAAAGATCGCCCGTTCTCAAAAAAACGAGCGATCTTCAAAGATTTCTTTTTTGCAAAAGGGTTACGGCCTAATGTGCGTACCGTTTGCTCCGCTTCGATGTGACGGATTTGCCGTAATTTTCCAGCATGACTATTCTTTCTTCATGAGAGAGACTCAAAAAGACTATTCGGCCGCAAATCCAAATTTCTTATTGAATGCGATCATCTCTTGCGTAACCTCAATTTCTCCTATACTGAAAAGATGATCTATAACATTTTGCGGACACGGTTCGGGTTCTCCGATTTCCTGTATGCGATCGTCAATGTAATCAAATTCATGACGCTTGACTACTGTAATATTTTTATCCATGCTTGCTCCTCGTCCTCGGTATTGCTTCGGCGTTCAAAATCTCTATGGCTTTGTGAACCGTTGGGCGCGGATCAGGACGCGGTAAAGCATCTGCGCGTCGGTGAAGTCGCCGGACACGGGCATGATGTACCACTTGCCGCCGCGGGGGAAACGCGCTTGGCGAATGAGCGGATGCCGAAGTTTTAAGCGTTCGGCATATTTGAAGTCCAGCCGTACCAAAAAACTGACCTTGCCCTCGCGCTCGTAAACAAGCGCAAAGGTCTTGCCGTCGATGCGCAGGGACGCGGGCAGATAGAGCCTTTCGGGCCGCTCTATCGCCGTCATGCCCTCGTTCAGCCGCTCCTCGCGCCGCCGGATATAGTTGACGGCGCGCTTCCGCGTCATGCGCAAGGGCGCGCGTTCCCGCCGCGCCGCCGGAACGGAAACGTCGCCGCTTATCTCCGGCTCGTCGTCGGCGGCTTCCAGTTCCATATCGACCGCGCCCGCGAAAATATCGTCCTCCGCGTCGAAATCCTCACTCTCGGCCGCCGCCGCAAGGTCGGAAAGTTCCTCCTCCGTCAACGCCTCCCGTTCTCCGTCAAAGGCTTCCGATTCAAGATCGGCCGCGCCCGCGAAAATGCCGTCCTCCGCGCCGGGGCCGCCGTTTCCGGTTGCCGCCGCAAGGTCGGCAAGAACTCCGTCCGTCAAGGCCGCCGTTTCCGCCTCCGGGCCGTCGCCGTTCCGCGCGCCCCCGGCAACCGCCGCGGCGTTGCGCCCGCTCCGGCGGAGCATCCACACGGTGAACAGCACGACGGCCGCCGCCGCCAGCCCTATCACCGTCCAATCAATCGCATCGAGAGCGACTCTGCCGATAGCCAATAAAATTCCTTGCATTTACCTTTCTCCTTTGCGCTCGCCGTGCGCATCGAGAGCGACTCCGCCGATAGCCAATAAAATTCCTTGCATTTACCTTTCTCCTTTGCGCTCGCCGTGCGCGTCGAGAGCGACTCTGCCGATAGCCAATAAAATTCCTTGCATTTACCTTTCTCCTTTGCGCTCGCCGTGCGCGTCGAGAGCCGTCAGCGCCGGCGGGGTATAGGCCGGATCGGCTTTTCCGACCGTCAGCGTTACGGTTGCGCCGGCGACGCTCTCATAGTTCGCATTTTGCGAAACGTAGGAGTAGTACAGCGTGTACGTCGCC
>BNZQ01000074.1 GCA_026001225.1 Clostridia bacterium
TACAATCTTCTTGACCCACGTTAGGTCCCTCCTTTGATACTTTTTGTGCCTCTTCAACACTATTGTACCAAAGAATCAACCTCGTGGGTCTTCTCTTGTCCCGTTGCTCTCCATTTTACAACTTGCCTAAATCTTCAAAATGACAGAAAGAAAGGGCGGCTTGCATATAATAGGGAACGGGCTTTTCTTTGAGGGCGCCGGTCAAGAAAGCCTATAATGATAAAACCGCCCGACCGAAAAAGAAAAAAGCGAATAGGATAACAATAAAGAAAAAAGTTTCATTTATCATCATAATCAGGGAAAAAGAGATGGAAAATATGGAGAATATCAAGCGGATTCACTTTGTCGGGATCGGCGGCGTCAGCATGTCAAAGCTCGCGCTGTCCGCAAAAGCGTCGGGGTATATCGTTACCGGCAGCGATTTGGCCGACGGTTCCGTGCCGGCTGGGCTGGCCGAGGCCGGTATCCGCGTTTTTGTCGGACACCGCGCCGACAATATCGGAGCCGCCGACCTTGTTGTCGTCACCGCCGCCGTGCCCGCGGACAATCCCGAATTGCGGATCGCCGTCGCGCGGGGGATTCCCGTTACGGGGCGCGCGGAATTTTTGGGAAGGCTTTGCGATACCTATCAAAACGTCGTCGCGGTGGCTGGATGCCACGGCAAGACCACCGCTTCGGGCATGATCGGCTATATTTTGCAAAAGGCGGGATTGCATCCCGCATTGCATATCGGCGGCGCGTTGCAGAAAGAGGAGCGAAACGGGGAAAACGGCGCGGCAAACGATAAGATCATGGTGGTCGAGGCTTGCGAGTATAAACGGAGCTTTTTGCATCTCCGCGCGGACTTTCCGGTCGTGCTGAACGTAGGCGAGGATCATTTGGATTATTACAGGGACTTGCGCGATATCAAGAGCGCGTTCGCCGCGTTTTTGAAAAATAGGCGGGCGGACGGTGCGGTCGTCGCGAACGGCGACGACCGCAATACCGCCGACGTATTGAAAGAGGCGGGGTGCGGCGCGGTCACATTCGGGCTGGACAAGGGAAACGACTATCGGGCGCGGAATATCGCGGAGGAGGGCGGGCGGTTTTCGTTCGACCTTTGGGAGCGGGGCAAGAAAACGGCGCGGATCACGTTGGGCGTGCCCGGCCGCCACAATATCTACAACGCTTTGACGGCGTCGGCGGTTACCCGCCGAATGGGCGCGGCGCCCGAAACGGTCGCGGCCGCGTTGTGGGATTTCAGCGGCATGAAGCGGCGGTTCGAGTACCGCGCAGGGGTGAACGGGGCCAAAATCTATCACGACTACGCGCATCATCCCGACGAGATCGCGGCGGTGTTCCGCGCGGCGCGTCTGATGAAACCGGCGCGCCTGATCTGCGTTTTTCAGCCGCACACCTATTCGCGCACGAAAATTTTGATGAACGAGTTCGTCCGCGTTCTGCGTCGGGCGGATATCGCGGTGATCGCGGAGATTTACGCGGCGCGGGAACAAGCCGATCCGTCGGTGAGCGGCGCGCTTTTGTGCGAGCGCGTGCGACGGGAAACGCCCGCGTGTTTCTATTTCCCGACGTTCGGGGAAATACGCGGGTTTTTGGTTGAACAACTGCAAAAAGGGGATTTGGTGTTGGTATTGGGAGCGGGGAATATCGACGGCTTATACCCTATCTGATCTCTTGCGTGGCGAATAAATATGCGTCGTTGCAATTTGCCGCTAAATAGTCGTAAATGCTCACCGTGCCGGGGATCGTACAGATCATGAACATAAAAAGTTTCCTCCGTTTGATAGTTTGACCCTTTGAATCCGGTTTTATGCCGCCGCAGCGACGGTCAATAAACACGGGCGTTTACAGTAAAACTGCGCGTCCGAGTATGAGCGCAGCGCAGCGCGTTGACTTCCCTGTAAAAAAATGATATACTGTTATCACGTATGAAAGTTTGGCAGATTAAAGCGCCCAACTCGATCGCTTTGCAGGAAGTCCACGAAACTATCGGGCCGGACACCGTCAAGGTGAAATTGACGCATTGCGTACTCGCGACTTCCGATTTGCAGAGTCTGAAAGGATCGGCGGATACGTCTTATCCCATTACCCCCGGACGTCTTGGCGTCGGCGTCGTCAGCGAGGTTTTAGACGAAAGCTTGAAGCGCGGCCAACGCGTCGTCATCGAGCCGTATATCCCTTGCGGCACTTGCGTCGCCTGCCGTACCGATCCGCGTCAATGCATGGATTTTTTCGTCATGGGACGAACCGGCGACGGGCTGTTGCGCGACTTCGTTGTACTGCCCAAAAATTGCCTATATCCGTTGCCCGATCAGGTCAAGGACAACGAGGCGGTTTTTACCGATTACATCGCGATCGCCCTGAAAGCGTTGGGCGCGCTGAATATCGAGCCGGGACAGCATATCGCCGTGTTGGGGGCTTCTCCGATCGGCATGATCCTGTCCGGTCTCGCGATTTATTATCAATGCGTGCCGATTCTGATCGACTCGCGGCAAGACCGTTTGGACGCCGCGCGCGACAACGGCGTGTATTATACCGTCAATTCCGCGCTGTCCGACATCAATAAACGCGTCGTCGAGATCACCGGAGGGCGCATGTGCGAGCGCAGCGTGTTTTCTATGGCGGGCGGCGAGATGCCGCAAAAGATTTTGAGTTTGACCATGCGGGGCGGAAAGGCCGCCTTGGTCGGTCATCAGGCCGTCAACGAAATGTGCAACGTCAACATCGTCGATATCGTCGCTAAATCGTTAGAGATTGTCGGCGTGTCGGACGGCAAGGGCTTTACCTCGCGGGCGATCAATATGCTCGCGAACGCCGTCGTCAACGTGAACGCCCTCGCGCCTGCCGTCGTGTCTTTCGCCGCCGCCGGCCCCGAACTGATCCATGCCGCGGGCGCGAACGATATCGGGGGCAGCCTGATCAGCGTGACAATTTAGCCGATGAACGGAAAACGCTTAAAATAATATACTTTTCATTTGACAAAACGGGAAAAATAGTTTAGAATAAAATGCGTCCGTTTAAAGCGGGCTTAAATAAAGCGAGGAAGCAATCATGAAAAATGATATCCATCCGAATTATCACGACGTGACCGTCGCTTGCGCGTGCGGCGAGACCTTTACCGCGGGCAGCACCAAAAAAGGCGATTTGATCAAGGTCGAAATTTGCTCTAAATGCCACCCGTTCTTTACGGGAAAACAGAAGATGGTCGATACCGGCGGCCGGATCGACCGCTTCAACAAACGGTACGGCAACAAGTCGGTTTAACAACTGAAAGCGGAAAACTAAAAATTTCGGTTGAAGTTTTTATATCGTGTAAAGCTTAAAGTTTTTGAAAAGGGCGTGGGAAAAGTTTTTTATAAAAAGTTTTTCCCGCAAGATACAAGAAATTGAACACAAAACGACAAGTAAAACGGGAGGGCGCGGACGCGCCCTTTTTTTACGGCGGGCAAGCCGTACTTGAAGGCGTCATGATGCTTGGTAAAAGCGGCGTCGCTCTTGCCGTGCGCGAGGAAGCGGGCGGCGTCGCCGTCGAATGTAAGCGAAAGTCCCAAAAGAAAACGCCGTTCGTTTATAAATGGCCGATTATCCGCGGTTGCGTCGGGTTTATCAACAGCATGGTCACGGGGATCAAGATGCTGTCGCGGTCGGCCGAGGCGGCGGGCGGCGAGGACGAAAAAGGCGGGGGTAAGGGCGCGATCGGGCTCGCCTTATTTTTAGGGCTCGGGCTGTTCGTCGGGCTGTTCATCCTCGCGCCGTCGTGGATCGCGGGCTTGCTCAGAATTTGGATCGGCTTGCCGGATTCGGACGTGGTTTGGCAGAACGTGCTCGAAAGCGCGGTGCGGATCGTCATTTTTATTCTGTATCTCGTACTCGTTTCCCTGATGAAGGATATCCGGCGCACCTTTATGTACCACGGCGCGGAGCATAAAACGATCAACTGCTTCGAGAAGGGCGGCGAAATGACCGTTGCGGGCATTCAGAAATACAGCAAACGGCACAACCGTTGCGGCACGACCTTTTTGTTTTTTGTCATCATCATTAGTATCCTTGTCTTTTCGGTTGTGACCTACGCGTTGTACAGGTTGGGGGTCACGGCCTCGGCCGTGGGAGGGAGCTTCGTTTTCGCGTTGGTCAAGACCGGCGTGCGGCTCGCGTTGCTGCCCTTGGTCGCGGGGCTGTCGTACGAGCTGCTGCGCCTGTTGGCCAAGGGCGGCGACAATCTGTTTATGCGGATTGTGCGCGCGCCGGGCTTGGCGTTGCAGGGCTTGACGACGCGGGAGCCGGAGCCGGCGATGATCGAGGTGGCTTTGGCGGCTTTCAACGCGGCGCGGGATATGGATTTAAACCCGAACGCCCCCGACAGGGTTTTCGATCTATCGGCCGATTTTCAGAAATTTCATAAAGAATGGCAGGGGAAAGCCGCCGAGCGCGGCGCGGAAAGCGCGTCGGTCGATTTTCTGCTGTGCGGCCTGTTGAACGTTCGGCGAGCGGAGTTGGCGGCGTTGAAAGCGATCAAGGGATCGCAAAAGAGCAACGCCGAGAACCTATTGAATAAGCTCGTTTATAACGCCGAGCCGTATCAATATTTGTTGGGGTATACCGAATTTTACGGGCTGCGGATCGGGGTGACGCGGGAAGTGCTGATTCCCCGTTTGGATACGGAAGTATTGGCGGACACGGCGGTTCGGTTTTTACAGTCGAGCTTTCAACTTTCGATTAAGATCCTCGACCTGTGTTGCGGGAGCGGGTGCATCGGAGCGGCGGTGGCGAAAAACACGGGGGCGGCGTGCGATTTCGCGGATATCAGCGGCGCGGCGTTGACAATAGCCGGGGAAAACGCAAAAGCGGCGGGGATCGGTTATGAAATTGTGCAAAGCGATTTATTCGCGGGGTTGGCGGGACGGAGGTACGATGCGGTTTTGTGTAACCCTCCCTACGTCAAAACCGCCGATTTGGACGCGTTGCCGCCGGACGTGAAAAAGGAGCCGAGGATCGCGCTGGACGGCGGGGCGGACGGGCTGGATTTTTATCGGCGGATTGCGCCCGAATTGAGAGAGCATTTGAACGGGGGCGCGCGGGCGTACTTTGAGGTCGGCGACGGTCAGACGGCGGACGTGAGAGGGATTTTCGAGGGTGCGGGCTTTCAAATCGAAACGATTCAGGATTTAAACGGAAAGGAAAGAGTGGTAGAAGTGAAAACTGAAAACTGAAAACTGAAAATTTCGGTCGAATCCCGTCAAGACGGCTTTGTCGGCGGGTAAGGAACTTATAGCATAATAAAAGTTTCTTTTGCGACAATCCATAGTTTTCAGTTTTTATCTTTCAGTTTTCAGTTTATAAGATTATGTTCAACAAGCTGAAAACGATAAAAGAGAAATTCGACGAATTGACCGCAGCGATCGCGTCGCCCGACGCGTTGAACGACCTGTCGCGGTGGACGGCTCTGTGCAAGGAGCATTCCGGCTTGCATCCCGTCGTGGACGAATACTGCAAGTACCTGAAAGCCGAGGCCGATTTACGGGAAGCGCGGGAGCTTTTGCAGGCCGAAACCGATTCCGGTATGCGGGAGTTTTTGCAAGGCGAAATTGACGGTTTGGCCGTCGCGCTGCCCGCAATCGAGGAAAGCTTAAAAATCCTGCTGCTGCCGCCCGATCCCGACGACGACAAGGACGTTATCGTGGAGGTGCGCGCGGGCGCGGGGGGCGACGAGGCGGGCTTGTTCGGCTACGAGATCGTGCGTATGTATAAAATGTACGCGAGTCTGCGGGGCTGGCGCGTCGAGGATATCGACGCCAACGTGACCGAGCTTGGGGGCATCAAGGAATACAGCTTTTCGATGACAGGTAAAAAGGTGTTCAGCCTGCTCAAATTCGAGAGCGGCGTGCACCGCGTCCAACGCGTGCCCGAAACCGAAACGCAGGGGCGCGTGCATACCTCGACGGTCACGGTCGCCGTCCTGCCCGAAGCCGAGGACGTTAAAATCGAAATCAACGAAAAGGATTTGAAAATCGATACCTATCGGTCGAGCGGCGCGGGCGGTCAGCACGTCAACAAGACCGAAAGCGCGATCCGTATCACGCACCTGCCCACAGGCGTGGTTGTCGCCTGTCAGGACGAACGCTCGCAGATGAAGAACCGCGACAAGGCGATGCGGGCCTTGCGCGCCAAGCTGTACGACCTGCAAAAGGCCGAGGCCGACAAGAATTATTCGGGTATGCGCCGCGCTCAAGTCGGTACGGGCGACCGCAGCGAACGTATCCGTACCTACAATTTCCCGCAAGGGCGCGTGACCGATCATCGGATCGGCATGACGGTTTACAATATCGACGAGTTTATGAACGGCGCGTTGGACGCGATGATCGAGGCTTTACGGTTAGCGGATCAGACCGCGAAGTTAGCCGCGGAGATCGAGTGAGGGATTTGAATTTGCAAGGGGAAAGGGCGCGGGGGAAACTTTTTTACAAAAAAGTTTCCCCCGCGCCCTTTCCAAAAACTTTAAGCATTTAAAAATCAACAGAGGGCGGGTTTATGACGAGAGTCGCGCTTGAAAAGTATTTAGCGGAAATCTATAACACGATGCGCACGATGGGCCTGTTCATCACGACGGGCTCCGCGCGCATCAACACGGCCA
>BNZQ01000075.1 GCA_026001225.1 Clostridia bacterium
GAACAAACTGCGATGCCGAGTTCCCGTAATACATAAAAAACAGCCGGACGGACGCCATCTTCATAAATACCGTGACGTCCCTTTCGGAATTATGCATTTTGTCTGAATTGCTACTTGTCCACTCCTATTGTCCTAAACCGCTTGCGAAATGAGGGGAAATATGGTATGATGAACGGGAAGGAGTCTTGATGAAAAACGCATTGATCGTCGGGAGCGGTTTGTCGGGAGCGGCGGCGGCGCGGGCTTTGGCCGAAAAGGGTTATCGCGTGCAGGTTATCGAAAAGCTGCCGCACATCGGCGGGAACGCCTACGACTATACGGAGGAGGGAATTCTCCTGCACAAGTACGGGCCGCATATTTACCACACGAATTTTCCGGCCGTACACGAGTTTTTATCGCGCTTTACCGAATGGACGCCCTACGCGCACAAGGTAGTCGCGCGGATTGACGGGAAATTCGTGCCAGTGCCTTTCAATCTGACCTCCCTCGAAACGCTTTTTCCAAAAGAGGAAGCCGACTATATAAAGGTCGTCCTGTCGGCCGAATACGGACGGGACGCCAAGGTTCCCGTGTTCGAACTGCGGGCGCATAAAAACGACGTGATCCGCAAATTTGGGGATTACGTGTTCGAAAAGATTTTCTATCATTATACGGTCAAGCAATGGGGGCGCAAGCCGGAAGCGTTGAATCCCGATATTTTAAAGCGCGTGCCGGTCTACACGGGTTACGCGGACGGCTATTTCACCGATTTATTTCAATATATGCCTGTCAAGGGCTTCACGACGATGACGGAAAACATGCTGGATCACGCGAATATCGAGGTTATTCTGAACGAGGACGCGTTGCTCCTTTTCAAGTTGCGCGACGGAAAAATCCTGTTTAACGGCAAGGAATACCCCGGTGCGCCTCTGATTTATACAGGCTGTATCGACGCGCTGTTCGGGTTTAAATACGGCGCGTTGGCCTACCGCACGCTACGGTTCGAATTTGAGCGGCACGGGCGGACGGGCTTTCAGCCCGCGGCGGTGGTGAACTATCCCAACGAGCATGATTACACGCGGATCACGGAGTTCACGAAATTCACCTGCCCGCCGCAAAAGCACACCGTGATCATGAAGGAATACCCCGGCGAGTATGCGGACGGCGATATTCCGTATTACCCGATCGAGACGCCGGACAATTTGGAAATCCACGCTAAATACGGGGCCGAGGTGGCCGGTTACAAAAATTTGATCCCGCTCGGGCGGCTGGGCCGTTACAAGTATATCAACATGGACGTTGCTGTCAAGGACGCGTTGGCGGTTGCGGAGAAATTATGAAAAAAATTAAAATATGCGAAAGTTTGGACACCTTTTACCCGAATTTCGACGGCCCGATTCAGGTCGTGTCCAACTATGCCAAGGAATTAAACAAGATATCGGAATGTCAAGTAATCGTGCCGTCAAGCGGTGATAAAAGCTATAAGGATGTTCAGCCCTACGAGGTGTTTCGCGTTCGGTCGATCCGAGCGTTCTTGGGCTATCGGCTGGCGCAGCCCGCGACGGACAAAAAATTGAAACGCTATCTGCGGGAACAAAAATTCGATATCATTCATTTGCATTCGCCGTTTTCGATGGCTAAATTCCTGATCCGCTACGGCAAAAAACACAATGTTCCGGTGATTCTTACGCTACATACGAAATTCGATCAGGATATCGCTCGCGTCACCAAATTCAAGCCGTTTCAAAAAATTGCGATGCGCAGCATCATGAAACGCTTTGAACAGGCCGATTTTGTGTGGACGGTCAACAATGCTACGGTGCAGACCCTGCGCGATTACGGCTATAAAGGAGAGGTTGGCGTCGTCCGCAACGGCACGGACATGAAATACCCCGAAAAGGCCGCCGAATTGCGGGCGGACGTGCTGGCCAAACACGGTCTCGATCCCCAAAAGGAATTGATCCTGATCTTTATCGGCCGCATCGTCATGTATAAAAATTTGGGGTTGATCTGTGACGCGCTGAAAATCGCCAAGGAAAAGGGCCTTCGGTTCAAAATGCTGGTCGTGGGCTTCGGCAGCGACGAGGAGCAATTTTTGGAGAAAGCTAAAGCCTGCGGCCTATCCGGCGAATTTATATTCGCGGGCAAAGTGCTGGACAGGGAAGCGTTGTCGGGCTATTATTTGGCGGCGGATCTGTTTCTGTTCCCGTCCACGTTCGACACGGCGTCGCTGGTGCCGATCGAGGCGGCCGCGCACAAGGTGCCGACGTTGCTTGTAACGGGCTCGTCTACGGCGGAGGGGACGGAGGACGGGGTGAACGCGTTTTGGGCGGCGGAAAACGCGGCCGCTTATGCCGCGAAGATCATGGACATAGCGGCGGACAGGGGAAAATTGAAGGCGGTCGGCGAAGCGGCCTATCGCGAAATCTACCGTTCGTGGAGCATGGCCGCAGAAGAAATCTATCAAAAGTATGACAAGATCACGGACGAATTTGGCAAAAAAAGATTTGACAAATCCCTTTAAGATATAGTATAATAGACTTAAATTTGAATCATAAAGGCGCAGATGCGAGCGAGACAAGGCATGCGAGGCTTTCCGAAGGGAGCGTACTTCTTGTGCGTGACAGAGGAAAACGCAGCGCAACGATGTATCGCGACGCATATTCGCCTTTATCATTCAAATTTCCTTGGAGGCGGGGTGAGAATCCCCACCGGCGGTTACAGTCCGCAAAGGATGCGAAAATTGAACGCATCTCCGAATCGGTGAAATTCCGATACCGACGGTTACAGTCCGGATGAGAAAGGAGTAACCGTTTTATGTTTTCCCGTTTTTTTCGTACCCTGTTTTCCCGTGAGTTTTCCCTGATCAAAAAGAAACCGACATTTTACTTGGTGACGCTGGCCGCTTTGAGCGCGGTGTCTTTCGGTTTGATGTTTGTTTTGCATTTTACGATCATTCCGGCGTTTTCGCATTTAAAATTTGATTTAGGCGACGTCGGCGCGGCGATCGCGGCGGTGATTTTAGGTCCGCTTTCGGCAATCATCGTAACGCTGGTCAAGTGTCTGCTTTATTTACCGTTCGATATGGGCAATATGGGCGTGGGAGTGCTGTCCAATTTCATTTGCTCTGTTTTTTTTGTGCTGACGCTTTCGGTTGTGTACCATTTACGGACGTCGGGCGCGAAACAAAGCCCGAAGCGCGACACCGTGTTTTTAGCGGTCGCTTTCGTCGCCGGCGTGCTCGTCGAAACGGGGATCGCTATGCTGTCCAATTGGCTGCTCATCGTTCCGCTGTTTATTCGGGTGCTTGATCCCGAAGGACATTGGATGCCCCAACTTTTACAGACGGCGGGATACATCTTCGGCGGCGTTTTGCCGTTTAACCTTATCAAATTCGCGATCGAAGCCGTCGCCGCGTTTTTCCTGGCGAAAGCTCTGTTGCGGATTTTGCCCCGCATCGTGAAAGGCCTTATGCCCGACACCATCGAGGAATATTCGGAAAAACCGACGGACTTGCAGATTGCGGAAATCAATTTGGAAATCGCTAAATTAGAAATAGAGAAAATAGATAAGTTCATGGAAGAAAAACAGCTCGTTATATGTCCGTATTGCGGCATCAAAAACGAGAAATCTCGAAAAAGCTGTTCACAATGCGACGCGAAACTCGATGCCGAATAAATAGACCGAAAGTTTTTGAAAGGGGGCGCGGGGGGGAAAACCTTTTACAAAAGGTTTTTCCCCCGCGAGAAATTCGTAAAGATTGAAACTTTCTTAATTAGCAGCCGCAATCGTCCCCGTCGTCTTTCATGACGAATTTTTCCTCCTCGCCGATCTTAACGATCTTGATGGCGCCCTGACGCATCCGGTTGCGAACCTCGACGCATTTTTCGGGGTGTTTGCAGGACAGATCCACGTCGAACGTCTTGTCATCGAAATCATAGCCCTCTTTGGACTCGGTTTCGCGTAAAGAATAACAGCCGAACGGAATGCCCGAAAATTCCAACTCGCCGCGGTAATTTGTCTTGCCGCAGGCGATCACGCAGCCGCTGCGCTTTTCGATTAAATCAAATTTAACGCCCTCTAAACGTTTAGCCTCCAACACGATCTCTGGGCATTTTTTGGGCGGCTCCGGCTTTTCGCAACCGCAGTTGCAATTACAGTGACAGGGCTTTTCGGCGGGCTTTTCACAGCCGCAGGATTTTTCTTTCCGGAAAGACTCCTCCTGGCTGCAGACGCGCACGTTCTTGTTTTCGTTGTAGATGAAATTCATGATAAGGCTCTCCTTTTTAAATTATGTAATTTTTAAAAGGAGTATAAGGATTCAAAAAGAAGTAAAAAATGAAAGATAAACGATCGTTAAACAAACTTCACATAATCATAATATTTACTTTGGGGCGGAAATGTGCTATACTATTGATACGGAGTTCATTATGAAAAAGAAAATAATACCGTTCATTGCGATTGCGCTGTGCATGGCGTTGCTCTTGTCGGGCTGCGAGGGCTTGTTCGGCAAGCCTGAAACCAAGATTTATAATTTGAACTATTCGACCGATGAGGATTATTTGGTCGGGCTGACCGACAGCGTGATCGGCTCGTGCGTCGAGGTATACGGTTCGAGCGCGACGGGTTCGGCGTCGGGTTCCGGTGTGATCATTCACACCGACAAGGATAAAAACGAAACCTATATCCTCACCAACAGCCATGTTATCACGGCTAAGAACGGATTGAAAACGATACCGGATACGGTTTTCGGCAAGATCGAGATTTGCTTTTTCGGCAGTAGCACGCCGTACAGGGCGGAAATCGTAAACAACGCGCGAAGCGCCTCTTCCGATAAAACGACCGACCTTGCCCTGCTGAAGGTCGGTTATTACAGCGAAAGCCACGGACCCGTTCGGGTGTATTCGGGCGCGTTGAAATATGCCCAGCATATTTTGGCGATCGGCAACGGGCAGAATTTGGGCACCTCGGTGTGCGACGGCCTCGTCAGCAATCCGTCGATCACGTTCAACGCAAAGGACGGCGGGTTGACCTGCGAGCTGATCCAAATCTCGGCGGGTGTCAATCCCGGCAACAGCGGCGGCGCGCTCTTCGACATGAAAGGGTATTTGATTGGCATCAACACGCTGAAATTGGTCGCGAACACGGCGAACGACGGCAACGGGGAATCCAACGTCAATATTTTTGCCGATAATATCAGTTTTTCCCTGCCCGTTTCGAATTTGCAAAGATTCATGTCCGATAACGGTAAATCGGATTTATTGAACGTCGTCGCAAGTTAAGTAAATAGTAAAAGGTAAAAAGTGCGGATTAAGTGCGGATTGAGATTCTTCACTCACGGAAGAATGACACAAGGGCGTTCGGAATGACACAAGGACGGTGTGAGTGTTTTGAAAGGAAAAACCGATTTAAGTCCGACCGAATTTTTATGTAATAAAAATTCGCGTTTGGTCGGAATGAGCGGAGCGAGCGAAAAAATGAGAAGCCGCCTGAATTTCGGGCGGCTTCCCGTATAATAGCGAGGCGGAGCGTGGTTATGCGGCGAATTTCTTTTTGCGGTGAAGCAGGCAGAACAGCATCGAATCGATCGCGAAGCCGAATGAGAGTACCAAAAAGACGGCCATGCGTACGCTGAATTCGTTCAAATTGTTGCGGTTCATATTGAACAGGGCCGGTAAAGCGACGGCCACGAGTACGAGACAAATCATCGTAAAGACCGCGCCATGCATTAAATCTTCCAAATAGGTGTTGGTGATCCGCTTTTTTCGGTCGGGCTCGATCGCAAAGCAAATGTGCCCGAAGACAGGAAACGCGAACGGCACAAGCACGCCGACCAAAAAATACACCATTTCGGCGTCCGTCGCGGCATGGGAGATCGTCACCAACGCGAGATAGCACAGGACGACCAAAAGCTCCAATACGAGGCACACGAACCAATTCTTGTGTACGCGGAGACGGTTGATAAAGACGTAAAATTTGCCGGTGTACGCGGCGTTTTCGTCCTTGTCGTGCGGCCGCACGCGCACGTCGTCCATATTTTCAGGCGCGTAGGCTTTTTCGGGGCGGCGGTGCACGCGGATTTTCACGTCCTCGGCGGGCAGGGGAGCCGGCTCGACCGGGGCTGTATAGACCTCATCCGGGCGGGCGCGCTTGCCGCCGTCCGACGTTTTGATGAAACGATTCAAAATATTGCGGTATTCGACCGAAATATAGTCCGCCGCGTAATCCCGTTGTTCCGGCACGAGCTTTTCGGGATCGGCGGGGCGGAACGGCACATGCGCCGTGCTGTCAGAGGCGGCGGGCAAAATCCGCTCGTCGTCCGTCAGGATATGCGCGTCGGATTTCGGCGGTTCGGGCCGGGTGGGGGCGGGTAC
>BNZQ01000076.1 GCA_026001225.1 Clostridia bacterium
TATACGCCGCCGTATAGCCGTCGAACAGCAAGGTGCGGCCGCTCGACCGGAAGACGTACGCCGCCGCGCCGACGTCCACGGTCAGCACGTTGTACTGCGCTTCGGTCATCTGGCTGGCCAAAAAACGGTCGTAGATCAATTTATACAATTTGTATTGCGCCGGACCGATCAGGTTTTTAACGCTGTCGGGCGTGCGCTCGATCGAAATCGGGCGGATCGCCTCGTGCGCGTCCTGCGCGCCCTTTTTACTGGCGTAGAAATTCGGCTTCTCGGGCGCGTAGCGCGGCCCGAACTTCCCGCGGATAAACGACAGGGTCTCCTCCTGCGCTTCCTTGCTGACCCGCGTGGAGTCGGTACGGATATAGGTTACAAGGGCGGTCTTGCCCTCGCCGCCCAAGCTTACGCCCTCGTATAATTCCTGCGCGGTGCTTTGGGTCTGTTTCAGATTAAAGCCCAATTTATTCAGCGCGTCCTGCTGCATCGTGCTGGTGATAAAGGGCGCGGGCGCGTGGGATTTGGCGACCGTCCGCTTGACCGATTTTACGGTATACGCCGCGCCGTTTAAATCGTTTAAAACGGCGTCCATTTCGGCTTTGGACGCAGGCTTGATCTTTTTGCCGTCCTTGAGCGCGAGGGCGGCTTTGAAAATCAAATCCTTTTCGGGGCCGGACAATTTATTCAAGAAAGCGGTCAGCGTCCAATATTCCTCGGGCTTGAAGTTCAGGATTTCGCGTTCGCGGTCGGTGACCAATTTCAGAGTGACCGACTGCACGCGCCCGCCCGACAGATTGCTGGCGATCTTTTTACAGAGCAGGGGCGACAGCTTGTACCCCACCAGCCGGTCGACGACGCGGCGCGCCTGCTGGGCGTTGACCAAATTGATATCGACCGCGCGCGGCGACGCCAGCGCGTTCTGCACGGCGTTTTTGCTGATTTCATTGAATACGATCCTGCAAGGGGATTCGGGCCCGATATTCAAAATATTGCACAAATGCCAGCTGATCGCCTCGCCCTCGCGGTCGGGGTCGGTAGCCAGCAAAATCCCGTCGGCTTTTTCGGCCTTGTCCTTTAATTCTGACACAATGTCCTTTTTGTCGGGCATAATCTCGTATTTGGGCGTAAAATTGTTCTTTACGTCCACGCCGATCGTCTTTTCGGGCAAGTCGCGCACGTGCCCCTTGGTGGCGAACACCCGATACCCCTGTCCCAGATATTTCTCAATCGTTTCCTTTTTGCCCGCGCCCTCGATGATCACTAATTTCATTGTCGTTTTTTAGTCACTCCTATTTTTTTAAACTGAAAAGTGAAAACTGAAAGTTTCGGTCGATTGCAAATCGCAGGGGCCGGCAGCGTGCGCCGGCCCGTCATCGGCGGGTAAGGTACTTACGGCATAATAAAAGCCGCTTCTTCGACAGGTCAACAATTTTCAGTTTTCACTTTTCACTTGTTTAAGTTTTCATCTTTCATTTATTTGTGACGGCGGCCTGATAGAAATTCCCCGGCAGCTTCTCGATCACGCCCGACAACTCCATTGTAAACAGCAGGGAATTCAGCCGCTGCAATTCGATTCCGGTCTTTTCAATCAGCCCGTTCAAATGAAGCGGCCCGTCCTTGCACACTATATTTAAAACTTTTTCTTGCTCAATGTCAAGCTGCAGAGCGGTGATTTTCTCATTCTTCACATAATCTTGACCCAAAGCGCGGAAAATGTCCGCGCCGGACGTGACCATATGCGCGTGTCCCGCCCGGATCAGCCGGTTCGTCCCCGCCGATTCCGGCGAAAAGATGCCGCCCGGCACGGCGAACACCTCGCGCCCTTGGTCGAGCGCGTCGTAGGCCGTGATCAGCGCGCCGCTTTTTTCGCCCGCCTCTGTCACCAGCACGCCCAAGGACAGCGCGGCGATGATCCTGTTCCGCGCGGGGAACTGATGCTTTAGGGGCGGCATGCCGGGCTCGTACTCCGTCAAAACCAAGCCCTTTTCGGCGATGCGCCGAAACAGATCCGCGTTTTCGGCGGGATAGATATGGTCAAAGCCGCTGCCCAACACGGCGACCGTCCCGCCGCCCTTTGCCAGCGCGGTTTCGTGAGCGACCGTATCCACGCCGCGCGCCATGCCGCTGACGACCGTCAGCCCGTTGCGCACGCAATCGGCGGTCAGCGTTTCCGTCACGTCGCGGCCGTATCTTGTCATGCGCCGCGTGCCGACGACCGCGATACAGTTCGTTTTCAACAGAGAAACGTCGCCCAAACAATACAGCCGTTCGGGCGGGTCGTGCAGAACCTGAAAATCGGGAAAGTCCCTATGTGTTTTATCGAGGATTACGATGTCGTTCGGTAAACTCATAACGCGCCTTTCTCATAGTAACAGAAAATCGCCGCGCGGTCAAATGTTTTAACGGGTGAAAGGTGAAATGCTTCGCAAAGTGAAAGGTGAAAGATAACGGATCAGGTGAAAGGTAGCGGATTTTAGAACACGGGGCTTTATCGTCAGGGGCGACCCTTTGGGCGCCCCGCGTCCTTTATCCGCCGCCTTGTCATTTCGACCGAGCGAAGCGAGCGGAGAAATCCCCGACAACTTTATTCGGTCGGAGATCTCTCCGCTCCGCACGTTCCGTGCTCCGGTCGAGATGACAGTTACTTTGCGCTCACTTCATTTCGGAACAAAACGCGGAGAGAAAAAGGGCGGGAACGGCCCTATTTCACCGCCGTGACCGTGATCCTCGTGTGACCCAACATATAGGAGTTAGCGCCGTTACCGTGCGAACTCCAAAACAACCCTATGTAAGGATGCACCATATCATCTATATTAACCGTTGCGGTCGCTGTAAGATGAGTGAACCAAGCGGTGTCTATACTGCCTTGCGTATGCTCTTCTAAGTGCGAATGAATGACTGCATAGTCTTTCGGCAATTTGATCCCCATATTAGTTGTCGTATAGCCCGTCCACGTGGCTATCGTTAAGTCCTGATAACCGTCGTCTACTTCGCGCATGTCGAAATCCACAAAAATAGTAAATTTCGTATAGCCCCACGCTCTCAAACTCGCTTTATCCAAATCATAAGCTACCTGATCAAGCGCCATGATTGCAAACCCCAATCCTTGCATGTACCCCAATACTTGCACCTCTTCTCCCTTTCTGACCTCGTCATAGTAAACGGTTTTGACCCAAATCGGCGTGATTGTTTTATCCCCCGTGCTTCCCAACGGAATGCCCGCGATATCCCACTTTCCGGCATACCCGTCCCGCACCGGCGCGGTGAACGTGATCTCGTCCTCGATCGTATACGTCCCGACGTTTGAGGTCGTTCCGCCCGACGGCAGATCATAGTTTATCTCGTAGGCGATCAGCGTCCATACCGCGGCGACCGTTTTATTTCCGTACGTCCCTTCCGAGATAAATCCGGGATCCCACGCGCCGGTATAGCCCGTGCGCTCCGGCGCGGAAAAGGTGATCTTGTTCACAATCGTGTACTTGAGGGGATTGTCGGCGGGATTGGTTCCGTTCAGTAGGTTCGTATACGTTATCTCGTATTCGATCGGCGTCCACACCGCCGTAATGGTCCTATCCCCCACGCTGCCCTGCGGAATGCCGACGGTCGTCCAGCTTCCGGTATATCCCGCGCGCTCCGGCGCGGAAAAGACTATATCCTCGCTCTCGACCGTATAGACCGCGGGATTGGAATGCGTCCCGCCTTCTGTCAAATTCTCGTACGTTACCGTGAAAACGGCGGGCGACCATCCGGCGTACAGCGTCATATCCGCGACGACGACGCGGGCGTCGAAATTCCATACGTTTTGCAGCCCCGCGTCCGTGTACCAGTTCCCGATATAGTACCCTTTTTTGGCGACGGACGTTCCAGACGGACGGGCGACGAGGTCGCCGTACACATAGGAAGCCTCCGTAAAGTCCGGCGTTTCCGGCGTATTCGTTACGAACAGGACGCTCAACGTATTCACGACCCATCTCGCGTACAGCGTCAAATTGCCCGTTACGGTTTCGGTCGCGGGATTCACCCTGTCGGCCTCGCCGAAGTCCGCGCTCGTAAACCAACCGCCGAAAACCTTGCCGTTAGGCGCGTTCAAAATTTCGGGCTGCGGAACGGGCGAGGTTCCGTGGCCGACGTTGTAAAACGCGCGGTCGTCCGCCGTGCTGCCCGTGTTCGCGTAATACTGCACCGTATACCGATTCAATGTAAATTTGGCGTATATCTTCAAGCCGTCTTGATATTCCGCGCCGGCAAAGGAAAATACGGTCTGAAAATTCGCGTCCGCGTACCACCCGCCAAAGGTATACCCTTCCTTTTCCTCCGCGAAAGCGGCGGGAGCCGTCAACGCGAAGCCTTTTTCGACGTCGGTATACAACGTACCGATCACGCGCTGCCCATCGTACAGCGGTACGCCGTACTGCGTCGGCGTCCATTGGGCGTACAGCGTCAAATTTCCGTCGACGGGCGTATTGTTAAAATCAAACGGCAGCTTGCGCGCCCCGTCCGTGTACCACCCCGCAAAGGTGTAATATTGACGCGCGGGGTTCAAAGGCCGGGGAATCAGCGCGTTTTCGTTGACGCCGAACAGGGGCGCGACCGGGGAGCCGGGACTGGATTCAAAGAATACCGAGTATACCCGGTTGACCCGAATCCGAATCGTCTGCCGGACGGAGCCCGCGCCGACCGTGACCTCCAATATCGTGTTGTTGGGCGCAGAGCTCTCGATCGTCAGCTCGCCGCTGTTGCTGATCGTCGCGTATTGGTTTTGCACCAACGAATACGTGGCGGTATACCCCAACGCGTCCTCGGGATAGACCAAAAACGTAATTTGCGCCGAGCTGCCCGTATTGGCCGTAAAGACGCCGTCCGCGCCGACCGTTTGGTTGTTGACCCGCACGTTTCCTATGCTTTCCGGCACCTTGATTTCGCGTATCCCGTACCGGTTCATCATGTCGTTATAGGAATCCACGCCGTATTTAAAGAAATACGCTTGCAGCTGTTGCGCGCGCGTACCCGTCCGCGCCACGCCCGTTTCGTCGATATAGCCGAATTTCACTTCGATATCCTTTTCCGTTTCGATCAAATCCCAAATTTGCCAGAGCGACGAGGCATCCTTGATGCCCATCAGCGCGGGCTTGTCGTTCAGGGATTTTTCCCACGCCGCGTAATTTGGGGCGATGTCCATGTCGCTCAGCATACCGAAATTGTCGCCGCCGATCACGCCCAGCGTATTGGAAATATTGATATGCTGCTCCGAGGCCTCCTTACGGTAGCCGCCCTCGACACCCACGTTGGTTTTTCCCACGAGATACCGAACCTCGACGTCCACCTTGGCGGCGATATCCAACAGGCTCTTTTTTTCCTCGCTCTCCATATGGTAATACGAGGTCAGCCGCCCGCCCATCACCGCGCTGGTGATAAAGTGGGTGCCGTAACGGTCAAACAAAGCGGAGGGCGAAACGGAAGCGTCGTACAAATCCTTTTTGAAACCGTCGGCAAGAATGCTTCTGTACGTGTCCAAATCGCTCTGCAGAATCAAATAGTGGCTTTGATTGTAAATATCGATGCCGTAAAAATATTCCGAATTCGTTTTTTCGTTCGTCGCGCTCACCTTGCCGGAAACCGAGACGCTGCCGCCGACCTTTTTTAGGCCCCATTTGACGTCAACATTCAGACTCGCGTTCCACGAATCCATGAATTGGTCGATCGACGAACCTTGAATCACGTTGACGTCGGCGCGATTTTCCTTGACCTTCAGCAGCCGCTGTTTCAGTAATTCGTCCGTTTTAAAAACCGGATTGGAAATTTTAACCGTTTTACTGCTGAATTCGTTGGAACGGATCACGTCGAAGCCATACCCCAAATAGGATTCAAATCTACTGAGATCGTCGAACGCGCCGAATGCGCCCGTCGCGGACGAACCGGAATCGGCGATCACGCCGTAGGATTGATAGATCACCGGCGCGCCGTAATCGGAAGAAACGTACAGCGTCCCGTCGCCCAACGCTTTCACCGATAAGCGGTACTCGCCCATCGGCAAGGCCAGCGGATATTCGTTGTCCCCCGTGGAATATTCGCTCTCGTCGATTTTAACCGTATACCCCGCCGCGTTGTCGACGGAATTCCAACGCAACGTGTTGCCCTCTACCTTGATGTTGGTCGGCGCGAAGAGTTTGCTCTGCAGAGAAGCCGGACTACAGGCCGCAAGCGCGCCCGTGACCAATAAAAGGAAGCATACTATGAACGCCCCCCCCCCCCACTTTTTCATGTGTTTTTTGCGTGTTTTCATGTATTTTTCTCCTTTTTTGATAAATTTAAGGGTGCACACAAATTCCGTGCGAG
>BNZQ01000077.1 GCA_026001225.1 Clostridia bacterium
TCCGGCTATTGCCGTGAACATATCATTCGTCAACTCTTTCTGCCCGATCACAAACGTCTTTTCCGCCTTGCCGAAGTAGTTGCCCGTAGCGGTGGCAAATACCGTAACGGTACCCGTACCCGCGTTTACGTTCGCGCCGTAACTTGAACCCGTTATCTCCCAGTCCGCCGATGTGAGCAACGCCGCGCCGTCCGTGAGGGTCAGTTTGTCGGCGGCGGGAGTGTGCTGCGTGTTGTTGTAGGTGTACGTTCCGGCTATTGCCGTGAACATATCATTCGTCAACTCTTTCTGCCCGATCACAAACGTCTTTTCCGCCTTGCCGGAATAGTTGCCCGTGGCGGTGGCAAAGACCGTAACGGTACCCGTACCCGCGTTTTTGTTCGCGCCGTAACTTGAACCCGTTATCTCCCAGTCCGCCGATGTGAGCAACGCCGCGCCGTCCGTGAGGGTCAGTTTGTCGGCGGCGGGAGTGTGCTGCGTGTTGTTGTAGGTGTACGTTCCGGCTATTGCCGTGAACATATCATTCGTCAACTCTTTCTGCCCGATCGCAAACGTCTTGGCCGCGCTGCCGAAGTAGTTGCCCGTGGCGGTGGCAAATACCCTAACGGTACCCGTACCCGCGTTTTTGTTCGCGCCGTAACTTAAACCCGTTATCTCCCAGTCCGCCGATGTGAGCAACGCCGCGCCGTCCGTGAGGGTCAGTTTGTCGGCGGCGGGAGCGTGCTGCGTGTTGTTGTAGGTGTACGTTCCGGTTATCGCCGTGAACATATCATTCGTCAACTCTTTCTGCCCGATCGTAAACGTCTTGGCCGCGCTGCCGAAGTAGTTGCCCGTGGCGGTGGCAAATACCCTAACGGTACCCGTACCCGCGTTTTTGTTCGCGCCGTAACTTAAACCCGTTATCTCCCAGTCCGCCGATGTGAGCAACGCCGCGCCGTCCGTGAGGGTCAGTTTGTCGGCGGCGGGAGCGTGCTGCGTGTTGTTGTAGGTGTACGTTCCGGCTATTGCCGTGAACATATCATTCGTCAACTCTTTCTGCCCGATCACAAACGGCTTTTCCGCACTGCCGAAGTAGTTGCCCGTGGCGGTGGCAAATACCGTAACGGTACCCGTACCCGCGTTTTTGTTCGCGCCGTAACTTAAACCCGTTATCTCCCAGTCCGCCGATGTGAGCAACGCCGCGCCGTCCGTGAGGGTCAGTTTGTCGGCGGCGGGAGTGTGCTGCGTGTTGTTGTATTCATAATCCCCGGCTATCGCCGTGAACATATCATTCGTCAACTCTTTCTGCCCGATCACAAACGTCTTGGCCGCGCTGCCGAAGTAGTTGCCCTTAAAGTTGACCGTCACCGTTATCGTGCCCGCGCTCGTGAAGTCCGTAGTCCCGACTCCGCTCCGCTTGTATTCCACGGTGTAATCCGTATTCAAAACAAGCGCCTTTGCGCCGTCCGTAACCGACGCTATCGGCGTTTTCGGATTGCCGTCATAGTCCGTGCTTGCGGTCAAGGTCAACGCATCGTTATCCAACGCTTTCTGCCCGATCACAAACGACACCGGCGGCGTGTCGTATACCTTGTGGAACGTCCCCTCGGCTATCCTTCCCTTTACCCAATACGTCGTTCCGGCCGCGCTGCCGGCAATCGTACCCGCCGTTACGTTGTACGTCCCGGCCTCCGCCGTGTCGTAAACGTAACTCACTTCTCCGCTGCTCGGATTCGACCCGCTCAAAGCCGGACTTCCCGCCGTTCCGTATGTCCACGTACCGGGCAGTACCGTTATGCTGCCCGCCGTTATGTCCGCCTTGTCCACCGTCAGCGTATAGGTTGCCTTTTTAGAGGCGTAGATACCGTCGTCCGCCTTTACCGCCTGAACGATAATCGTTCCCGTTCCCGTCACGTTCGTGATTGCGCCGGTCGTCAAGCCGACAGACGCCGCGCCCGTGCCGCCCGTAATGTAATACGTGACCCCGCCCGTGCCGCTGCCGCCCGTCGGCGTTTGCGCATAGTTGAACGACGGCGACCACGCTCGCGCGGGGGCGGCGTCCGCGAACGACAGCGCGTCCTGCTCCGTTCTGAACGAGGAGGACGCAAGACTGATGCGGAACGCGGCGCGGGAAGCGCCTATACTATAATCGGACAACGGAGATGGATGCGTGTTAAAAAACTCGCCGATATACGCGTGATCCGGTAACGAATCGGAATCGTATGCCGAGCGAAGCCAATAACGTCTCGGACGCTCGCCCCACTCCGGCGACCAAGGATCGTAGTAACCGGTAAGATAACGGTTACTAATATCGGCGTCCTCGAATAGGCGTAAAATATCATACTCATCCTTGCTCAGCCAATGGAAATTGCCCGTTACGGAGCGAGTATTCGCAGTGCTTGTAGTGTTGGTCTTATAATCGTTAACCACCGTCTGCACAAGGCCGTCAAAGCCCGCCGCCGTGTACGTATATTCCGACGGATTCGCCGTATACCCCGGCGCGGGGCCGCCTTTTGCGGCCATCACGATCGGCGGGCCGCCCTCGTCGGGCGTGGCGGGATACAGCGTGACCGTATCGTCGCCCGTAGCAAAAGTCTGCCCGACGTGTAAACTTGTGTCCTCGGTCGCTTTCGAATAGCCCAGCGTATAGTATTTGTACCCGTCCGCCATGATGACGGTCGTGAAATTATCGACCGTTCTGAACGCGGGAGAGGAAAGACTGATGCGGAAAGCGGGGCGGCAGCGACTGCTATAATCTAAGTTATTAGTGACATAGCCCATAAGGACAGCGGGCCCGATTTCCACCAAATACACGCTTGTGGGCTGGGCCGACGTGCGGAGCCAATAGCCATGACCGGTAGAATTAGTGCTATCGCTATACCGACGAATGTGGCCTTGCGGCAAATTATTAAACTCCGTCACGCTCATAAAATGGAAAACGCCCGTTACGGGGCGGGTATTCGCATTGCTTGTAATGTCGGTCTTGTAATCGTTAATCGTTGTCGATACCAAGCCGTCAAAGCCCGACGCCGAATAAGTATACATCGACGGATTCTCCGTACGACCCGGCACCGGGGCGCCGGCGGTCGAGTATACCTCCGGCGGACCGCCCCTCGGAATGGCGTCGGGAGGGGGATTGGGATTATAACTCATTCCGTGCGGGAGGGGAATCAGCGTTACCGTATCGTCGCCCGGCGCGAAATACTGCCCGATGTGCAAACTTGTGTCCTCGGTCGCTTTCGAATAGCCCAGCACATAGTATTTATACCCGTCCGACAGTTCAACGATAGAGTACATTTTAAACATGGCGGCGGGTCCGCTGTCGTCCAGAGCCGAAATGAGAATCCGAAAGGCGGGGCGGGAGAGATAGTTAGCGGTCGCTAAGGCTTTATCTTCCCCAGCGCCGTCGCCGCCGCCAATGACTACCGCGTTAGCGGCGTTCACTCCCGACGTGCGCGTCCACCAATCGTTGCCGTTGTCGTACTTGCGGGCGTCATCGGGCAAAAGATTTGCCTCGGCATAACTCAGCCAATGGAAGTTGCCGGTTACGGTACGGCTGTTCTCGGTGGCTGTATGAAGGCGTTTATAACCGCTAACCGTTGTCGACTGCAAGCCGTTGAAACCGCTCGCCGACATACTGTACCACGACGGATTCTCCGAATACCCAATCGACGGCCCGCCGCCCGTCGCCCTTACCGTCGGCTGCCCGCCGAGGGACGGCGCGGCGGGAAACAGCGTGACCGTATCGTCGCCCGCGGCAAAAGCCTCCCCGACGTGCAGGCTTTCGTAGTCCCCCGATCCCATTCCCGATTTTGAAAAGCCCACCACATAGTATTTATACCCGTCTTTCAGCGTTATCAAGTCCCACAGCGCGGGCGTTGCCGCGCTTGCCGTCCTCGGCCCGGCCGCGGACAGCGTACCGAGCACGCCCGCGATCAAAGTAAAGGCGAGAAACAAGGTGAGCCACACGGACAGCGGCCGTTTTCCGGCCTGTCGATTCGGCCTTTGGTTTTCACCTCTCCGCGCGGAAGGTTGATTCGGCCTTTGGTTTTCATCTCTCCGCGCGGAAGGTTGGCAGCCCGCGTCGGATTTGAACGCCGTCGTCTCGGATTTGCATGTCGTCGTCAATGTTTTTACCTCGTATACTATATTTCGGGAAAATGGTACGGTTCCCGAGCCGTAAAAAATAACACGGCAGAACACAATAAGCATCAAACCGTTGAAATCTCGTGTCCCTACTATCAAGGGGGCACGGCAATACCCCGCCGATATTTCGCACAGTTACTATATGTGCGAAGTTTTCGGGCGGAAAATCTTGGGAAATCCGTTCTAAAAATGGAAATCGGCGAAAAATTGCCCGTTGGACAAGGTTGACCGACGGACGGAATATGATCCGATGAAAAATTCCCCTCTTCGAGGGGTGCCGCCGACAGGCGGCGGGGTGGTTACGTGCAATAATCGCTCTTTTACGACCACCCCGTCCGCTTCGCGGCCACCCCTCATGAGGGGAATGGGCCGGAGGATAACCGACTTGCGGCGACATAAGGAGATTGTACTTGCCAAAAGGCGGTTTGTAGTGTATAATAAGTATAAATTGTTTCGCACATATAGTAACTGTGCGAAGTTTTTTAAACGCGTTTCCCTTTATCGTTCCCTTAAATAACGAATCGAAAGGCGCGTTTTTGTGCTTTTTAAAATATTTTTTGTTTTTTTATTACGCGCCAAAGGGAGCGGCCGCTCCCTTAACTCATACTATCGGCCGCTTTTTTGTCGCGGAAATACGCGTTGAGCATACGCATTCCCTTTATTTTCTGTTCGGTTAAACTGTGAACATAGCGGTTGATCGTAATCGTTGCGTTGGCGTGTCCGAGGATTTCGCTGACGCTCTTGATGTCCATTCCGATTTCGATTGCCCGCGTGGCGAAGGTGTGCCGCGTCGTGTGGAACTTGCAATGCGGCACTCCCGCCGTTTTGAGCAGTTTGGCATAGAGTATTTGCAGCGTCCGCGGATTCACATACCGCCCGTTTTTCATCGAAATTACAGGAGGGCCGTTGCTCTCCGATTTGGCTTTTTTCAGCATCTCGCGGAGAAAATCCGGCAGCGGGATTATCCGCTTTGCGTTCGCCGTTTTCGGCTCTTGTTCGAGCATGACGGTTTTGTTCCTGCCGCCGCCCTTGTTCTCGGCGCGGTTCAGCGATTTCCTCACGGTGATGAACTTGTTCTCAAAGTCGATATTCTCCCACCGCAAGCCGCACAACTCCCCGAGCCGCAAGCCGGTGTAAAGGCAGATTACGATTCCGAGCGTTCGCGCGTCCTCCGACCGCTCAACCGCATATTCGATTCTGCTCTGCTCGTCTTGCGTGAATACCTCGACTTCCTTTTCCGCCGCTTTCGGCAGCCGCATTTTCACGCACGGATTCTTTGGTATATACCCGTAGCCGGCGGCGCACTCCAACGCGCCGCTCAGCATCGACGCCACGACCCGAACCGTCTTTGCCGCAAGCCCCCTTTCCTCGGTACAAAGCGTATGCACGAATTGCTGTATCGCGGCGGGCGTTAATTCTTTCAGTCGGTTATTGCCGAGCAAACGCTTTATGTGGTTGTCGATGTAGCCGCGATACGCCGTGTAAGTGTTCCGTCTCACGTTCCCCTTTATGACGGTTTCAATCCACCAGTCCAAAAAATCGCTCAACCTTGTTTGCTCGTTCCTGTCGGTTTGTTCGTTCATATTTACGCATCTCCTTTGGCGGTTCCGCCAAACAGATTATAAAACTAACGACTCAAAATTCAGCCTCGAACTCCGCAAAAATGCAAAAACGCCCGCAGTTTTCACCACGGGCGTCAATTTTTGTTGCCATTTACCTTAAAGGCACAAAAGTTATTTCTCTTTTTATCTTTGGTTTCGACGCGTTATTTCAGAATTGCCCAACGTCCGCCGAAACTTCCGCCGACGCGCTCTTCCTTTATTATTGTTTATTATCAAACTTTTGGCATTTGCCTGTTAACCTTAAAGGCGGTTGTGAACTGCTGGTTTGACGGGCAACAGGTACAATCGCCTTTTTTACGAGGTAAAAGTCCGCGGAGCGCGATAATGTGGGGATTTCTCGACTTCGCTCAAGAAATGACATTCCTATCGCCCATTCGAAAAGCAAACGCCGTCTCCCTTTCCGTTTCTCCGTAGACTGTTAAAATTATTTTGTGTAAATTGCAAGTAAAAGCGCAACGGTAGGTACGTAGGATTGAGAAAGAGATGATATTGTCCTTTGTATTTCTTGTGTCAGCCCGGAGGGGTGACACAAGAAATAGAAAGTTCGGTTTGAA
>BNZQ01000078.1 GCA_026001225.1 Clostridia bacterium
GCCCAGGAGATCGTTTATTCGGCCTTTAACCGCGTCAAGGAAAAAACGTCGGCCGAGAGCATCGAGGTGTTCACCAAAGGGCTGAACAACGTCATGCCTCTGTTGGAGGTCAAGGCGCGGCGTGTAGGCGGCGCGACCTATCAGGTGCCGTTGGAAATCCGGCCCGACCGCCGTCAAACGCTTGCGATCCGTTGGCTCGTGCAGTTCTCGCGGAAACGCAGCGAAAAGACGATGGAGGAACGCCTTGCGGGCGAGATCCTCGACGCCTACAACAATACCGGCGCGTCGGTCAAAAGAAAGGAAGAAATGCACCGCATGGCGGAGGCTAACAAAGCTTTCGCTCACTTCCGCTGGTGATTTAACGGCGAATATACTTCGCGATACTGTGTCAAACGTCGAATTTTTTCGGGTCATGTAGAGGGTTCTACACTCCCCTCGAAAATTCTCGTTTTCCTCGTCTCGCTCGCATCTTCACCGTTAAATTCGAGAAGCGGTACAGTTAGAATTCCCCTCTGCGGAGGGGTGGCCGCGAAGCGGACGGGGTGGTTAAAATCGCCCCGATTACATCAAACAATCTTTTATACAGACTAAAACAGGAGCAAAAACAAAAATGGCGAGAGAATACTCACTCGAAAACACAAGAAATATCGGCATCATGGCCCATATCGACGCCGGCAAGACGACGACTTCCGAGCGTATCCTTTACTATACCGGCAAAGTTCATAAGATCGGCGAGGTCCACGAGGGCGCGGCGACGATGGATTGGATGGAGCAGGAGCAGGAGCGCGGGATCACGATCACCAGCGCGGCGACGACCACGGTTTGGAAAGGGAAGAGGATCAACATCATCGACACCCCCGGCCACGTGGACTTCACGGTCGAGGTCGAGCGGTCGCTCAAGGTTTTGGACGGCGCGGTCGCGGTTTTCTGCGCGCGCGGCGGTGTCGAGCCGCAGTCCGAAACGGTTTGGCGGCAGGCCAACAAATACAAGGTTCCGCGCCTTGCCTACGTCAATAAAATGGACATCAACGGTGCGAACTTCCCCAACGTCGTCAAGATGATGCACGACCGCCTGAAAACCAACGCGGTTCCGATCCAACTTCCGGTCGGCAAGGAGGACACGTTCAAGGGGCTGATCGATTTGGTCGAAATGAAAGCGATCATGTACATGAACGACCTCGGCACCGACATTCGGGAGCAGGATATTCCCGCAGACATGCTGTCGGAGGCCAAGGCGGCCCGTGCGAAACTGATCGAGGCGATCAGCGAGAGCGACGACGCTTTAATGGAGAAATTCCTCGAAGGAGTGGAGCCGACCAAGGATGAAATCAAGGCGGGCATTCACAAGGCGACGGTTCAAATGCTGATCACGCCGGTGATTTGCGGCTCGTCCTATAAGAATAAGGGCGTTCAACGCCTGCTCGACGCGGTCGTCGATTACCTGCCTAACCCGCTCGAAGTTCCCCCGATCAAAGGTAAGCTTCCGGGCAAGGAGGGCGAAATCGAACGCGCCAGCGACGACGGCGCGCCGTTTGCCGGCCTTGCGTTTAAGATCATGGCGGACCCGTTCGTGGGCCGTCTCGCGTTTTTCCGCGTTTACAGCGGCACTCTGCAAGCGGGCAGCTACGTATACAACTCGACCAAGGACAAAAAGGAGCGCGTCGGCCGTTTGATCCAAATGCATGCCAACACGCGCAACGAAATCTCGGAAATCCACGCGGGCGATATCTGCGCGATCGTGGGCTTAAAGGACACGATCACGGGCGACACGCTGTGCGACCCCGACCATCCGATCCTGCTCGAAAGCATGGAATTTCCCGATCCCGTCATCAAGGTCGCGATCGAGCCGAAAACCAAGGCGGGGCAGGAAAAAATGGGCATCGCGCTGATGAAGCTTGCCGAGGAGGATCCGACGTTCAAGACCTACACCGACAAGGAAACCGGCCAAACGATCATCGCGGGCATGGGCGAGCTTCATCTTGAAATCATCGTAGACCGCATGCTGCGCGAATACAAGGTGGAGGCGAACGTGGGCAAGCCGCAGGTCGCTTACCGCGAGAAGATCACCAAAAAAGTGCGCGTCGAGGGCAAATACGTCCGGCAGTCGGGCGGCAAAGGCCAATACGGGCATTGTTGGATCGAAATGGAGCCGCTTGAGCAGGGGCAGGGCTACGAGTTCGTCGACAAAATCGTCGGCGGCGCGATCCCGAAGGAATTTATCCCCGCCGTGGACAACGGCATCAAGGAGGCTAAGCAAAGCGGCATTTTGGCGGGCTACGAGTGCGTGGACTTCCGGGTAACGTTGGTGGACGGCAGCTTCCACGATGTAGACAGCTCGGAAATGGCGTTCAAGATATCCGGTTCGATGGCGTTTAAGGAAGGTATGCGGCAGGGCGGCTCGCGTCTGATGGAGCCGATTATGAAGGTTGAGGTCGTCATGCCCGAGGAATATTTGGGCAACGTCATGGGCAATATCACCGGCCGCCGCGGAGTCTTGCAAGCGTCCGAGATCATCAACGGCAGTCAAAGCATCCGTGCCGAGATCCCGCTGTCCGAAATGTTTGGCTATGCGACCGACTTGCGTTCGCGCACCCAAGGCCGCGGCAGTTACACGATGCAATTCTCGCACTACGCGGAGTTGCCTAAGAATATTGCGGAGAAGGTAGTCGGGGATAGGGCGAAAAAAGATTAAAATAACGGCGGATACGCGTCGCGATACTATTCAAGCGTCAAATTTTTTCGGGTCGCGTAGGGGGGGCTACGCTCTCCTCAAAAGTTCTCGCTTTCCTCGTCTCGCTCGCGTCTGCGCCGTTATTTGTACGGTTCGGAACGTTTTTATTAAGGTCAGGTTATTATCAACTTTACTTTATTAAAAGATGAAAGTTTTTGAAAGGGGCGCGGGGGAAACTTTTTACAAAAAGTTTCCCCCGTAAAACTCTTTAAAAAAACTTGCAACCTGGTTAAAAATATGCTATACTATATACCGTTGCAAAATTAAAACCCTTAAATGGAGGAAATAAAAAATGGCGAAAGCAAAATTTGACAGAACGAAACCGCATGTCAACGTCGGCACGATCGGCCACGTCGACCACGGCAAAACCACGCTGACGGCGGCGATTACGATCACGTTGGCGGCGAAGAACCCCAACGTTAAGAAGATGAGTTACGCGGATATCGACAAGGCACCCGAAGAGCGCGCCCGCGGTATCACGATCAACACGGCGCACGTCGAGTACGAAACCGAGAATCGGCACTACGCCCACGTCGACTGCCCCGGCCACGCGGACTATGTGAAGAACATGATCACGGGCGCGGCGCAGATGGACGGCGCGATTTTGGTCGTGTCGGCGGCGGACGGCCCGATGCCGCAGACCCGCGAGCACATTCTGCTCGCCCGTCAGGTCGGCGTGCCGTATATTGTCGTGTTCTTCAATAAAATGGATTTGGCGACCGACGCCGAGTTGGTTGAGCTTGTCGAAATGGAGGTTCGCGACCTGTTGACGGCGAACGGTTTCCCCGGCGACAAGACCCCGATCATTAAAGGGTCCGCGACCAAGGCTTTGGAAGCGGCGACGTCGGGCAAGGTGGACGGGCCGGACAGCCAGTGCATTTATGAATTGATGGCCGCGATCGACAGCTATATCCCCGAACCCAAGCGAGACATCGACAAGCCGTTCTTGATGCCCGTCGAGGACGTGTTCACGATCACGGGCCGCGGCACGGTCGCGACCGGCAGAGTGGAGCGCGGCGTGGTAAAGGTCAACGACACGGTGGAGCTTGTCGGTATTAAAAAGGATACCAAGACGTTGGTCGTCACCGGCGTTGAAATGTTCCGTAAATCCTTGGACGAAGCGCGCGCGGGCGACAACGCGGGGCTGTTGCTTCGCGGCATCGACCGTAAGGATATCGAACGCGGACAGGTTTTGGCCAAGCCCAAGACGATTACCCCGCACAGCGAGTTCACCGCCGAGGTGTACGTCCTGAAAAAGGAAGAGGGCGGCCGCGCGACGCCGTTTCACAACGGCTACCGTCCGCAGTTCTATTTCCGCACGACCGACGTGACCGGCACGATCGACCTGCCGAAGGAGGTCGAGATGGTCATGCCCGGCGACAACGTCAACATGGTCGTGAAGCTGATCGCTCCGATCGCGTGCGAGCAGGGCTTGCGTTTCGCTATCCGCGAGGGCGGTCGCACCGTCGGCTCCGGTGTCGTGAGTACGATTATAAAATAATTTTTATAAATGAGTTTTGCGAGAGAAACCTTTTGCTAAAAGGGTTTTCTCGCGCTCTTTTCTAAAACTTCTTGTTAAAAACTGCGAACGGGTTCCCGAACAGGGGGCCCGTTTTTACGAATGACGGACAACCGCGTTTCATTTCGCAATAAGTCTATTCTGAACGAAGTGAAGAATCCCAACCTTATAAAGAGAATCGCGTATAGAGGGATAATTCTGATTTGCATAAACAGTTAAAGTTTTTTGAAAAAGGCGCGGAAAAAACTTTTTTTGAAAAAGTTTTTTCCGCAAATAAATAACGAATCATGGAACAAACGGAACAAATCGGCATGAACTTGACGAAGGGAAGCGTGTCCAAAAAGCTGTTGCTTTTCTCGTTGCCCTTTCTCTTGTCCAGCTTTATTCAGGCGTTGTACAACATTGCCGACATGTGGATTATCGGATACTACGGGATACCGCACGGCCAGGCGGCGATCAACACGGGCGGGCAGATCACGCTGATCGTCACGAACTTCATCATGGGCTTCGCGACGGGCGGCACGGTGCTGATCGCGCAATATTACGGCGCGAAGCGCGGCGAGGACATCAAGAAAACGATCGGCACGATATTCACCGCATTGCTGATCGCGGCGGGCGCGCTCACGGTGCTGATGATCGCGGTCGCGTATCCGCTTGTGTTGCTGTTGCAGACGCCGGCGGACACGGTGCACGGGACGTTTGTGTATATCGTGATCTGCATGGCGGGCAACCTGTTTGTATTCGGCTACAACGGGATCAGCGCGGTGCTGCGCGGGCTTGGGGACTCGGTGCGTCCGCTGCTCATCGTCGGCTTTGCTTGCGCGCTGAATATCGGGTTGGACTTTCTGTTCGTCGGCCCGTTCGGTTGGGGCGTCGCGGGCGCGGCGTTTGCGACGATTTTGGCGCAGGGCGTCAGCATGCTCGCGGCGGGCTTTTACCTGTACCGTAAGAAGTTCATTTTCGACTTTAAACGGAAGTCGTTCCGCATCGATAAGGACAAGCTTAAAGAGCTTTTAAGGATCGGTTTTCCGTCGTCGTTGCAAAACGTCGTCAATTCGGTTTCGTTTCTAATTTTGATTGTGCTTTTGAATATCTACGGGCGCGCGAACGGCTTGGGGGACGCGCCGGCGGGCGGCGCGGGCATATGCGCCAAAATCAACGGTATAGCCATTTTACCCGCGATTGCTATGGGCATGGCGGTCGCATCGATGGCGGGGCAGAATATCGGAGCGAAGGAATACAAACGCGCGTTGAACACCGCATTTTTGGGTTTCCTGTACGGCGCGGTCGTTTCGGTGGCGGTATTCCTGATCGTCAGCCTGTTTCCCGAGCAAATCGTTCGCCTGTTCAATCCTGAAACGGAGGCAATGGCGGCGGCGGGCGTGCAGTATTTAAAGTCGTTCCGTTGGGACTACCTGATCGTGCCGCTGTTGTTCGCCTTTATGGGGCTGATTAACGGTTCGGGGCATACGCTGATCAATATGGTATTTGCCGCCACGACCAGCGTTATTTTCCGCGTGCCGTTGGCGATTCTGCTTGGCTTTACTTTCAGTCTCGGTATTTCAGGGATCGGCTACGCCGTCCCCGCGGCCAGCTTGGGTACGCTGATTTTAATCTGCGCGTATGTCGCGTCGGGCAAGTGGAAAAAGGAGACGGTGCTAAAAGCCGTCGCCGCCGACCTTTAATTTTAACGACAGATATACGTCGCGATACGTTGTCACACGTCGAATTTTTTCGGGTCATGTAGGTCTGACTACACTCCCCTCAAAAATTCTCGTGTTCCTCGTCTCGCTCGCATCTCTGCCGTTAAAATGCCCTGCATCCGCGCGGACTTAAATCGGTTTTATTTTATATTTCTAATCGGTTCTTACTCTCAAAACGCCCCGCCGTCTTGTGTCATTCAGAGGGATGCCGTAGGGGCCGGCAGCGTGCGCCGGCCCGCCGTGGAATCCCA
>BNZQ01000079.1 GCA_026001225.1 Clostridia bacterium
GTGACGGACACGGTGAACTATGACCCTCCGGCCGACATGACCGCAAGCTTGACGATCAATAAGGGCGCGCCGGATATGACCGGGATCACGTTCCCGGACGGTGTTTTGCCGTACGACGGGACGGAGCGGAGTTTGACGGTGCAAGGGACGCTGCCCGCGGGCGTGAGCGTCAGTTATCTGTACGACGGCGCGGCGGCCACGGGCAAGACCGACAACGGGACGTACGCGGTGACGGCGGTGTTTGCCGTGGCCGATCCGAATTATGACGCGCCCGCGGACATGGCGGCAACGCTGGTTATCTTTCCGCCATCGAGCGTCGGCACGACCCCGGGGACTCCGGGCGGCACAACTCCGGGCACGACCCCGGGCACACCCGCGCCCGGCACGCCCGGCGGGCCGCCGCTGCCGCCCGGCACGGACGGGAGTTTAGACGGCTTGAAGCCCGGGGACAAGTTGCCCGACTTGCCGGACGTTCCGCCGGACTGGAAGTGGGACGGCTGGTACGACGCGGACGGGAACAAGATAACGGAGTATCCGAGCGACGGCCGGACGTTATATCCGACGTGGAAATGGAACGACAGCCGGAACGCCTTTGAAAAAGGCTGGGAATGGTTCACCAAGAACGTCGAGCCGCATTGGTGGTTCCGTTTCCCCGTGGGATTTTTGGGCATGACGTTTTTGGGCTGGCTGTTCATTCTGATACCGCTGAAACGGAAGCGGAAACGCGATGAAAGATAAGACCGACTGAACGAAGTCCGCCGAACTGAAAACTGAAAACTGAAAATTGCGGTCGGGACTGCAAAACGGCTTCGCGCCTTTGCCGTTATTCAGAGGGACGCCGTAGGGTCAGGGCAGCGTGCGTCGGCCCGCCGTGGAATCTCAGCCGCTTAAAAATTCCCCTCCTATGGGAGGGGTGTCCGCGAAGCGGACGGGGTGGCTGCGCGCTCCGCTTCGCTCTTGCGTCGGAATCCTGACGGATTCCTCGTTTGATCGCTTGCTCCGCGCTGTTTCCGGCCAAACGCGAATTTTTATACAATAAAAATTCGGCCGGACTTAAATCGGTTGTTATTTTCAAAGGGGCGGGGTGGTTCAATAATTGTGCATTGTAAATTGAAAGAGAGGATATTTTTATGACATGGGAATGGTACGTATTCGGCGCGTTGGCGGGATTGGTTTTCATCACGCTGATCGCCCTTTTGAGCCGTAAAAAGAAACCCGCCGCTGTCAAAGCGACGGCGACGGCAAGCGACGGCGCGGTCAAAGATACGGCGGCGGAGCCGATTCGCGCGGGCGTGGCGACGTCTGCGGGCGGTATTCACGCCGACGCGGCCGCGACTGCGGGCAATGGCGGTCCCCGCGCCGGCCATGAGTATTTTCCGCTGGTGTTCCAAGACGATCCCTACTACCGGCAGCGGCAGCAAGGCTACGCGGCGGTACCGCCGCCCGCGCAAGCCTATGCCTACGCGCCCTACGAGGGGCCGGATCGGCGGCAGAACCGCGACGCTTTCGCCTACGGCGGCGAGGAACGGCGGCGCGCGCGCCCCGATTACATTCACGATGCCTATCCCGCTGACTATGCCGCCGGCTACGCCGACGCGCGGCGCGAGGCCGACGCCGCCGACAACGCCGCGACGAGAGAACTGCTCAATCAAATTTTGCGCGAAGCCCGCGAGAACCGAACGAACCGCGCCCGCCCCGATCCTTTCGGCAAGTCCACGGCGCAACTGCTCCGCGAGGTCTTGCAAGAAGTTCAACAACCGCAACCGCAAGGATACGGCGTTCCCGTTCAACAAGGGTACGCGCCCGTTCCCGTCGTGCAAACGCCCGCTCCGGCTCCCGTCGCGCCTGCGCCGCAACAACCGCAACAAGCCCCCGGATCGCCGGTCACGGTCAACCTTACCGTGCCGGGCAACGCGCCCGCCCCGGCTCCCGTTCAAGCCGCGCCCGTTCCCGCTCCGCAACAGCCCGCGCCCGTCGCCGTGCAAGCGGCTCCCGCACCCGAGAAACGGCCGCCGCACACGCCGCCGCCGCGTTTGATTTCCCAAGTGAAAGTAAAGAACCCGGACGGCACGACGGAGTACACGAAAACCTATCAGCGGCACGACGGCTCCAAGTTCACCAAGTCCGAAATCAAAGACCCCCAATGCCGCCACATCGTCGCCCTGCCCGCAGAACCCGCCGTCCCCGGCTACGCCTTCCGCTCCGACGCCCAGCCCTCTCTGCCCGTCAAGGAGCAGCGCAGGAGAAAGTGATCGCGAGTATCAAGCAAAAAGAACCGCCGTTTTGAAACGCCATGAAATACGTCTATCGATTTGACTATGTCCGTTACAACGGTACGGTCCCCCGAACTCTTTCAAATCACGCGAAAACCAACCGTCTATGCCGCGGCGGTTCATCGTACCCGTCAAGCAAAAACCGCCGTCCGCCGTGAAAACAAACGGATCACGAATACAAATATTCTCTATTCTTTTACCGCCCACAAACGCGATTCCCTTTTTATCCATCCACGGGAGTGGACAAACCGTGAGTTATTAGCGCGCTTTGCCCTCCCCCATTCAACGGATACCTTTCGCGCTCATAACCTCGTACAAGGCCTTGATATTTTCGGGCGGGACGTCGTGGGGGACGGTGTGCGTCGGGGCGAATATGTAACCGCCGCCCGGTTTCATGACGTCCAAGATCTTTTTCGCCGTCGCCTGCACCTCGGACGGCGTCGCTTTCGCTAATAATTGCTGTGTCGATACCCCGCCCCAAAAGGTGAGCTTATCGCCGAATTGTTGCTTGATTTTCGCTATGTCGTAGATCTCGGGCTGAAACGTCTGATAGCAATCCAAACCTATTTCGATCACGTCCGGCAGGATTTCCTCTATGTCGCCGCACGAGTGCTGAAACACATAGCGGCCCGCCCTTTTCGCCCTCGCGTACAGCTCCTTCATGACGGGCTTGATAAATTCGCGCCAATGCGCCGCGCCCATCATAAGCCCCTTTTGACTGCCCCAATCATCGCCGAAATAGAATGCGTCGAAGTCAAATTCCAGCATACTATCCATGATTTTCAGGTTGTATTCCTTTATGCCGTTCAGAAGCCGCTTCAATTCGTCCGGCGCGGCTATCATCGCCATAAACACGTTTTCCATACCGCAAAGGCTCCACGCCCGCTCGAATACCGAAAAGCCGATGCCGACGACCGTGAATTTGTCCTCTTTTTTTGACAAGAACTCTTTTAACTCTTTGCGGAGGCGCGCCGCGTCGTACGGCGGGAATACGTAGGCGTCCGCGTCCGTTTCAATGTCGTCGATGACATGGTTGTCGATAACGCCTATATCCTTATCCACGCCCGAACGGTTCCAGACAACGCCGAATCCGTCACGAAAATGATCCTTGTTCGGCATACCCGTATTCTCCGGCCAATTCCATGTCTGGTAAACGTGCAGATGATAGCCCCAGTCCTGATCGAAGCCCTTGCCGAACGCCTTTCCGAGGTTTTCCTCCTCCTGCGCCGTGTATTCCATGTAGTACGGCGTAAAATCCGTTTCCTTGTGTTGCAGCGCGGCGATCACCCGCTCCCGTCTTGTCATTCCCATGTTTTATTGTCTCCTTAACCTTTATTTACTCTCTTTGATTAGTCGCTTAAAACAAGTTTTCCCTTTTTAATCCGGACTTCCTTATAATGAAACCGTTCCGACCCCGCCGGCATGTTGGGATAATGATAGGTCATGCAAACCGTCCCGTCCGCTTTTTGGAAGATCATTCCGTGCCCGCCGTCGTTTTTAATCAGCGGCTCGCTCTCGTGAATCCACGACCCAAAGATACCGCCTATCGAGCGGGCTTGACCCATAGCGTATCCGTCTTTGCCCGCGCTCGACCATAGCATGATCAGAGCGCCGTCGCCCGCACGCACGACAAACGGCCCGTCGGTTATAAAGTCGCTTGCCTTGGCCGCCGGCACAACCCACGGAGCCTCGGACGCGCGAAACAACAGCTTCGATTCCCCCGCCGTTGTTTTCAAGTCCGCCGACATAGGCACAAGCCGCATCTCGCCGTCTCCGACCTCTATCCACTCGCGGCAATAAACCATATACGGTTTTCCGTCCTCGACATAGAGAGTAGCGTCCAAGCACATCTGCCCGTCGGGCGTAAAAGGCGGCGCGTAGACGGCATACGGGCCTTTAGGCGTATCGGACACGAGAATTTGACACCGTCTGGTTCCCCCCGTCTTTCGGAACGCGGCGAGCATATAATAGCGTCCGCGATAGAAATGCACCTCCGGCGCCCAAAAATTCGTATCCGCCCAAAAGTCAGGGGGCCGTCGAAACGCGGGGAACGGGCCCTCGAAATTTTCCAAATCGTCGCTTTCAAACACGTCGAAGCCGGACGCCGACCCGTCCCATTTATCCGCGTCGGTCGTGCCGAACAAGTAATATTTGTTTTCGACCCGCAAGATAAACGGGTCGCGGATATTCAGGTCTTCTCTTTTGATTCTCATTATCGCAGCCGCCTTCTTTAATCGAGACCGGTATAATTTGTCTATTTAATTTTCTTCAAATAAAACATTCTGGAGCCCATCGAGTTTGAATTAACGCTGCGGTCGGAGTCGGCAAATAAATCTCCGAAGTCCACGCCGAGCGAGCAGAGCGCCGCGCCGCTTGCCGTGAAATTGCGGCTCGGCACGGCTTCGTTTGCCTGCTCTCTTGCCGTAACCGAATAGACGGCTTTTTCGTCTAAGCCTTTTAGGAAAAACTTGTTGCCGCCGCGGTTGGTTATCTTTCTTTTTGTTACGATTGTCGCCATCGCTTCCGATTTGTCGGGAGCGACGATAATCCAACTCGCAAAATTGCCCTCAAACGCGCTGTCGAGTAAATAATACTGCCCGAACTGCAAAAGCTTTCTGTGTTTTTTATAAAATGCGATTTGCTTTTTTAAGGTTTCTATTTCGACCGCCGAGCATTTTTCAAGGTCTAACTCTAAGCCGAGCAAGCCCGCCGCCGCCGCGTTAAAGCGGTTTTCCAGCGAGGTCGAATTGTCCGTTTGGTGATTGGGGCAAATCGAAATGTGCGCGCCCATCGCGCTTTGCGGATAGCCGTAAAGCGTCCCCTCCTGGATATACAGTCTGTCGCTTGCGTCGGTATTGTCGCTCGTCCAGATTTGCGGCATATAGCACAGCATCCCCAAATCAAACCGATTACCGCCGCCCGCGCAGGCCTCAAACAGCACCTTTGGGTATTTCGCGGTAAGCGCGCCTAATACCTTATAAAGCCCTAAAATATAACGGTGAAAAAACTCGCCTTGATTGCTTATGGTACTGCCGAACATATCGCTCATATTGCGGTTGTAATCCCACTTGATATAGTCCGCGCCGTATTTTTCTATCACATGCGAAACGGCGTTTATTATATAGCCTTGCACCGCCGCGTTTGTCAAATCGAGCATCAGCTGATTGCGCCGCTCTAAAACCGGACGGTGGTTTTTCATTGCAAATTCGGGGTGCGCTTTGAACAATTCGCTCTTAACGCTGACCATTTCGGGTTCCACCCAAATTCCGAATTTGAGTCCTTTCTTTTTTATGCTCTTCGATAACGCGCCGAGCCCGCCGTCAATTTTCGGATTTTCTATCAACCAATCGCCGAGACTCGTTTTGTCGTCGTTGCGATTGCCGAACCACCCGTCGTCCAAAACGAAAAGCTCCGCGCCGATACCGGCGGCGGAATCGGCAAGTTTGAGCAGCTTTTGTTTGTTGAAATCAAAATAGGTCGCTTCCCAATTGTTGAGCAGTATAGGGCGTTCTTGTTCCGCAAACTCCGGCGGAACGATATGCCCGCGCACGAACTTGTGCATCTGCTCGGTAATGCCGCAAACGTCCTTAGCGTATACCATGACCGCCTCGGGCGAATAAAACGCCTCGCCGCCTTCGACCGTGTAATCCAACAAATAATCGTTAAGGCCCGTCAAAACGCGCGTGTCGCCGTTCGCCCTTACCTCGAAAATTTCTTTATGATTGCCGCTGTACAAAAGATTAAAGCCGTAGCTTTCCGCCGCCCGATTGATGCGTTTCAGCATTACAAAGGGATTATGCACGTTCGAGCTGCCGCCGCCCCTACTGTCGTTGACCGTTATTCCGCAGGCTAAA
>BNZQ01000080.1 GCA_026001225.1 Clostridia bacterium
GCAAGCCCGCCAGGCTGTAGCTTTTGGAGAAGGTTTGCACGACGCACAGATTTTTATATTTTTGAATCAGGGGTAAACAGGTTTGCCCCGAAAACGCGGCGATCGGGGGTATGTTGCGATGAGTGAACGGGAGGAGAAAGCGGTTTTGGCGACGGAACGAAAAGAGGAAGTGGAGCGGGAGATTTTGACGACGGGACAGCAAAGGGAAAAGGAGCAGAAGGAGCAGGAAGATATTCGCCGAAAGATCGTCGAGCGCCTTGCACAAATATTTAAGACCGGACCGTACGGCGTACCCAAACGGTGGGACGGCGACGATTTTTTTAAAACCTTGTCCGACTTGTTCCGTACATATTGCGCCGCCGTTCGGATCGCCGTAGACGGGCTTTCGGGTCAATCGGATTGCGAGCAGACGTTAAAACGGTTTATGCCGGACGGCTTGCCGGAAATTGTTTCGGAGATTTGCGACGGATTACAAAAGGTCGTTCGATTGAATTGCGGCGGTTTGCCCGTCGACGCGTTTGCCGCTTTTCAAAAGGTCATGGAGCGTTTGCAAAAAGAACCTCTGTATACCGATAAACAAGACGAGATTGTATGGTACAGGGTACGCAAGGTGGAGGAGAACAGGGAGCATACCCGCCGAGAGATTTTTCACGTCCCTTTTAAAATGCGGCATCGGATCGCTTCCCGGCGGTACAGCATTCCGGGCTATCCCTGCCTGTATCTGTGCGATAAAATCGAGCTGTGCATGGAGGAAGCGGCGGGCGAGAACAAGAAATACACGGTCGTCTCGGAATTCCGCCTGCGCCGCCGCTATGATTTTAAGGCCAATCCCGCGTTGCGGATATTCGATATCGGCTTAAAACCAGGGGACGCGTTTCCAGAGAACGACGTTCGCAAAGCCTTTACCTATATTTTATGGTATCCGCTGATCGCGGCTTGCTCCTATATCCGCGTTCATTCCGGCGCGGATTTTTATTTTTATCCGGAATATATCGTGCCGCAGCTTTTGATGCAGTGGCTGAGAAAGAGCGCGGAAAACGCGAGCATCGTTTACGGGGTGCGGTATTTTTCCTGTGTTTCCGAGGCGGCCGGCAACATGGGCTATAATTATGCTTTCGCGAGCTGCGGCGGCGCGGACCAAACCTATTGCCCCAGCCTCGATCGGCTTTTCGTGTTGACAAAGCCGGCTTTTTTAGACGAATACAAGACCCAAAATTCCTTTATCGACTATGGCAAGGTGACAGAGGATTTGGCGAAAGCAGACGGGGGGCGGGTTTCCGACGGCGATGGGAAAATCCAAAAGGACTATTTCGAGGATACGGAGGTAATCGTGCCTCCGGAAGTCGGCGAAATTTCCGACCGAGTTTTCGAGGAAAACCGAAATATCCGCAGGTTAACGCTTGGCGTGAATGTCCAACGGATCGGGGGATGGGCGTTTAGCCATTGCGAAAACCTAAAAGAAGTCGTATTTGCGCCCGACAGCGGATTGGAGGAAATCGGCGACTATGCTTTTTTCGAGAGCGGGCTTGAACGGATCGAACTTCCCAAGGGGGTCAAACGGATCGGAAACAGCGCGTTTAGCTATTGCAGAAAACTGAAAGAAGTCGTATTTGTGTCCGACGGCGAATTGGAGGAAATCGGCAAATCCGCTTTTCGGAGGAGCAAATTTGAACGGATCGAGATTCCCAAGGGGGTCAAACGGATCGGAAAAGGTGCGCTTAGCTGGTGCAACAATCTTAAAGAGGTCGTATTTGCGCCCGACGGCGAATTGGAGGAAATCGGCGAATCCGCTTTTTGGTGGAGCGGGCTTGAACGGATTGAGATTCCCAAGGGAGTCAAACGGATCGGGAAAAATGCGTTTGACTCTTGCAGAAACCTGAAAGAGGTCGTATTTGCGCCCGACGGCGAATTGGAGGAAATCGGCGAATCCGCTTTTTGGTGGAGCGGGCTTGAACGGATTGAGATTCCCAAGGGAGTCAAACGGATCGGGAAAAATGCGTTTTGCTTCTGCAATCATCTTAAAGAAGTCGTCATTCCGGCTCACTTATCCGAGGCTATCAAACATGCTTTACCGAAAGGGTGGACGGGCAAAATAACGGTGCGGCCGTGACGGCCGGAAAGAAATGAAGGAAGCGCGCGAGATTATAGAGCGGTACTTCGCCGAATACGCCGTTTGCCCGGCGGAGGACGGGGGAGCGGTCGTCTTGACGAAAACCGCCTATACGCCGTACGGGGACCCCGGGGAGGGATATTTTCTGATCGACGCGTACTATCCCGCCGCCAACGAGGCTTATCACAAAACGGTCCGGCTGATCGCGGACTTGAACGCCGCCGGAATCGCCGCCGAACGGTACGCGAAATTCGGGTTCAAGGAATTAGCCGTGCGCGGCGGCTTGGCCGACCGTGTGTACCGGAACACGCTGGCGTATTCCGGCCGCGACGGAAGCCGGTTCGCGCTGTCCGGCCTCTGTGTCGCCGGCTTCGGGCAACCGTTGCCGCCGCGCCCCGGGCCCGCGGATACGGCCGAACCGCCGGGCCGCCAAAATACGGCGTGCGGGGATTGCGGTCAATGCGTCCGCGCGTGTCCGACGGGGGCGATCTCCGCGACGGGCTTCGACCGGGCCAAATGCTTGCGCCAATACATGGCGGACGGGGCGTTTCCCGACGAACGGGCGGCGAGGGCGGCGGGTCGGCGGCTGTGGGGGTGCGATCTTTGTCAGGCTTGCTGTCCCGCGAATTCCGATAAAACAACGCCTATGCCCGCCGAATTGCGGGAACTGCTGAAAATCGAGGGCTTTGTCGAGAACATATCCGCCCGCGTAAAGGGTTTGATTCCGTGGATCGGCGCGAATTACGCGAAGCCCGAAAAATTAAAACGCTTGGCGGAGCAGCTTTTGAAAGGCCGGGATTTATGATAATATAAATTAAGTTTTTTAAAGGGGGGAGGCGGGGGAAACCTTTTTGTAAAAAGGTTTCCCCCGCGCCTCTTTCTAAAAATTTTAACTATTCTATAAGGAGCGAAAGTATGAAATATCGACCCGACCCGAAGCGGCTGGCGAAAGCGGAGGCGGGCGACGCGGAGGCGCAGTTTGATCTTGCGGGCGATTACCGTTTCGACGATTTCGACGGCAAGGACGGCGCGGAGGAAAAGGAGCGGGAAGCGGCGGCGTTTCCGTGGTACGTTAAAGCCGCCGGGCAGGGCTATACCGACGCGGAGGAAGCCCTCGGTTCCTGTTACCGTTTCGGGCGGGGCACGGCGCCCGATGCGGAAAAGGCGCGGGTTTGGCTGAAAAAAGCGGCCGACAAGGGCAACGCCGAAGCGCGGCTCGGTTTGGGCGATTTGGCCGACGAGGAGGAGGATTACGCCGAGGCCGTAAAATGGTATTCCCTTGCCGCGGACAGCGACGACACGCGCGTGGCGGAGGACGCGGCGGAGAACCTCGCGCGGTATTACGAGGAGGGCTTGGGCGTTCCGCGGGACGAGCGGAGGGCGGAGGAGTACCGGAAACGGGCGGGAGCGGCGGCCGCCGAGCAAAAAGCGCGCGACGCCGAACGGGACGCATATTATAAAATGTCCCATGAGGAACGCTACGTTTACAACCGGCAAGAGGACGCGGCAAAAAATGTCGCGGGCGCGGAAGGGCATCTCGCCGTTTATTATTACGTGGATAAGAAATACGCGGACGCGCTTCCGTGGGCGCAAAGGGGGGCGGACAAAGGCGATCCCCGCGCGCAAAACATTTTGGCAAGATTTTTCGACAAGAATCAGGATATTCCGCATTTCGAAGCATTGGGCTTGAAAAAGAACGCGAAAAAAGCGGAAAGCTTGTATATTCTTGCGGCTTTCGGGCTATTAAAAAACGAAAAAGAAACCTTTAACGCGAATTGGCTGGGGGATCAGTATTCTTACGGTTTTGACGTTTTTCCAAAGAATCCCCACGCGTCGGCTTGCTGGTGTACGCTTGCCGCCGCCGCGGGCAACAAGTATGCGATCGGGCATTTGACGCGCTGCCATTTAAAGGTTGACTTGGAAACGGCGGAGCGGTTCATTTTAGAGGAAAAGGAAAGGGCCGAGCGGTATTTGGCGGCGGGAGAGATGCAAGGCGAGTCCGATCCGGACAGCGGGACGGCGGCAAGCGGAACAGGGGACGCGCGCAAGGCCGAGAAACGCGCGGAGAGGGAGCGCCGCAAGGCCGAGAAGAGGGAAGCGAAGGAAGCGCGCAAGGCCGAGAAGCGCGCGGAAAAGGAACGCCGGCGGGAAAGATAAAGGGGAGTGGCCAAATAGCACTGTTGCCCGTCTGAACAGCACTCTTTGGCCACTCCCGATAAAAAGGCGGATTTGCTTTTCGGCGGGACATGTGATACAATTTTAAAGGTGAAAGTTTTTTGAAAAAGGCGCGGAAAAGACTTTTTTTCAAAAAAGTTTTTTCCGAAAATTTCCAAAAAGCCTCCCAAAAAGCCTCCCAAAAAGTTTTTCCGCAAAAATTCAAGTAAAACACGACAAATAAAATGACCGATATCATCAATGAAAAACTGCAAACATTGCCCGAATCCAGCGGCGTGTATATCATGTACGACAAGGACGGCGCGATCATCTACGTCGGAAAGGCGGTGGTTTTAAAGAACCGCGTCCGGCAGTATTTTCACGCGGGGGTCAAGGCCGAGAAGGTGCGGCGCATGGTGGAGGCCGCCGCCGATTTCAGCTATATCATCACGCCGACCGAGCTGGACGCGCTGGCGTTAGAGAGCAACCTCATCAAAAAGCACCAGCCGAAATTCAATATTCTGTTAAAGGACGACCGCTCTCACCCCTATATCAAGATCGATTTTCGGGAAAAATATCCCGGTTTGGAAATCACGCGCCGGCTGAAACGGGACGGGGCAAGGTACTTCGGCCCGTTTTTCGGCGGTATCCGCTGTAAGGACCTCGTGGAGCTGATCAAGGCCGCCTATCCGATCCGCACTTGCAAATTAGACCTCGATAAAAAGGCGCCGAAAAACCGCCGCGAATGCCTCAATTACCATATGGGGCAATGCCTGGGGCCTTGCACGGGAAAGGCGACGCCGGAAGACTACCGCGCTTGTTTGGAGCGCGTGTCGGCGTTTTTGAACGGCAAGGACAGGGATATAGAGGAGGTTTTAAAGGAGAAAATGTCGGCGGCGGCGGCGCGCGAGGAGTTCGAGACCGCGCTGGTGTGCCGCGACCGTCTGGCCGTGCTGGAACGCTTGAAAGAAAAGACCGTGACCGCCCTGCCCAAAAATATCGACCTCGACGCGCTGGCCTACGCGACCGACGACAGCTATTCGGTCATCTCGGTTTTGAGCGTGCGCGGCGGCAAAATGATCGCGTGCGAAAACTTTCCGATCATCGACGCGTCTTTGACCGTCTATCAGGCGTTGTCGGCCTTTATCCCGCAGTACTACGCGGGCCGCAAACCGCCCGCCGAAATTCTGTTGCCGCAGGAGCCGGAGGAGGCCGGCGCGCTGACCGATTGGCTGAACGGCGCGTACGCGGCGTTCGGCAGAACCGGACTGGCCGTGCCCAAGGCGGGCGTCAAACGGCGGCTGTTAGAGGCGGCGGATCAAAACGCGCGGGACTTCCTGGTCAAATCGGTGGACGAAATGAAGCGGAAGCAGGATATGACGCTGGGCGCGGTGGACAGGCTGCAAACCGATTTAGGGCTGAAACGCGCGCCGCGCCGGATCGAATGCTATGATATTTCCAACATCGGCGGGCAGGACAAGGTGGCGTCCATGGTCGTGTTTATGGTATCCGCTGATCGCGGCTTGCTCCTATATCCGCGTTCATTCCGGCGCGGATTTTTATTTTTATCCGGAATATATCGTGCCGCAGCTTTTGATGCAGTGGCTGAGAAAGAGCGCGGAAAAC
>BNZQ01000081.1 GCA_026001225.1 Clostridia bacterium
AATACAAATTGAAAGACGGCGATATAATCGAATGGCGGTATACCTGCGATTTGGGACGCGATCTTGATGCGACGGGCCTTATCGGATAAAAGAAAAACATCTATGAAATCTGTCCGCGCTTTTGAAACTTATCATCCGCTGACGCTGTTCGCGTTTTTCGCGTGCGCGTTGGTGATTTGCATGTTCACCCTGCACCCCGTGTTGCTGGCGGTGTGCTATCTGTCCGGCGTGGGCTTTTACGGCATGCTGGCGGGGAGGCGGAAGCTGGCGGCAAGCCTGGCTCGCAGTATTCCCTTGACGGTTCTGATCGCCGCGGTCAATCCCCTGTTCGTGCATCGGGGGGAAACGCCGCTGTTCTTTCTGAACGACAACGCCGTGACACTGGAAGCGATCCTGTACGGCGCGGCGGCGGCGGTGATGCTGATGAGCGTGTTCTATTGGTTCAAATGTTATAACGAGGTGATGACGAGCGACAAATTCATCTATTTGTTCGGGCGCGTTTTGCCCAAATTGTCGCTGATCCTGTCGATGGCGCTGCGGTTCGTGTCTCGTTTCAAACGACAGTATCGGGAAATCGACGACGCGCAGCGGGCGATGGGCATGTACGCCTCTAAAAGCCTGACCGACCGGCTGCGTTCCGCGTTCCGCGTCTTTTCCGCGCTGATCACGTGGAGCTTGGAAAATTCGATCGAGACGGCGGACTCGATGCGCGCGCGCGGGTACGGGTTGCGGGGCCGGACGAGCTACAACAATTTCTTTTGGCGGCGGCGCGATGGCTTTATGCTGGCTTTTATTGTTTTGACGGCGGGGGCGGTGATCGCGCTGTTGTCCGCGGGACGCGCCGGATTCGGCTATTATCCGACCGTGACGCCGATCGGATTTTCCGTTTACGACCTGTTGTGTTACGGCGCGCTGACCGTTTTGTTATTCATGACCGTTCTGTTAGAAATGAAGGAGGCCGTCAGGTGGCGATACTCTCTATCCAAAATTTAAGTTTTACCTACAACGGCGCGAACAGGAAAGCCCTGTCCGGCGTCAATTTGGAGGTCGAAAAGGGGCAGTTCGTCGTCGTGTGCGGCGAATCCGGCTGCGGAAAAAGCACGCTGCTGCGCCTGGTCAAAAAACAGCTCGCCCCCAAAGGCAAACGCGAAGGGAGCATTTTGTACAATGCACAATTAGAGGGAGCAGGGAACAGGGAACAGGGAACAGGTATCGGATGTCATTCTGAACAAAGTGAAGAAGGCCCCTCGTTCCATTGCGCATTGACAGACGTGGAGGACATGGACGAACGGGTCGCCGTAACCGATATCGGTTTTGTCATGCAGAATCCCGACAATCAGATCGTCACCGACAAGGTTTGGCATGAATTGGCGTTCGGCTTGGAAGCCTTGGGCGAAAAGCCCGACGTGATCCGCAAACGAATCGCCGAAATTTGCGGCTTTTTCGGTATCACGGATTGGTACCATAAAAACACGTCCGAGCTGTCCGGCGGGCAAAAACAGTTGCTCAATTTAGCGGCGGTCATGCTGATGCAGCCGAATATCCTGATTTTGGACGAACCGTCCGGCCAACTCGATCCCGTGGCGGCGACCGAATTTATCGCGACGCTGTTAAAAATCAACCGCGAATTGGGGCTGACGATTCTCCTTGTCGAGCACCGTTTGGAGGACGTGTTCCCGCTGGCGGACAAGGTTGTGTTGATGAACAAGGCGGAAATCCTGCTGTGCGGCTCGCCGCGCGAGGTCGGTTTGAAATTGAAAGAAACCGATCCGCAACATAAAATGCGCCTCGGCCTGCCCGCGGCGGTGCGCCTGTTTAACTTGTTGGGCGCGGCGGGGGAATGCCCGCTGACGGTCAAGGAGGGGCGGGACTTTTTGGAGCGGACGTATATGCCCGAGCACACCGAAATTTCCGAGGAGCGGCCGGACGGCAAAAACCGCGCCGCCGCGCTGGAAATTCAGGACGGGTTTTTCCGATACGCGCGCAACGCGCCCGACATTTTAAAGGGGCTTTCCTTAAAGGTATATGAGAATGAAACCTTGTGCGTGCTGGGCGGCAACGGGGCGGGCAAGACGACCATGCTCAAAATTTTGAGCGGCGTCAAGCGCGTTCATCAAGGTGCGGTGCGCGTGTGGGGCAAGAAAATAAAGGACTATACCGGCGGCAGCCTGTACCGTGAAAACGTCGCCCTGCTGCCGCAAAATCCGCAATCGGTGTTCGTCAAGGACAAGCTGATCGACGATTTGCGCGAGGCGACCGCTTTGATGAGTTTAAAGCGGGAAGCAGGGGACGCGGAGATCCGCGCCCTGTGCGACGGGCTGGGGATCGGGAGCCTGCTGGAAAGCCACCCTTACGATTTGTCGGGAGGGGAACAGCAAAAAGCGGCTTTGGTCAAGATGCTGCTCCTCCGGCCGCGCATTTTGCTGTTGGACGAGCCGACAAAGGGAATCGACGCATATTCGAAAACTGTACTTTCCGATATCCTGAAACGGTTGAAAGCGGAGGGCAAAACGATCGTGATCGTCACGCACGACGTGGAGTTCGCCGCCCAAAACGCCGACCGCTGCGCTATGTTTTTTGACGGGCGGATCGTGTCCGAGGACGCGCCCGCCGCTTTTTTTGCGGGAAATACGTTCTATACGACGGCGGCGTACCGGATCTCGCGCGGGTTTTATAAAAACGCCGTGACAGTGGAGGCAGTCGCGGAATTGTGCGGAAGGAATCCGAAAAAGCTGTAAGATGGATAAAGCCTTGCTCAAAAAAACGATCGCGTTTATCGTCATTCTCGCGCTGATTCCGGCGGTTATTGCGCTGGGCGTCGTCCTGTTTCGCGACCGCCGCTTTAACATTATTTCGATAGCGGTCGCCCTGCTTGCCTGCGTGCCGTTCTTTTTGTTCTTTGAAAAAAAGCAAACCAAAGCACGGGAATTGGTCGTGATCGCGGTGATGGTCGCGCTGTCGGCCGTCGGCCGCTTGATTTTTATCGGGATTCCGGGCTTTAAACCGCTGGCCGCGATCGTCATCATTACGGGCCTCGCGTTCGGCGCGGAAGCGGGCTTTTTGACCGGCTCGCTGTCGGCGGTGCTGTCCAACATATTTTTCGGTCAAGGCCCGTGGACGCCCTTTCAAATGTTTGTTTGGGGGATTTTGGGTTTTGCCGCCGGCCTGTTTTACCGGCGGCAAGCCGCCAAAACATGGCCCGCTTTGATCGTTTGGGGGATCGCGAGCGGTGCGGCGTTCTCGCTGCTCATGGATATATGGACAGTGTTTTCGCTGGACGGCGGTTGGAATTGGGCGCGGTATTGGACGGCCCTGATCGCGGGCCTGCCCTATACGGCGATCTACATGGGTTCCAATGTCCTCTTTTTATTGCTCCTGTTTAAGCCGATTTCCAAAAAATTGGAGCGCGTCAAGGTCAAATATATGCTGTTTGATTACGGCGAGACGCGAGGGAAGGAATAAGAATTGGGATTCTTCACTCACGGAAGAATGACAGATTGCGCAATGCAATCCGCTCTTATGCGTTTAGAGGGGATTTGGGGGAGGAATTGCAACCTCCCCCAAATTTTTCTTTGCGTCTTTCTTTATACTAAAAGAAAGGAATACGCTTACAGCAGCCCTTGTAAATTCCGAACCGCCCGTTCCAAGCCTTCCTGCGGCGAATACAGCGGGTCCTCGTGCTCGATCGAGACGGGGCCGCCGTAACCGGTCATGCGCAGGGAGGAAATCAGGCCCTTGAAATCGCCCGCGCCGTACCCGACGGAACGGAAAAACCACGAGCGGCTTTCCACGCCCTCGTAGGGGTCGGTGTCCAAAACGCCCTTATAGGCCTTGATATTCTCATTGAACATCGTGTCCTTGGCGTGTACGTGGTGGATCGCGCCTTTCAGATATTTGACCGCTTCCGCGACGTTTACGCCCTGCCAAATCAAATGCGAGGGGTCGAAGTTCGCTCCCACGGCGTCGCCCGCCGCCCGCCGCAAACGCATCATGGAGGACGGATTGTGAACCGTGAAGCCGGGGTGCATCTCGATCGCGATCCTCACCTTCGCGTCCGCCGCCGCTTTGGCCTTGGCCTTCCAAAAAGGAATCAAAACCTCGTTCCACTGCCATTCCAACAGCTGACCGAATTCGGTCGGCCACGCGCACGTCACCCAATTCGGGCATTTGGAAACGCCGTCGCCGGGACAGCCCGAAAAGCCGACCACCGTCGGAACGTTCATTTGATGCGCGAGCGTAATCGCTTGGTCAAGCTCCGCCGCCGCCGTGTCCGCCGTTTTCCGGTCGGGGTGGACGGGGTTGCCGTGCACCGACAGAGCGACGATCTCCACGCCATATTTGGCGAACGTGTCTTGCAGCCTTTTGCGCTTGTCGGCGTCCTTGTACAGCTCGCTCACGTCGGCGTGCTTCGTGCCCGGATACCCGCCGCAACCAAGCTCCATCGCCTTGACGCCCAACGAAACCATATATTTTAAACTCTCTTCCAGCGTCATATGGTAGAGGATCGGATTGAAAATCGCTAATTTCATATTTGTCGGCTCCTTTTTAAAGTTAAAGTTTTTAGAAGGGGGTTCGCGGGGGAAACCTTTTTATAAAAAGGTTTCCCCCGTACGGTTCCCAAACACCTCAATTAAAACACAAACGGTTTGCCCGACTTCGCGGAAGCGTAGATGCCTTCCAAAATCTGTGTGACGGCGGCGGCCTGTTCGGGCTGAACATAGAGCTTGCCCTTGCCGCGCACCGCGTCTAGGAACGTGGCGGCCTCGATATCGGAGTCCTTGGCCGATTTGCCGTCGTAGAACGCCACGCCGCCCGCGTCGAACGCGGGTTTTACGACGTATTGCGTGTTGTGAGCGACGCCGTTGATCCGCAGCGTACCCACGCCTTCCCGCATGTCCGCGCCCGCTTTGGTGCCGCACAGGGTGACGGCGGCTTCCAGCGGATCGGCGATATTCAATGCCCAGCTCGCCTCGACCTGCACGGTCGCGCCGTTTTTCATGACCACGAAACCGAAAGCCGAATCCTCGGCGGTGAATTTATCGGGATCCCAATCGCCCCATGCGTTACCCGTCTCGGTCTGCTTGTTGAGCTTATGGTAGGTCGTGCCGACGGCGTAGGCCGGCTCGTAGTTGTTCATCATGAACAGCGCGAGGTCGAGCGCGTGCGTGCCGATGTCGATCAAGGGGCCGCCGCCCTGCTTTTCCTCGTCGGTAAACACGCCCCACGTGGGCACGGCGCGCCGCCGCAACGCGTGAGCCTTGGCAAAGTAAATATCGCCCAAACCGCCCGCCTCGCATTCCTTTTTCAGGTACAGGCTGTCGGGCCGGTACCGGTTCTGATAACCGATCGTTAAAAGCTTGCCGCTCTTGTTCTTGGCATCCAACATCCTTTTCGCCTCGGCGTAGTTCATCGCCATGGGCTTTTCGCACATGACGTGTTTACCCGCTAAAAGGGCCGCGACCGTGATCTCGCAGTGCGAATTGTTGGGCGTGCAGACGTACACAATGTCCAAATTTTCCCGGACAAGCTCACGGTAATCGGTAAAGACCTTGGCCTTGCCGGCCGCGTATTCCTTGTTGGCTTTTTCGGCGCGTTCGGGAACGATGTCGCAAAATGCCGCGAATTCCACGCCGCCGACGCCCTTGATCGCGGGCAGGTGTTTTCCGTTGGCGATTCCGCCGCAGCCGACGAAACCGACGCGCAATGCCGTTTCTTTTTTCATGATTTGATTGACTCCTTTTTTTATTTTCTGCGAGAGAACATTTTGAATCTTCGATTTCAAACCATCGTCGCCTCGGTCCTGTACAAACTTCGTTTGTCCGCGACTCTCGGTTTCTCGGTTTGTGTGGCACAAATTGTTCTCTCGCGCTCTT
>BNZQ01000082.1 GCA_026001225.1 Clostridia bacterium
CCTTCAAATAAGGAGCGGACACTCCCTTTTTATTTGCCTATTTCCGGATTCCGTGCTATACTATTATCGTATAAAGGAGTTTTCCGATATGGCAATGACGATGACGCAAAAAATCCTTGCGGCGCACGCCGGATTGAAAGAGGTGAAGGCCGGGCAGTTGATCACCGCCAAGGTGGATTTGGTATTGGCGAACGACGTGACCGCGCCGGTTTCGGTCAAGGAGTTTGAACGCGCGGGGATTCCCGCCGTGAAGGATAACAAGGCGATCGCCCTTGTCATGGATCACTTTACGCCCAACAAGGATATCAAAGCCGCCGAGCAATGTAAATGTGTGCGCGCCTTTGCAAGTAAGCACGGAATCGAAAACTTCTTCGACGTAGGCGAAATGGGGATCGAACACGCCCTGTTGCCCGAAAAAGGGCTTGTCGGCCCCGGCGACTGCGTGATCGGCGCGGACAGTCATACATGCACCTACGGCGCGTTGGGAGCGTTCTCCACCGGCATGGGCAGCACCGATATCGCGGCGGGCTTTGCGCGCGGCGAGGCATGGTTCAAGGTGCCGTCCGCGATGAAATTCGTCCTCAGAAATAAGCCCGCGAAATATATCACGGGCAAGGATATCATTCTGTATATCATCGGCCGAATCGGCGTGGACGGCGCGCTGTATAAATCCATGGAGTTCGCCGGTGACGGGCTGAAATATCTCGGAATCGACGACCGTTTCACGATCGCCAACATGGCGATCGAGGCGGGCGCGAAAAACGGCATCCTGCCCGCCGACACGGTGGTTTCGGACTACATAAAAGGACGCTTCAAACGCGAGCCTAAAATCTATGAGGCCGACGCGGACGCCGAATACGAAAGCGTCACGGAAGTGGATTTGTCCGCCCTACGGCCCGTCGTGGCTTTCCCCCACCTGCCGAGCAATACGCGGACGATCGATAACGTCGGTACCGTGCCGATCGATCAGGTCGTCATCGGCAGCTGTACCAACGGGCATATCACGGACTTGCGGATCGCGGCGGGTATTTTAAAGGGGCGTCGCGTCGCCAAGGGCGTTCGGACGATCGTCATTCCGGCAACCAACGAAATCTATCTGCAGGCGATGCACGAGGGCTTGATCGAGAGCTTTATCCGCGCGGGCGCGATCGTGTCCACCCCCACCTGCGGGCCGTGCCTCGGCGGGCATATGGGTATTTTGGCGGCGGGCGAACGCGCCGTCGCCACCACCAACCGCAACTTTGTCGGCCGCATGGGGCATCCCGAGTCGGAGGTCTATTTGGCCTCGCCCTATATCGCGGCGGCCAGCGCGGTATTGGGCCGGATCGGTTCGCCGGACGAGTTATAAAAGTTAAAGTTTTTGGAAAGGGTTTTGCGGGGAAAACTTTTTTATAAAAAAGTTCTCTCGCTAAATGAAAATAAGGAGTAAAACGATAAAATGAAAATAACCGGATCGGTACATAAATACGGCTCTAACGTCGACACCGACGTAATCATACCGGCGCGGTATCTGAATACCACGTCGCACGCGGAGCTTGCGGCGCACTGCATGGAGGATATCGACAAGGATTTTATTCAACGGGTCAAGGCGGGCGATATTCTCGTCGCCGAAGACAATTTCGGTTGCGGATCGAGTCGCGAGCACGCCCCGATCGCGATCAAAGCGAGCAGCGTTTCCTGCGTAATCGCGAATACGTTCGCCCGAATTTTCTACCGCAACGCGATCAACACCGGCTTGCCGATTTTAGAATGCCCCGTCGCCGTGAAAAATATCAAAGCGGGCGACAGGGTTTCGGTCGATTTTGCGACGGGAGCAATCAAAAACGAAACGAACGGAAAGGTTTTTCACGCCGCGCCGTTCCCCGAATCGATTCAAAAGATTATCAACGCGGGCGGGTTGCTGAATTTCATTAAAGCTTAATGCTAATTAGGAGGTAATTATGGAAAAATATACTATCGCCGTGATCGACGGCGACGGGATCGGGCCGGAAGTCGTGAGTGCAACCTTGAAGGTACTGACCGCAGTCGGAAAGAAATTCGGACACAAATTCAGCTTTAAGCACGTTTTGATGGGCGGGTGCGCGATCGACGCGACCGGCGTTCCCCTGCCGAAGAAAACCGTTTCGGCCTGCAAACGGAGCAACGCGGTACTGCTCGGCGCGGTCGGCGGCCCGAAATGGGACAAGCTGCCCGGACATTTGCGCCCCGAAGCGGGCTTGCTGGGAATACGCGCCGCGCTCGGACTGTACGCAAATATCCGGCCCGCCGTCCTCTATCCATCGTTGGCGGCGGCCTGTCCCCTGCGCCCCGATATCGCCGAGAAAGGAATCGATTTAATTGTCGTGCGCGAGCTGACAGGCGGCATGTACTTTGGAAAGCGCGGCCTGAAAGAGGGCAAATTCGGCGCGGAGGCGTGGGATACCGAGAAATATAACGTTATGGAAATCCAACGGATTTGCAAAATCGGCTTCGAGACGGCGCGCGCGCGGCGCAAAAAATTGACGAGCATCGACAAAGCGAACGTGTTAGAAAGCAGCCGCTTGTGGCGCAAGACCGTCCACGAAATGGCGGCAGACTATCCCGATGTCGTTTTAGAGGATATGTTGGTGGACAACGCGGCGATGCAGCTTGTCAAAAATCCCGCGCAATTCGACGTGATCGTCACAAGCAACATGTTTGGCGACATTTTGAGCGACGAAGCCTCTATGGTCACGGGCAGTATCGGTTTGCTCGCGTCGTCCTCCCTCGGCGAAAAAAATCCGGGGCTGTTCGAGCCGATCCACGGCAGCGCGCCCGATATCGCCGGACAGGACAAGGCGAATCCGATCGCGACGATTTTATCCGCCGCTATGCTGTTGCTGTCGCTGAAATTGGATAAAGAAGCGAACGCCGTTGAAAATGCGGTCAAAGCGGTCTTGTCCGAAACCGCGTACCGCACGGGCGACATCGCCTCGACCGGACACACCGTCGTCGGTTGCGTGAAAATGGGAAATCTCATTCAAGAGCGCATAAAAATATAGAAATTCGCGTTTGGTTGGAACCGAAGCGCGAAGCGAGCGATCAAACGAGGAATCCGTTAGGATTCCTCAAGTTGTCTTTAACGATTAAACCCTCATCGTACTTCGGGGAATACAATATGCGGATTTCCCCGTCCGCATATTTCTTATATGCTCCGAGATAACCTTTCCAACCCCCAAGAACCTTTGCCGTACTCTCTTTTTTGTGTTGCTGACCGGCAATTTTGAATCTCACTTGAATTTTTATAGCTTTCGGTTGCCAAACAACAGATCTAACTTCGTCTATTTTTGAGGAATAAGCCCCCCGTTTCAATCGCGTCTTGCATCCATAAAACGATTTTCCTTTTTAGTTTGTTATTTTTTACCCATATAAAAACAAACACGGCAAGGCATGAAAGCATAAAAATGTTTCCGAGTATCATAGCAAGAATCATCTCATTATCCCACTCGATATCGAAAACGAGTAGCAAGACGGCAATCAAGGGCATGATAAGACACGTACCCATACCGACATAAAGAACAGACAAATTCTTTCTGTTGAGAAGCTGTCCATGACTTCATGAAACGTCAATATTTGAGATTTCCATTTAGTCCTCCGACACGTTTTTCTCGCTGTCGGACAGCGTCAATTTCGAAGGCTTTTGCGGCAGGCGGTGGCTGTTAATCACCAAATCGTTGATCACCAATTCGTAGGTACAGCCTAAAAAGGTCGCGGCCTGCTCACTGAGAACCATGCGCGGCATGTAAATTTGAAAGTACTCCATAAGCGAGGAGCTGTGATCCATGAACAGAACAAGCTTGATCGCCTTGCGCGCCTTGTCCACGACGACGAAATTTTTCTTGATAGCGTAATTCACGCGGTCGTGAATATCGTCGGGATCGAACTCGCCGCGGCGGACGCGCGTGCGGTGCGCGTCGCTCTTGTCCGCCAAAATCAGGGCCGCCGAGACCGGATTGACCGGTAGCCCATAATCCTCCTCGTGGTTTCCGATCGCCAGCATGATAAGGCTGATCTCGTCGGGATCCATCTTCATCCGATCCAAAATGTCGAAAGCCAGCGTCGCCCCCGTCATGCCGTGATAGAGGCGGTTGACGCTGTTGCCGATATCGTGCATCCAGCCCGCGATCGCGCCCAATTCGCAGGTGCGCTCGTCGTACCCCAATTCCTCCAAAATGTTGCGGGTCGTGTTGCTGACATAGCCCACGTGCCGCAGGCCGTGCTCGGTGTAGCCCTTGACCTCAAGGTACCTGTTTGCGCCGTTGATCAGCGACTTTATGCGCGGGTTGGACTTGACATCTTGCAGTGTGACACGTTTTGAAGTTTCCATGATGCTATCCTTTTTAAGAGCTGAGAAATATCGACCTGTCGTTTATCAACTGAAAATGAAACAAGTGAAAACTGAAAATTATTGACCTGTCGAAGAAGTAACTTTTATTATGCTGCAAGCTCCTTACCAACCGACAACCTTTCTTTTACGAGTCTTCGATCGAAATTTTCAGTTTTCAGTTTTCACTTGTTGAAGCTTTCCGTTCTTTATTCGTCCATTTCCTTCATCGCCCGATAGTACGGGTCGTGTTCAAAGTTTTTCGGGTTGTCCAACGAGCCGCCCAAACCCTCTACGGCGTTGCGGGTTTCGACGAACTGCATATAGTTGATATCGGCGCGTTTGCCGTATGCCGCAAGAGCGGGCAGGGCGCGTTCGTCGCCGTATTTGCCCAAATACGAGGCGTACAACGCGGTGTCGTCGCTGTCCGCTTGAAACAGGCGCATCAGCAGCTTGAAAATACGCTCGTCCTTGTCGGCGTACACCAAAATATCGGCGATATTCTTTTCCATGGTTTCGGACAGATTCCCCGCGTCCAAACGCGCCAGCAACAGAGGGGCGGCTTGTCCCGCATCCGCGATCAGCTTTTCCACGGCGATCTCGGCGTATTCCTCGCCCCTGTCCCCCGTCAGCCAATCTATCAGCAATTCGGTCAGGCCCGCGTATCCGCTCTCGGATAAGAGGTTAACCGCGAACAAGGCCAATTCCGCGCTCTCGCCCATACGGGCGATCTCAAACAAATATCGGCCGCACGCGGGTAGGGCGGCGATCCGCTCGGCCAAAAGGTCGGGCGGCGACAGGTCGGCCGCCGTGTATCTGATCAGCAGGGCGACCAACTCCTTCGGGTCGGTCATTTGCTCGAAATAGCGGCGCGCGGACAATCCGCCGGTTTCCTTTAAAGGTACGTCGGCCCATTCGGCGTACACGCCTCCGGCCTCCTCTTCGAGAGCGGCATAGTCCGCGCCGGACGCTTTCCGGCGCTTGTACCATCCGTTCAGGTAGGTTGCGAAAATAGAATCAAAATCAATGAGTTGCATTGTACGCGTTCCTTTCCTATCACTTAAATTGAAAGATGAAAACTGAAAATGATCGACCTGTCGAAAAAGTAACTTTATTATGCTATAAGTTTCTTGCCCGCCGACAAAGCCGTCTTTACGGTTATTCGACCGCAATTTTCAGTTTTCCGTTTTCATCTTTCATTTATTTCAGTCCCAACAGCTTTAAATACGTCCGCAGCGTCGTCTGTTTGATCCCGTAAATCTCGCACAGGACGGGCTTGTCGCGGAAAATTTTAAGCTCGCCGTACTGAAAGCTCAACGCCGCCGCGAGCGCGTTCCGGTTGGTCAGCTTGTCGGACAGGGGCGCCGCGAGTTTTAAAAAATCCTTAAAGACCGACAGCAGGCGCGCCTCGAAATCGGTCTCCATCACCGCCAACGTCGTGAAAGCGTTGATATACGCCGACCGAAATGCTTCGGGCAGGCTTTGCAT
>BNZQ01000083.1 GCA_026001225.1 Clostridia bacterium
GGAGGGAAAGACCGTTCAAGCACAAGAAAAAGAGCGCGGCGACGATGCCGAAACCGATTTGAAACAAGAATCGCGGCGTCCACCTTTCGGAGAACCGCTTTTGGTACAGCTTCATAAAGACCCATTGACCGGCGACCGCGACGGGCGCTAGAAACGCGTAGAGGTAATCCATTTATCTTCCTTTTTTCTCCCGTTTTCCGCCGCGCTCTATCGTTCTCATCTCACGTTTTCGTATGCGACCAAGCCGCCGACAACGGTATATTTTACCTTGCCGGTCAGTTCCATGCCCTTGAACACGGTATTTTTGCTTTTGGACAAAAGGCGGGCGGGCTCGACGTTCCAAAATGCGTTCAAATTGACCAGCGCGAGATCGGCCGCAAAGCCCGCCTTGACCGCCCCCGTCTTCTCAAAGCCCAAAATCGCGGCGGGGCGCGCGCTCATCAATTCGGAAAGTCTGCCTAACGTCATCAGTCCGCTTTTCACAAGATAGGTATAGCCCGCCGCGAAAGCGGTCTCGAAGCCCACCGTGCCGAACGCCGCCGTATCGAACTCCACGCGTTTGGCGTCGGGATCATGAGGCGCGTGGTCGGTCGCGATCGCGTCGATCGTACCGTCGGCAAGGCCCGCGATGACGGCTTGCCGATCGGCTTCCTCGCGCAACGGCGGATTGATCTTATAATCGGTGTCGTAGGTCAAAATCATGTCGTCGGTCAAGGCAAAATAATGCGGGCAGGTTTCGGCGGTCACCCGCACGCCGCGCCGCTTTGCCTCGCGCAGCAGCTGTACGCTCCCTTTTGTGGAAACATGCGCGATATGAACGCGCGTGTTTAACGTTTCGGCAAGCAAAATCTCACGGGCGACCATGACCTCCTCCGCCGCGCGCGGGATCGGTTTCAAGCCCGCGACCGACGCATTGTATCCCTCGTTTACCGCGCCGTCCCCCGCCAGATTTTTATCCTCGCAATGCGAGATCAGGAACAGCCCCGCGCTCGCGGCGTATTCCAACGCGGTTCGCATAAGCCCCGCGTTCATGACCGAACAGCCGTCGTCCGAAGCCGCGACCGCCCCCGCCTCGCGCATCAGCCCCAGTTCGGCCAATTCCCCGCCCTTGCGCCCTTTGGTGATCGCGCCGATCGGATAGACGCGAACGGGCGATTCCTCACGGGCTTTTTGAACGATATAGGATACCATAGGCGCGCAGTCTACACAAGGCTCGGTGTTCGGCATACAGCAAATCGACGTGAACCCCCCCGCCGCGGCCGATAGCCCGCCGCTCGCGATATTCTCCTTGTGCGTTTGTCCGGGGTCGCGCAAGTGGCAATGCAAGTCGATAAAGCCCGGCAGTACGACGAGATTCTTCGCGTCGATCGTTTCGGTCGCGCGGTCGGGCTTTAAACCGGGCGCGATGCGGACGATCTTTCCGTCCGCTATCAGCACATCGGCGGGGACGAGTTTGTTCTTCAATAAAATCGTCCCGTTTTGTATCAGTAATTTACGGATCATATTTCCTCTTTTACGCGAGAGCCTTTACAAAAACGGCTTTCGCGCTCGCTCGGGCGATTTCTACCCGACAGAACTTTTTACCTTTTACTTTTTACTTGGCTTTCACTTTCAGTGCTTTACTTTGCAAGCAACATCTCAAGCAACGCCATCCTCACCGCCACGCCGTTCGTCACTTGTCCGGTTATGACGGAACTGTTTCCGTCGGCGAGCGCGCCGGAAATCTCCAAGCCTCGGTTGATCGGCCCGGGGTGCATGACGATCGCCCCGGACTTGGCCAGCGCCGCGATCTCCCCGTTTAGGTTGTAAAACCGATTGTATTCCGCGGCCGAGGGGAACATGCCGCTCTTTTGACGTTCGAGTTGCAGGCGCAGCGCCATCAAAACGTCCGCGCCGGCCGCGCCTTCCCGCAAGGTTCTGACGACGCGGACACCGAAGCGTTCGATTCCGGCGGGCATCAGCGTGGCGGGCGCGCAAACCGTAATTTCCGCCCCCGCCGCCCGTAATCCGTAAATATTGCTTCTCGCGACGCGCGAGTGCTTGATATCCCCCGCGATCAAAACCTTTAAGCCCTTGAAACCGCCGAATTTTTCGCGAATCGTGAACATGTCCAGCAGTGCTTGCGTGGGGTGTTCGTTCATGCCGTCGCCCGCGTTGATCACGCCCGCGGCCATATTCTTAGCCAGCAAATGCGGCGCGCCCGCGACCGAGTGGCGGATCACGACGATACGGGCTTGCAGAGCGTCCAATGTCTTGCCGTTGTCGATCAGGCTTTCGCCCTTAGCGACGCTGCTTGTGGCGACAGCGAGATTCATCGCGTTGGCCGACAGAGCTTTGGCGGCCAGTTCGAACGAGGCGCGCGTGCGTGTACTGTTTTCGTAGAACAACGTGACGACGGCCTTTCCCGCGCAGGACGTTTTCCTTTCGGACGCTAAAAACGCCCGCTTCATCTCCGCCGCGCTGTCGAGAATATTTTCGATCACGGCGAACGGAACGTCTTTCAATCCCAGAAAGTCTTTTTCTTTCCACATGCTTATAGGATATATTAAATCGCGAAAAAAGTCAAACCAATTCCGTTCTCTTATAATTTTTTCAGCACGGCCAAAAAATCCTCCGGCAGACCGGATTCGAACGTCATCCGCTTCCCCGTCGCCGGATGATCGAAGGATAAACGCACGGCGTGCAACATTTGGCCCGGCAGACTAAACCGTTGCTTTTTAAAGCCGTATTCCTTGTCGCCCGTGATCGGGTAGCCCAAAAACCTGCTATGCACGCGGATTTGATGCGTCCGGCCGGTCTCCAGCCTGAATTCGACAAGGGCATTTTGTTTGAAACGCTTCAACACGCGCCAATGCGTCACGGCCCGCCGCCCGTCGTACCGTACCGCTATCTTTTTGCGGTCTCTCTCGTCACGCCCAAGTGGTTGATCCACCGTGCCGGCATCCTCCTTCGGCACACCTTCCACGATCCCCCGATAGACGCGCTCGGCGGATTTCGCGGCGATCTGACGGGACAGCGAAAGATGCGCGGCATCGGTTTTGGCGACGACCATCAGGCCGCTCGTCATCTTATCCAACCGATGGACGATGCCGGGGCGGATTTCGCCGTTGATCCCGCTCAAAGCGTTCAGGCGGTACAGCAGGGCGTTGACCAACGTCCCCGTATTCCTGCCGCCCGCCGGATGCACGGTCAGCCCGCGCGGCTTGTCGATCACCGCCAAATCGCCGTCCTCGTACACGATTTTAAAGGGAATATCCTCGGGCTTCAATGCGGACGGCGCGGGCTCGGCGGGGATTTCGGCGCGCACAACGTCGCCCTCTTTCAAGGCCGCGCCGCATTTGACGGTTTTGCCGTTCAAGGTTATCGCGCCGCTCTCAATCAGGGTCTTGACATGCGAACGCGTGAGGCCGGTCGCCGAGGCGGCAAAAACGTCGAGACGGTTGTTTTGATGTTCGGAATCGACGATATAGTCCATGACTGCTTTTCCCTCGCATGTATTTATAAAATCCGTAATTTACGGCGCATGTATTTAAAACCCGCAAACGAAGGGTACAGACACGAGCAAGACAAGGCGCATTGCGACGTGTATCCGCCCTTATTTCGCGGATTTTTTGGGATCTTTATAGAGAAAAATATAATAGATCAAAAACAAGACGATGCCGATCGTCAGCCATGAATCCGCGCCGTTGAATATGGGCGGGAAAAAGGATACGGCGATAAAATCGCGGACATAGCCGAGAAACACTCTGTCCAGCCAATTCCCCAGCGCGCCCGAGATGATCAACGTTAAGGCCAAACGGCACACGATGCCGTTTTTACGCGAAAAGTACAGGAACGCCCCGATCGCCGGAATGATAAGCGCGGCCAGCACGATAAAAAAGGTCGGCGCCCAAGCCTTATCGCCCAAAAAACTGAACGCCGCGCCGGTGTTTTTCACATAGTCGAACCGCACAAGCTCGCCCAGAACGGGTGAATTCGTATTGTATTTTGCGATAAAGTGCTTGCTCAAAAGATCGATCGCCAACGTAAGCGCGAGAATAATCGCGTCGAAGATCGGAAATTTCAAGATAAACGTCTTTGTTTTTTTAGAATCCATTTTTTTAATCCACAATTAGTGGCTAGTGGTTAGTGATTAGTGGTCAGTTATCGGTCTTATCCTCTGACTGTCAGCCGCCCACTATCCTCTATTTGTCACTTGTCCCTTTGTGCATTGTTTAATTCTGATAGGGTATGCTGATCTCCACGCCCTCCGGCGTCAGCAAAAAGATATTGCCCGAAATCCGATGCACGCTGCCCGACAGGGCGTAGACCGCGCCGCTCGTAAAGTCCAAAATCCGTTGCGCGGCCGCTTCCGGCACGGCGTCCAAATTGACGATCGCCGGCTCCCTGCGCTTTAAAAAGTCGATCAGCGGCTGCACGTCTTCAAGAGTCTGCGGCTGATAGACGATGACGTTGGAATACGAACGCGGGCAATTGACGTTCGCGGCGACGGGCGCTTTTTCAAACAGCGGGCGCTGCGAGCTTCCCAAATTTCCGTTGTCATTTCTGTACCAATTGTTCATTTCCGTTTATCCTCGCTTTGTTCGTTTTCACTTTATGCTTTCTCCCGCCTAGGCCTGTCGTCCGCCAAAGATCGCAGAACCGATCCGCACCATGTTCGCGCCGCACCGTACAGCCCGCTCAAAATCGTTCGACATGCCCATCGAAAGCCACCGGCCCGTCGGACATTCCCGTTTAAATATATCATACAACGCGGTCATTTGCAAGTACAATTTCTCGTCCGCGCCGATCGGCAGTACCGGCATCATGCCGCGCACGATCAAATTCGGATGTTTTTCGGCGGTTTCGCAGGCGAAAGCAAGCAATCGATCGGGCGCGATCCCGCCCTTGTTCTCCTCGCCGCCCGCGTTCACCTCGATCAGGATATCCATGTTCGGTATATTCCTTACGCGGCATACGCGGCTGATCTCGGCCGCAAGCTCCGGCCTGTCCACCGAATGGATCAAGGATACCTTGTCCGCGATATATTTGACCTTGTTTGTCTGCAATCGCCCTATAAAATGAAAATTTAGTCGTGTAGGGATTTCTGCACTCCTTTCGACGGATTGCCGACCGTTGCCCGACTGCGGCGCGTCCGCGCCGTTAAGTGTATTTTCATTTTTATCCGCATCATTCTTTAATATGTCGTATTTCTCCAAAAACTCCTGCACCCGATTCTCGCCCGCGGTATCGATTCCGAGCGCGGGCAACCGGCGCACAACGTCGGCGGACACGGTTTTAGTAGCGGCGACGATCATTACCTCTCTGCCGCCGGCCGCCTTGGCCGCGCGTTCCTTTACGCTTACTATATTTCGTTCGATTTGCGAATAATCCATTTATTTAGGGAATAAGGATGATCAACGGCGATAAGCCGTTCGGGGTTCGCGTAAGCGAACGGCCCGTTATTTAATTGCCCGAAGTTCGATGCAAGCGGCCGCCGGAGGCGGACATTTGATATCGAACGAGGGGTAATGCAATATATGTGTCCCGCACCGACAGACGCGGCGAACGGCGATAAGCCGTTCGGGGTTCGCGTAAGCGAACGGCCCGTTATTTAATTGCCCGAAGTTCGATGCAAGCGGCCGCCGGAGGCGGACATTTGATATCGAACGAGAGGTAATGCAATATATGTGTCCCGCGCCGACAGACGCGGCGAACGGCGATAAGCCGTTCGGGGTTCGCGTAAGCGAACGGCCCGTTATTTAATTGCCCGAAGTTCGATGCAAGCGGCCGCCGGAGGCGGACATTTGATATCGAACGAGGGGTAATGCAATA
>BNZQ01000084.1 GCA_026001225.1 Clostridia bacterium
TCGGGCTGACCGCGATCGCGGCGGGCATGGCCGCGGCGGCGGTTTCGGGCTTTTTGGCCTTGAAGCTGATGCTGAAGGTCGTTTCCAAAAACAATTACAGGTGGTTCGCGCTGTATATGGCCGCTTTGTCCGTGTTCACGTTTTTGAATTACTTTGTGATACATATATTTTAAGAGAGGGGGACGGAACAACCGTCCCGCCGCCCGACGGCGGCACCCCTCCGAGGGAGGGGAATTTTAAAGGAATAGATGGAAGTTTTTTAAAAGGAATAGATGAAAATTTTTGGGAAAGGCGCGGAAAACCCTTTTTATAAAAAGGGTTTTCCGCAGATAAAAGCTTTGAAAAACAAGTTCGACCGGTTTCTGTTCGGAGATTGGTTTTTTCCGTTTTGCGCGGCCGTAGCCGTTCTTTCGTGGCAGACGGGCGCGTATTGGACGTACGCGGTACATATCGCCGTTTCGGTCTTTGCCGTGATTCTGATTTACCTGCTCTTTTTTTGCGAAACGATTTTACCGGCCGTGCCGATCGTCGCCGTGCTATCGTATATGCTGCCCGGTAACTTCAAGCTGGGCGGGTTCGGGCCGTACATACCGCTCGCCGTGTGGCTGACGCTGATCGTCGCCGGATTCGTCTATTATTTCGTCAAGCGCAAGCCCGCCTTTCAAAAAAGCCGTTTGTTTTGGCCGACGGTCGTGTTCGGCGCGGCTATGTTTTTCGCGGGGCTGCTTTCCCCGTGGTATTTCGAGGGCGTCAACTTCCTTATGATCCTCTATTTGGGGCTGCTGTATCCGTTCGTCACGATCCTGTTGTTCAACACGGCCCGTCTCACGCTCGAATACGTCGCGAAAACGATTTTGACGGCGGGCGCGGTGATCCTGCTGGAAATGCTGCTCTATTACGCGGGCGTGGACGCGCACGGGCAGTATAAGGCGATCCACCTCGGGTGGGGCATGTCCAACAACATGGCGACGGTCTTTACGATGGCCATCGTCGCTTCGTTCTATCTGTCTCTGACCAAGGGCAAGGCCGACGTATACTACGCCGTCGCCGCGTTTGTCTTTATCGTCGCCCTCCTGTTTACGGAGTCGCGCGGGTGTATCTTTTTACTGGCCGCCGCGCTGCCCTTTATCGTCGGGTTTTATCTGTGCCGGAGCGCGCGGGGGGAACGGGGACGGCGCGCCGCTATTTTGCTGATTTGCACGGCTGTTTCATTGGCTGCCTCGCTGATTTTTATCGACGAGGTCGCCTCCGTCTTTGCGCTTTTGAAAGAAATGGGATTGAAAGAGAACGGCCGGACCGAGCTTTACAAGGAGGCGTGGGAGGTGTTTAAGGGCCGGCCGATTTTCGGCGCGGGCTTCGCCTATCCCACGCAGCTCATTCCTATGGGCCCGCTGTATCCCGTACATAACACGATTTTGCAGTTTATGGCCAGCGGCGGGATCGTCGGAGTAGGGGCGTGCCTGTACTTGTTCGGCAGCCGGTACCGCTTATTGTACGACGCTTACGAGCCGAAATTGATTTTCTTCGCGATCCTGATGCTGCTGTTCGAAATCTACGGCATGGTCGAAATGGCGACCTTCTGCCCCTACGCCGTCTTTTTGACCTGCGTGCTCTTTAACGCGCTGGAACAGGAACACGCCGCGAAAGGGAAAGGAATGATCCGGAGAAGAAAATTTTTAGAGCGAAAAAAGTGGATTTTTTAAATAGCTTAAATTTTTTGAAAGGGGCACGGGGGAAACTTTTTGCAAAAAGTTTTCCCCACACCCCTTTTAAAAACTTTTGCTATATAAATAAAAAAGGCGGTGTTATACAATGAAAAACATTCTTATCACGGGCGGAGCGGGGTATATCGGCAGCCACGCCGCCGTGGAATTGATCGCGGCGGGGTACGCTCCGATCGTGTGCGACGACTTTTCCAACAGCAAACCGGAAGCGTTAGACCGGATCGAAAAGATCGCGGGAATCCGGCCCGCGTCGGTTCGCGGCGATCTGAAAGACCGCGCGTTTGTCAAGAAATTGTTTGACGGGTACAAAATCGACGCCTGTATTCATTTCGCGGGCTTTAAGGCCGTGGGCGAGAGCGTGGCTAAACCGCTCGAATATTACGAAAACAATTTATTCTCCGCGCTGAACGTGCTGAAGGAAATGAAAGCGCGTAACGTCAAGAAATTTATCTTTTCCAGCTCGGCGACCGTATACGGCGGAGCGGAAAAACTGCCGCTGACCGAGGACAGCCCGATCGGAGGAACGACCAATCCCTACGGCGCGACGAAGCTGATGATCGAGGATATTTTGCGCGATACGGCGAAAAGCGATCCCGAATGGAATATCGTCATCTTGCGGTACTTCAATCCGGTGGGAGCGCACGAGAGCGGCTTGATCGGCGAGGACCCGCAGGGGATCCCCAACAACCTGATGCCCTATGTGGCCAAGGTGGCGGCGGGGGAGCTGCCGTGCGTCAACGTGTTCGGAGACGATTACCCGACGCCCGACGGCACCGGCGTGCGCGATTATATCCACGTCGTCGATTTGGCCAAAGGACATATCGCCGCCCTGCGCGAATTGAAAAAAGGCTTGGCGGTTTACAATTTGGGCACCGGAAAGGGCGTCAGCGTGCTGGAAATCATCAAGGCGTTCGAAAAAGCCTGCGGCCAGAAATTGCCCTTTAAAATCGCGCCGCGCCGCGCGGGAGATATCGCCGCGTGCTGGGCAAGCCCCGACAAGGCCGCGCGGGAATTGAAGTGGAAAGCCGAAAAAACCTTGGACGAGATGTGCAGGGATCACTGGAATTTTCAGAGTAAGAACGGGAAATAATGCTTGCGGAAAACCCTTTTTGCAAAAAAGTTTTCTCGCAAAATTAACCGTGCGTATGCGCATGGGCACGCGCCGGCCTCTTCGCGACGGGGTTGTAGCGCAAAATCGTCATCGCGTAGAGGATCGCGATCAGGGCGACGCCCACGTCGGCGAACTCCGCGATCAGGATGAAGTTCGGGGGAACGGCGTTCAGGGCTTGCAGGACGAAGGACAGAACCATGATGACCGCTTTCACGAATAGAGAGAAAACGATATTGACGGCCACGATTTGACGGGTCTTGCGCGCGAGGCGGACGGCGAGGGGGAGCTTGGCCGGCTCGTCGGTCATGAGGACGACGTTGGCGGCTTCCATCGCCGCGTCGCTGCCCAAGGCGCCCATCGAAATGCCCACGTCGGCGCGCGCCAAGGCGGGCACGTCGTTGATCCCCTCGCCCACGAAAGCCGTTTTGCCCTTGCCGCGCTTTTCCGCGATTAAGGAATCCAAAATTTCCAGCTTCCGTTCGGGCGTTAATTCGCAATGAACCTCGTCGATGCCGACGGCTTGCGCGACCGCTTCCGCCGCCGCGCGCTTGTCGCCGGTCAGCATGACCGTGCGTTTGATGCCGAGCGTTTTCAAATCCGCGATCGCGGCGGCCGCGTCGGGCTTTACCGCGTCGGACAGAACCAAACAGCCGAGAAATTTGCCGTCGGCGGCCGTATAGACGTGCGTGCCGGACAGCGCGGACTCGGTAACGCCCTCGATTTGATGCTCCCGCATGAGGGCGAGGTTGCCCGATAGGACGCGCTTTCCCCGAATGACCGCCGAAACGCCGTGGCCGCCGTACTCCTTGTAATCCGAAATCCGCGCGTGGTCGACCGGGCGGCCGTACCGTTCCAGCACGCCGCGCGCGATCGGATGCGTGGATTGGCTCTCCGCCCACGCCGCTTCCTCTAACAGAACGTCCTCGGACACGCCCGGCGCGGGGAGCAGGGCGGCGACCTCGAACACGCCGCGCGTCAGGGTGCCCGTTTTGTCAAAGACAACCGTGTCCAAGGCGGTCATGGCTTCAAGATAATTGCCGCCTTTGAACAGAATCCCCCGGCGGCTCGCCGCGCCCACGCCGCCGAAGAAGGACATAGGAATACTCAGCACGAGGGCGCAAGGGCAGGACACGATCAGAAAGATCATGCCCGTGTGAATCCATTGCTGCAGGTCAAGCCCGAAAATCAAGGGGAACGGAATCGCGATTAAAAAGGCGAGCGCGACCACGGCGGGCGTGTAGACGCGGGAAAACCGCGTGATGAACTGCTCGCTTTTGGCTTTTTTGGCCGAGGCGTTCTCCACCATGGACACGATGCGCGCGATCGTGCTTTCGTCGTATTTTTTGCGCACGCGCTCCGTGAAAACGTCGCGCACATTGAGACTGCCCGAATAGACCGAATCGCCCGCGCCGACCTCGACGGGGACGCTTTCGCCCGTGATCGCCGACGTGTCCAAGACGGCCGCGTTCAAGGCCACGCCGTCAAGGGCGACCTTTTCGCCCGCCTTGACCAACAGGCGGTCGCCCACGTCCACGCGCTCCGGCGAAACCTGCTCGATCCGCCCGTCCGCGACGTATTTATTGACCGATTTCACGCCGAGTTCCGCGAGGTTCGCAATGCTCGAACGGCTCTTTTCCACCGCGATTCTTTGGCACAGCTCGCCCGTTTGATAGAAAATCAGAATCGCGACCGCTTCCAAATTCTCGCCCATGATCAGCGAGCCGATCCCGACCAGCGTCATTAAAAAATTCTCGTCCAAAAAACGGCCGGACAGAATGCGCTTGCCGCAGACGTACAGGATTTCATAACCGCCCAGAAAAAACGCGGCGTAATACAACAGGGTGTAAACGACCTCGCGCGGCTCGTCCATGCCCGCCCACAGATTCCAAGCGTAGCCGATTCCGTCGTGGCCGTGCCCGCCCGGCGCGGTGAATTGCAGGATCACCGCCGCGATAAAGAGAACGACGCCCGACAATTTGACGAGATTGCCGACGTTGAATATCAGCTTGCGGGTCGCGCGGCCGTGCTCCTCGGCGGCCTGCGCGTCCGAAACCGTCACGCCGTCTTCGATCGAGTCGGCGGTTTTGACCAGCTTTAAAAAAGCGCGCTTCACGTCCGCGCCGTCGGCGTAAGTCACCGTGAGCTTCCCCGCCGCGAAATTCAGCTCGGCGCGCTCGACCTCCGAAAGTTTGTTGATTGCTTGTTCGATCTTGGCCGCGCAGTTCGCGCAGTCAAGGCCGTCTATTTTGTAGATTTTGACCATAACGGCGACAGTATACCACAAGAAAGACATTTTGGCAAGCGGTTAGCGTACGCTAATTTTTTAGACCGAAGAAAAAGCCGTGACTTTTTCTTCGGTCAAAGTCACCCTTTTTCGACGCCGAAAGCTCATCGTTTTCGGCTGTTTGCGGGCTTTGAATCGGGGTTTCCCCGATTCAAAGAAAGCTGCTTTTACGCTGTTTATATAGATAAAGGTTTTTGGAAAAGGCTCGGAAAGCCCTTTTTGAAAAAAGGGCTTTCCGAGAATTCAAGCAAGATAATCCGACAATATTTTTGGAATCGCCTTGTTTCGCCGCAATTCTTCCGATAAAACCGAATACGGCGCGGGGTGGACGTAAGCGTCGGATACGATTTCAATCGTAAAGGCGGGGATTTGCAAGGTTTCGATACACCAGTCCTTGTAGCCGCCCGCGCTGCCGCGCTCGTCGGAAATCAGGCGGCAGCCCGTGGCGGCCGCGAGCTTTTGCGCGATACGGCGGTCGCGGGACAGAGCGGGTCCGGCTTGATGAAACCGCCAATAGATTTCACGGCCCTTGCAATGATAGCTGATTGTGACGCGGGGCTTTATTTTCAGGGTGAAATCCAGTAAGGCGCGGGTTTCGGGCTCGCTCGCGGGGCGGGGGCCGGGCCAGCCGCC
>BNZQ01000085.1 GCA_026001225.1 Clostridia bacterium
TGCTCCGCCGGTTCCGTTTCAATCTTCGCCGCCGCTTCCGCCAACGGTTGCTCCGCCGGTTCCGTTTCAATCTTCGCCGCCGCTTCCGCCAACGGTTGCTCCGCCGGTTCCGTTTCAATCTTCGCCGCCGCTTCCGCCAACGGTTGCTCCGCCGGTTCCGTTTCAATCTTCGCCGTCGGCTGCTCTGTCGGCTCCGTTTCAATCGTCACCGCCGGTTTCGCCGTCGGTTCCGTTTCAATCTTCGCCGCCGGTTTCGCCGTCGGCCGCGCTTCCGGTTTCGCCGCGCCCGCTTTTACGTCCGCGCCGTCTTTGCGAATGACGATATAACGTATAACCTCGTCGGCGATTTTCATTTGCCGTTCCAATTCGACGTTAAAATTGCCCGGCGCGGTGAACGTCATCAAAACGTAAAAGCCCTCGGTCTTGAAGTTGATCGGGTAAGCCAGTCTTTTGACTCCCCATTTGTCGATTTTCTCGACCTCGCCCTTGTAGTCGGCGACGGCCTTGGCGTATTTAGCGGTCTGCGCTTCAATCGCATCCTCCGCCAAATCCGAGCGCAAGATATACAGCGCTTCGTACTTGTTCATAGAACCTCCTTTTGGTCTACGGCCTTTCGGTTTGACGATCCTTTTCACAGTACCGCCCGAAAAGCAAGGAATTTTGCGCCCTCAAATTTGACGCCGGAACAGTATAGCAAAAAATCGGCCGTTTGTAAAACGATTTGCGCTGCTTTTTGCGCTTTTCGCATAAAAGGCGACTGTGCCTATAAAATATTTTAAAGGGATTTTTGAGGATAAAACCGGCATTAAGCTTTTTTACCCTTAATAAAAAATACTGCCGCGCCGACGGCGGAAACGGCAAATAACGCGCCCAAAACAACTACCGCGGCTATCAGCCCGCCGTTATTGTTGCCGCCGCCGTCCTTAAGCGATTTGTTTTCCTCGGTTAAGCGCGACTTATCCGCTTTCAAGACTTCGTTCTCGTCCGAAAGAGTCTGGTTCTCCCCCGTCAAGCGCGACTTATCCGCTTTCAAGGCTTCGTTCTCATCCGAAAAAGTTTGCTTCTCCCCGGTTAACCGCGCGTTGCCGCTTTCAAGAGCGGCGTTTTCGTTTTTCAAAATCGTTTTTTGCAGTAACAGCGCCAATGCCGCGTGGCCGGCGTCGGACGGATGCGTTAAATCACTTGAATTAAAATATACCTCGTTTTCGTCCCAAACGGCTGAAATATTCATAAACGTAAACGAGCCGGGGTGTCCCGCTATATATCCGTCTACCATAACGTTAAAGCTTTCGATAAACGGTTTGGCTACCGAATAAAGCTGGTTGCCCGTAACCGATCCGAAATTTCCCCCGAGCGCGTTGTTTCCCGCAACGCTGTAAAGAGGCGCGTAATTCCTTAAAGCGATAATATCCGCGCCGGGATTTATCCCGCGCAGCCTTTCATAAATAGCTGTAAAGTTAGCATACATACTCTGGCGCATAGCGTCGGCCTTGGGCGTAGGGGAACTCGGATTATACGCCTGCGTAAGCAATTCGACGATAACCTCCGCCGTAACGCTGCCTTGCCCTTGCATGTCGTTGCCGCCTATCGAAAAATGAATAACCGCCGCGCTTGCTATATCGGCGCGAACCGCGTCGTTCACCGCGCCCTCCCCGTTCAGCAAGCCCAATACATGGGTGGTTTGCCAGCCGTCAACGGCATAGTTCTTAAGCGCGTAGCCGCCCGCCGCCGCAGTAAGCTCGGCATACCCGTGAGGCGCTGCAACCGTAGTAGTCTTGTTGGGATCGGCTGCCGTAGCGTAATCGGGTTTGCCGCTAGCCGAATCCGTCGTTCCGTAACCGGCGGTTATAGAATCGCCTAAAAATATGAGCACGGGCTTTGCCGTATCCGCTTTAGCGTTCCTCGGCGTTGAAGCAAACGCCGCCGCTATAAAAACGGCAAGCAAGGACGCCGCCGGCAAAAGCAACTTAAAAAGCTTTCTTGTCATTTTTATATACATGATCTCCTTTGTCACAAAAGTACCGTGAAAGAACAGACGCGCCGAAGCCCGCGCAACATGCTCCTTATTGCTGTTTGAGCCCCAAAAGGTTATCACAAAAAATATACCGTGTCAAGCGTTTTTTCCGGCGTTTTCGCGTCCTGAAGCGGCCGGTCATGATTTTGTGTCCTTACCCGCGCTTCAGCCAATCGACCGGCTCGCCTAAAGCATGCTCCGCGATAATTTGATTCGCCCTCTTAAAGTGCCCGCAGTGGAAAAAGCCCGACATAGCCGACAAGGGGCTGGGGTGCGCGGCTTGTAAAATAAAATGCCGCTCCCCGGTTATAAGCCCGGCCTTGGCGCGCGCGGGACTGCCCCACAGCAGAAACACAACGGGCTTTTCGCGTTCGTTCAGTTTTTGGATAACGGCGTCGGTAAACCTCTCCCAGCCTTGCCCGCGGTGACTCATCGGCGCGTTGGCGCGCACGGTCAGCACGGTGTTGAGCAGCAGCACGCCCTGCCGCGCCCAGTCCTCAAGGCATCCGTCCGCGGGATCGCATTTGGCCGCGCCGGGAAACTCGGCGTCGATTTCCTTATAGATATTCAGCAAGGAGGGCGGCGGCGGCACGCCCTTCCGCACCGAAAAGCACATGCCGTGCGCCTGTCCCGGATTGTGGTAGGGGTCTTGCCCCAAAATGACGGCCTTCACGTCCGCGTACGGCGTGGCGCGGAATGCGTTGAATATATCGTTCATCGGCGGGTAAACCGTATACGTTCCGTACTCGGCCTTTAAAAATTCCCGCAAAGCCAAATAATACGGCTTCTCAAACTCCCCGCCGATAACCTCGTCCCAATCGTTGTTAAACTGCACCGCCATTTGTTTTTCCCTTTCCGTTTCCGTTTCTATTTTTGTTTTTGTTTGCGTTTTTTGTTTTTTTGTCGTAAAGAAAAGTCCGTGAAATTACGCGGGGGAAACTTTGTTGTAACAAAGTTTCCCCCGCGCCCCTTTCAAAAAACTTTCGATAGCTTCGCTAAGCCTCGCTCCTTCGTCCTTTCGCGCCGCCCTTTGTCATTTCGAGCGTAGTCGAGAAATCCCCGACCGCTGAAAAATTCCCCTCTTCGAGGGGTGGCCGCGCAGCGGACGGGGTGGCCGCGCAGCGGACGGGGTGGCCGCTCCTTCTCTGTCCTTATTGCTCCCTCGTCCGCTCGCTTCGCCCCCCCCCTCTCTCAATCGATCAAGAGCAGAACCGCGTCCAACGCTTCCTGCGTCAGGACTATGGCGTACGCGGTCACGCCGAACGAATACGTGTCGGCGGTCAAGGGGATTTGGAAGGAATAGATACCGTCGTATTGCGCGCCGTAATCCAATATTTTCCCCATTTGTCGATACACTTCCTCCGCGTCGTTCACGCCGAAAATAATCGGGCTGACGGGCAGCGGCAATTCGACGGGATCGCCGGTATACGTGGCGTATTCCACGAAGTATTCCGGCAGAGTATAGCTGCCGTTCCCGTCCGCGACGATGAAGAACAGATTCACGCCGTCCAAGAACCACGTGTGGTCGGAATCGATTCCCCCGGGCAGCCAGCCGGCCGGATCGCCGGTTTCGTCGGTGGTCAAAAAGACCGCCAGCGCAAACGAATACCCCCGGTATGTTCCCGATACGGCCTGTATGCCGGGCTTATCCTTGTTATATCCGTCGTTCCATATCAAGTCGGGGGCGTCGAAAGCCGGCGAAATGACGGATCCGTTATAGAGATAGAACTCCAAATCTCCGCTTATCTTCGTCAATTCCGTACCGACTTCCGCGATTGCATAAGAATAATACTCCTCGCCCCCGTCCCCGACGCCCCAGAACTCGGCGACGCCGGGATTTGCCGCGTCGTACACGCCCACCGTCAGTCGCTCGGACACACCCCCGTAGGTAAACGTCACCGTGATAAAGCCCTCTTGGGACGAATCGAAGCCGGAAATCATATCGGGGGTTATAGACACGAACTCGAAGCTGCCGGGCGCCGGAATCCACTGGAAGTTACCGCCGTTGATCCATTCCGTCGGCGTCATGCCGACCTCCGCGCTGCCGGGCAGATTGATCCAACCGAACCGACTTGTCGCGTCATCCCAAACCGACACCTGCACGACACAGGCTTGCGCCTCCGTTTCGCCGTCCAAGACAAAGGTAACCTCCGTCCATTTCACGCCTACGCTCGACGTATCGATGGAATTGACCGAGAGAACCTCGCCGTCATAAGAAGAGCCATAAATGTTGATCGCGCGCCCGTCGGCATAGACCGCATAGAAGTCTAAATCCGTCTTTTCCAACGTTTCGCCCTTCTTGACCCACGCGGCCACATATTCGCCGGTCTCGTCGTCAAAGTCATAGCCCCGCACGCCCACGAGCGTGTTCCCGTCGATCGCCGCCCCGCCGTCGCGCGTCAGCACAAAGGGCTCGCCGTTTAGCGACGGGCAATAAACATAGTCGTCATGGATTTCGGCGGTCAGCGCGCCGTCGCCCAAGTAGTCCGGGGGCATATCCATGATTTTCACACCGAACGCCTCGATTGTGCCGCCCGTAAATTCCAGTTCGGCCTCTCTCCCGTCGCCCGTCTCGGTATACGTGCCCGCCCATTCGTATGTGAACGCCTGGTACCCGTCCCGCGTCGTTCCCGACACCGTGACCTCCTTTGTCAGGGTATGTACCGCCATAGTTCCTTTGATCGTTACCCTTCCGTACATAGTCCGTTCGACGCCGTACCGCAGGATCTCGCCGAACTTGGCGGTCAGCGTGAGATTTCCCGCGGGCATTTGGAACGAATAGGCGGCCGCTTCGGATTTTTGCGCCGCGCCCTCGTACCAGCCGCCGAAATCGCTGATTGCCTCGTTCACCGTCGCCGAAACGGCGACGGTGTCGCCGGCGGCAAACGCGCCGCCCCCCGTCACCTGCCCGGGGCCGTCGGCGACCACCGTCAGCGTGTACTTGGCCGGTTCGGTGTTGCCTTTGCCCTTGTCCTTGTCGCCGCACGCCGCGAATGTCAACGCGATGACGCACAGCAACGCCGCCAGCGCCGTTTTCAGCGCCCATGTCTTTGCCTTTGTCTTTGTCATTGTTTTGTTCTCCTTTTCTATTTTGTTTTATATGTTAACGCCTTGCGGCGATTGTTGTTTCGTGTTTTGTGTTTTTGTCTTTGTCTTGTTTCCTCTTGTCCTGTCGCGCTCCCCGCCTCCGTCATTCAACGCCGATCGTAAACCCGTTCTCATACGTCCCGCCCTCTTTTAACCGTACCATGTCGCGTTTGGTTTCCAAATCGTCCGTAACGCCGTCGTCGGCGGGCAAAGACATCCACGGCTCGATACAGACATAGGGCGCGTCGCTGTTGGGCTTGTGCCACAGACCCAAATATTTCATGCCGTCATACCGCACGGTCACGGCGCGTTTGCTCTTGTCGGATTTCAGCGTCACCGCTTTGGGCATGTCGGCCAATACGATCGCGTCGTTGTCGAATAAACTATGTTTCAGCGGCAGCCGCCCGCCGGACAGCGGGAACGGCTTCGTCCCGTCGGTCATATAGCAGGCGGAGGTTAAAACCAACTCCGTCGCATCCTTCGGGGGATCGAACTGCAAATACCAGTCCTCAAATGTCCCCTC
>BNZQ01000086.1 GCA_026001225.1 Clostridia bacterium
TTTCGACTACCCGATCTGTTGCTCCCGTGCCATATCTGCTTTCTTGTCGCCCCGCACTTCGGACATACCGTCATTATCTTTTCCATTTCTCTATTATATCATATGAATTGCTACTTGTCCACTCCTTGCACGCTGAAACCATTGACAAACGGCGAAATTATGATATAATGTAGATTCCTATACGTGTCGTTCGCCAGACGCGAATGAACGATACGGGGATGTACCAGATTCGACGGTGCGGAGGTTCTTGGAGGGTGTATGCGGCAGGGCCGGCTGCCATAAAACGGCGAAAAAATTAAACGACAAATCCGAAAAAACGGTGAGAACGGCTCCGGTTGCTCTCGCGTTTGCGGCTTAATTTAAAGCCGTCGTCGGCCCGTCCGGTTCGCTTGGGCGGTGTCCGGTGTCAGTTTAGGCGAAGCACATTGCGCGAATTTTAGGCTTTTCAATCCGCGTGAGGACAAAAAAAGCCTCGCGGGCGGCGGTTGTTTCTTCCCAAAGCCCGTTAAACCTTAAAAGGAAATAAGCATATAGAGCCTTTTCGAATGTCCATATCGGACGCGGGTGCAACTCCCGCCATCTCCACCACACGAGAGGTATACGCACACCTCTCCGAAAGAGAAACCGCACGGTCGGTTTCTTTTTCATTTAAGCCGGTTTTTTCATCTGTCCCGTCATTTAAACCGCCATGATTGCCATCACCGCCGTTTTTATCGCTCCCGCCGTCATAAGTTCCGTTGTGGTCGTCGCCGTCGGGATAATCGGGAAAAATGAGGTTTAAAAGCAATTCGCCTTTTTGCCCGCCTTTGAGGTTAAATAAGATTTTCATCTTATCGTCGTAAAGAATAACCTTGTAAATCAAGGTGTCAATCAGGTCGCGGCGGTTTTTAATCTTGGAGTAATCCAACGTGCGGAAATGCAACAGCCACTTGCGGATATCGTTGTAACTGTATTCAATCCGCAACGCCCTTTCGCAGGCGATCGTGTCTTTCAACTCCTTGTTCGTGTTCTCCAACTTTTCGATTTGCGCCATTATGGTATCGGTAATCCTGCCGAGCATAAGGGCTTGCATAAGGTTGTTAATCGCCTTTTGATTGCCGGATACAAGGCTTTCGAGGCGTTTAATCTCAACGTCGTTATTCTCGGCCTGAATGAGTAAGTAGGTTTCGGCGGCGATCAGATCGACAAACCCGTCGGTCAAAAGGCCGTATTTGTTTTGCTCCGTCCCGTCCCCGGCAACCGCTTTGATAATCTCGTCCTCGATGAACTGTTTGCGGATTGTACGCTTGCCGCAAATATTGTTAGTCACACCTACGCACTTGTAATAGTGATGGATTTTCTTGCTCCGGCTCGTAGAACTGATACCGGTCATGTTGCTGCCGCAATGCCCGCACAGCAGGTCTTCGGATAAAAGATATTCTATCTTTGCTTTACCCCTTGACGGGGCTTGCGCAAGTTTTGCCAAAATGCCCTGCGCCTGCTCAAAAAGCCCGTCGTCGATCAGGCGCGGTATGCCGCCGTCAATCTCATTGCCGTGATAGATATACTTGCCTAAATACCGGCGGTTGCTGAAAATGCGCTGGAAACTGCTTTTGTTCCACCTGCCGCCCTTGGAAGTGGGGATACCGCGCTCGTTGAGATAGCGCGCGATTGTAGCGTAATTGTGGCCGCCGACAAACATCTCGAATACTGTCTTGACAAGCGGCGCGGTATGCTCGTCCACGACGTAATTCTTTTCCTCGTCTACCTTGTAGCCGAGGGCGATGCTGCCGCCGAAGAACTTGCATTTGGAAGCGGATATGCCTATCCCGCGCTTTATTTTCTGACTCAATTCGAGGGAGTAGTATTCCGCCATACTCTCCAACACGCCCTCAACGAGAACGCCGCTCGCGTCGTCGGTGATGTTCTCTTTTGCGCTCAACACCCGAACGCCGTTCTTTTTTAACTTCGCTTTATACGTGGCGGAATCGTACCTATTTCGGGCAAACCTGTCAAGTTGATAGACGATGACAAACTGGAACTGCTTTTTACGGCTGTCCTCGATCATGCGCAAAAATTCGGGGCGTTTGTCAGTCGTGCCGGTTAAAGCGCGATCAATGTACTCCCCGATAATCTTGTATCCGTACCGTTCCGCGAAAGCGCGGCATTCTTTCATTTGGCCTTCGATGGATTGCTCATTTTGCGAGTGGGAACTGAATCTCGCGTAGATGACTGCGTTGTTCATAGTGACGTGAATCTCCTTTTTCGGCGGTGCGTTACTTCTCGGCCTTGACCGCCTTGACTGCGGAAACTCGCCGCCGCCGCGAAGCCGCCTGAGGAAACGGGCGAGGGATAAACACGAACGGCCCTCCTGACGGGTGCTTTATGCTCGCCCCTCGACGGCGAGCAAGGCGGCGATACAAATCCACAAGGCGGTCAAGGACATTGGCGGTAAAGGCCTATTCCGCACTTGCGGTCAATATCCGCTCCCGATACTCCGCGAATCCTTGTACCGCGTCGGCGGGAGCGGTGATACGGATTTTACCGCATGAGGTTAGACACCACGCATAGAATGTCGGGCTGATTTGTACGGGAACGGTTACGCGGAAGTATAGAGGGCCGACGGGGACAGGTTTAGCGTTGGAAACCGATACGGACAAATCGGTCGGTTGAACGGCATGGGAATTTTGAGCGGTCGCGGGGGCAGATTGCAAAGCCGCCGTCGTAAGCGGATTGGATAAATCGTTCAGTTTGACGATCGGGACGTTTTCCCCGAACTTATCGAGGATAGCGTCAATGCAATCATTGGAAACCGTCAGCGTCACTTCCTTTAACTCCCCCGTAAACATGGAAAAGGCCTGCCGCTTGTAGGAATGGATATTGAAATTCTCATAGGCCGCGACGGGCGTAATGTCGGCGGTTTCCGTTTCTACCCGCTCCATGCGGTCGATACGGTAGTTGCATAAATCCTTGTACTTGTCGGAGTAACACGTCAAATAATATTTGTCGTTCGTGTAAATCAAGGCAAGCGGATTGACGGTATACCGTTCGCCGTTCTTGCGGTAAACCTTGTTTTTATCGAGATCGAAATCGTAATACAGAAAAGAGGCTTTTTTGCGCCGTTCGATTGCGGAAATCAAAGCGTCGATGATGTAAAAGACGTGGCGGTTGGCGTGTTTGGCGGTGTCAAAGCAAACGGCGTTGCGCCGTAACACCTCGGCGCGGTGGTCGCCCGCGAGGGCGGCGATCTTTCCGACAAGGCTTTCCGTCTTGTCGTCGGGAATAAAACCCGCGGCTTGTACCGCGTCGATCAGTATGCGCAGTTCGGGAATGTCGAAGGCTCTGTCCTCGACGTAGAAGTAATAACTTTTCTTCTTGAACGATTTGATTTCATAGCCGTATTCGTTGAGGAGTTGAATATCCTTCAATAGAGTGCGGCTCTCGACCGTGATTCCTTGTTTTTTGAGCAAGGCGATAATATCCTCGGTGGACAGAGGATTGTTTTCGTCGGTATGACGGGCAAGCAAGTCATACAGCAGACGTATTTTTATTCTTTGTTCCCTATTATGGGACATAAAAAATATTCGATAGGTACATACCGCATATTTGTAATCCGCGGCGGGATATTGATTCGGCGTTGCCCGCTATGCCCTTGTAAATCTTTGGGCGCGGAGCAGGACGCGGTAGAGCATTTGCGCGTCGGTGAAGTCGCCGGACACGGGCATGATGTACCACTTGCCGCCGCGGGGGAAACGCGCTTGACGGATAAGCGGATGCCGAGGTTTCAGACGTTCGGCGTGCTTAAAGTCAAGCCGCACCAAAAAACTGACCTTGCCCTCGCGCTCGTAAACAAGCGCAAAGGTCTTGCCGCCGACGCGCAGGGACGCGGGCAGATAGGGCTTTTCGGGCCGCTCTATCGCCGTCATGCCCTCGTTCAGCCGCTCCTCGCGCCGCCGGATATAGTTGACAGCGCGCTTCCGCGTCATGCGCAAGGGCGCGCGTTCCCGCCGCGCCGCCGGAACGGAAACGATACCGCTCAACTCCGGCTCGTCGTGGGCGGCGGCTTCCAACTCAATATCGACCGCGCCCGCGAAAATGTCGTCCTCCGCGTCGAAATCCTCACTCTCGGCCGCCGCCGCAAGGTCGGAAAGTTCCTCCTTCGTCAACACCGCCGCACCGTCGCCGTTCCATGCGTTATCCGCCGCGCCCGCGAGTATGCCGTCCTCCGCGTCGGGGCCGCCGTACCCGGCCGCCGCCGCAAGGTCGGAAAGCACCCCGTCCGTCAAGGCCGCCGTTTCCTGCTCCGAGCCGTCGCCGTTCCGCGCGTTATCCGCCGTGCCCGCGGCAACCGGCGCGGCTTTGCGCCCGCTCCGGCGGAGCCTCCGCGCAACGAACAGCACGACGGCAACCGCCGCCAGTCCCATCGCCGCCCAATCAATCACGTCGATGTTCGTCCAGATGAAATCCATTATCCGCTGCATTTACTTTGCCCCCTTGCGCTTGCGCTTGCCGCGTACGCCGATGATGATCTCGGTTATCGCCAGCAGCAGGATCACTCCGCCGCTGCACAGCGCCGCTATATTCTGCCACCGTACGCCTATGCTCCACGCAAGGTTCAGGTCGGCAGTCGTGCCGTCGGCCCACTCGTAATTCGCCGTGTCTTTCAGCGCGACGACCGCCGTGTATTCGCCCGCCTTGGTTTTCTTATCGTCCGTCGCCGTATACGCGTGATGATCCGCGATCCCCGCCGACTGCTCGCCGCCGTTCGCGATAAGCCCTTCCGCCGTTGACGCGGGCTTCGCGACCTTGGCTCTCGCCACGTTGACCGTAATGTTAAAGAGGAAGTCGTTGTAGTTTGCCGTGTCCGCGTTGTACTTCGCCGCGTAAGAGGTCTGCAACACCGTCAATTTCGTCGTATCAAGCACCCACGAGTAGTGTTGCGACAGCCCGGTCACGTCCGCAAGCGTATTCAAATCCGTGTACGTCGCGGATAAAGCGTTGTGCGTTATCCCAACGTAATCCGCTTTCGCCACGTTGACCGTAACGGTCAAGTTGAAGTCGTTGTAGTTGTCGCTGTCCGCGTTGTACTTCGCCGCATAAGAGGTCTGCAACACCGTCAGTTTGGTCGTATCGGACACCCACGAGTAGTGTTGCGACAGCCCGGTCACGTCCGCAAGCGTGTTCAAATCCGTGTACGTCGCGGATAAAGTGTTGTGCGTGATACCAACGTAATCCGCTTTCGCAATCACAAACGGCTTTTCCGCACTGCCGGAGTAGTTGCCCGTAAAGTTGACCGTCACCGTTATCGCGCCCGCGCTCGTGAAGTCCGTAGTCCCGACTCCGCTCCGCTTGTATTCCACGATGTAATCCGTATTCAAAACAAGGTTGGTTGCGCTGTCCATGACCGACGCTATCGGCGTTTTCGCCGCGCCGTCGTAAGGCTGATTCGCGGTCAAGGTCAACGCGCCGTCGGAGAGCGGCTTTTGCCCGATCGTAAACGTCTTGGCCGCCTTGCCGGAATAGTTGCCCGTGGCGGTGGCAAAGACCGTAACGGTACCCGTACCCGCGTTTTTGTTCGCGCCGTAACTTGAACCCGTTATCTCCCAGTCCGCCGATGTGAGCAACGCCGCGCC
>BNZQ01000087.1 GCA_026001225.1 Clostridia bacterium
TGAAACGGCGGGTCGATGTGCTTTTACATAAGCTGTACGGCTTTCACAGCGACGAAACCGAAACGGGCACGGGCTTGAAGCACCAAACCGACGCGTTCCGCGTCACCGGACAGGCCGCCGAACGCCTTTTGGAGGATTGCCAAATCATGGTGCGCGGCGCGGACGGCTTGATGCGATTGAGCGAGGGCGTAGACCCGTATTTGGTCAAGGACGACGGCGCGGCGCGGCGGTATTTGGCGGGCGCGTTTATAGCGGCGGGCAGTCTGAATGTGCCGTCGGGCGGCACGGGGTATCATTTGGAATTCTGTGTCGGACAAGAGGCGCTGGCGCGCGGTTTGCGCGGTTTAGGCGCGCGTTTTGAAATTTCCTTGAAGCAAGCGATACGGCGCGGCAAAAATGTGGTATACTTAAAGGACAGCGGTCAAATCAGCGATTTTTTGGCCCTCGTCGGCGCGAGCGGGGCCGCGTTGGATTTAAACGACCTCGCGGCGCGCAAAAGCCTGAACAACCGTGTCAACCGCCGCACGAATTGCGAGGAAGCGAATATCGACCGCCTTGTGGACGCCGCCGCGCGACAGACGGAATCCGTCAGGAAATTGGAAGCGCGCGGGCTTTTGTCCGGTTTGCCGGAAAATTTGCGCGTATTGGCCGCCGCGCGTTTGCGGTATCCCGAATTGGGCATGGCGGAGTTAGGCGCGCTGATGAAGCCGCCGCTGACCAAAAGCGGCGTGAATCATCGGTTCGAAAAGCTCATAGCGGCGGCGGAAAAAATACAAGTCACAATCAAATCGGATATGTGACGGCTTTCGAAGGAGTTCTGTATGGTTTTAAAGGAATTAACCGTTAAAAAGGATGTGGACAGCAAGGGCTATGCCGTTTTGGTACAGCACGCGATGCGTTACGGCAGCGACGTTTTATTGGAAGTAGGCGTCAAGAAGATCAACTGTAAAAGCGTCATGGGTATGATTTCCTTGGGCTTTCGGGCGGGGGATAAGGCCGTCCTCATCATCAAGGGCGAGGACGAGGAGGCCGCGTTGGCCGATATGGTCGATCTTTTCGAGAGCCTCTGAAAAAGAAAATCATTACGAGCCGAAGTTATATCGAGGCGCGGTAATCTCGTCCTTTTAAAGACGGCGGGTCGTTTTGAAAAGAAAAACCGATTAAAGTCCGACCGATTTTTGTGGGAACAAAAATCGCGCTTGGTCGGAGCGCACAAAGTGCGCAAAGAGGGGTATACGGGGGGCACGAGCGAATCGACGCCGAATCGCTATCCTGATCGACCGAGGAGTGAGCGAAGTCCCCCCGTAAATCAGCGCGCAGGTATTGACAAAGCGCATATATATGGTATAATAATATCATGTTCGAGGGGAACGAGTTTTATTATGCGATGTTGCTTTCCGGTGCGGCCGCGGCGGCCGCGCTGTGGTTTTTTAATTGCCGCAAGGATTTCAAAAGGAATCTCGCTCCGCTCGCGGTTTTTTTGTTTCTCGCTTCCCGCCGCGCTGGTTTTGAGTTTTGTCACCGCTTATTTACTCCGCGCCGACCTGCGCGGCGCGCCGTTTTCCGAATTGTATCCCGCTGTCGGCAAGGAATATTTTTTCACCCTGATTTATTTTTCCGCGCTGTCCGCGGCGGGCTTTTGGATTTTCGGGCTGAAACGGGAATCGCTCGACGCGGCGTCGCCGAGCTTGGCTCTGTTTTCCGCGATCGCCCGTATCGGTTGCCTGTACGCCGGCTGTTGCGGCGGCAAAAACGGCGTTCCGACCGCCGAATCGGAATTGGTCTTCGGCGCGGCCGCGTTCGTCTTTCTGCAATTTTTCCGTAAAAAAGACGCTTTGTTCAAATATATCGCTGCTTATGCGGCGTTCCGCTTGGTCGCCGAATTTTTCCGCGCCGAGCCCGCGCCCTATTATGCGGTGCAAATCTGCGCGGCGGCGGTTTTGCTTGCCGTCGGCGCGATTTGGATTGTCGGATCAAGATTGCGGCGGAGCGCGTTGGAATTAAAAGCTGAAAATTTTTGAAAAGGGGCGCGGGGAAAAACTTTTTATAAAACGTTTTTCCCCGAAAAGTTCTTTTAAATTTCAGTAATATTGATGAAAAAGGAAGGTCGTCACTATGAAATTAAAACGTAAAATCCGTCTATTCCTCGCCGTGCTGTCGGCGGTCGCGTTGACCGTGTCGGTCGCGTTTCTGTTGTCCGCTTGTAAGTCCGTCGATTCGAGTACGACCAACGTGCAGGAGGACGGCGTAGACGAGGCCGATATCGTCAAGGTCAATGGCGCGGGCTATATTTTCAAGGCGCAAAGCGACGGCGTGACCGTCAGCCGGTTGGCGACGGCGGGCGAGAACGCGGGCGCGGTCGAGGTCGTCCGCAGGAGCAAGGCCAGTGAGGATTTCGCTCCGCAGGAAATGTTCCTGTACGAGGACGCGTATTTGATCGTCTTCGGCTATAAGGTCAAAGCGGTATACGACGAAAACGGCGGCCGGATCGGTTCGTCCGAAACGATGATCGTTCGCGTTTACGATCTGAAAGCGTCGGAGGCGGGAACGGACGTCGGGCTCGTCCTTTTGCGCGCCGACGAGTTTCGCGGCACCTATAAAACGAGCCGTTTGACGGACGGCAAGCTGTATCTGTTGACCAATTACCGCGCGGATTACGATCAATATTATGTCGATTTCTTCTTCGGCAGAATTTCTTTCGACGTGGCGGACGGCAACGGCAACGGCTTTTTGATCGCCAAGTTGGATTTGGGCGACGCGAACGGCAAATACAAAACGGGTCTATATGCCGGCAGCGTGTACGAGGTCTATTGCTCCCGTTACGCCCTGTACGCGTTGCGCTCCAAAAGCTTGAGCCAGGGCTGCAATACGGTTCGCGGCACGAATATCGACAGAATTTCGTTGGATACGTTGAAAAAGACGGGCACGGTCACCGCTTTGAGGGGCTACGCTCAGGATCGGTTTTGTCTGTACGACAACGGAGAGTACCTTTTTGCGGTCGCGTGGGTGTCGCGGACGTTGGACAATAAAAACGCCGATACGCGCGGAACGTATTTGTATACCTTCAATCAAAAGCTGGAACAGAAAGCAAAGCTCGGCCCGATCGCGTCCGACGAGCAGTTGAAATCCGCGCGCTTCGACGGGGACGTTTGCTATATCGTCACCTACCGTCAGGTCGATCCGCTGTTCAAAATCGACATATCCGATCCCGCGGAGCCGCGTTTGACGGGCGAATTGAAGATCGACGGTTTCAGCGTTTATATGCAGACATTCGGGGACGGGTTGCTGATCGGCATGGGCTACGGTGCGAGTCCGCAGAATTTGAGTGTCACGCTGTTCGAAACGGCCGGAGACTATCCCGACGAGGTAAACAGCTTGGTCTATCAATACACCTACGCGGAAGCGCGGTTCAACCCGCGCGCGATCCTCTGCGAGCCGGAAAACAATATTTTCGCTTTCGCGGCGGAAGAATCCGGTTCGGATCACTATTATGTGCGCGACGGCCGGTATACGGGCATTCGGCAGGGCGCGTATATCCTCGGTTTGCAGGACGGGGAATTGAAGGAGCTTGCGTTTTTGACCGACCTCGATCCCGTACATTCGCTCCATAACGAGTCGTCGGCGCGGAAGAAGATCACGCGCGTCGTTCGGATCGGGGATTATCTGCTGACGGTTTCAGACGGGTATATCGCGTCCTATGCGATCCGTTGGCCGGGAACGACGGAATCCGACAAAATGGAGTTTGAACGGATCGGTATGTACGACACGCGTATCGTTTTGGACACGTTCACGGTGACGTTCGATGTCGGCGCGGGCTTTGAGGACGCGGCGTACATTCCGGCTCCGCAAATCGTCGATAAGGGCGAAACGGCGCGGGAGCCCGTGCCCGCCGCGCCGGAAAAAACGGGCTACATGTTCCTGTATTGGTATAAAAACGATGAAAATATAAAATACAACTTCGACAATCCGGTGCGCGAAAGTTTTACCCTGCGCGCCCGATGGCAACGGGTCGGCGGGCCGTCAACCGCCGCCTAAACGACGGTTAAAGGGAAACCGCGCCGATGAAATCCCTTTCAATTGATTGTCTTTTTCGTGAAGAAGTGGTATAATAACAGATATTATTTTTGTTTTATAAAGGGAGTGTTCCGATCATGATCCTGGCCGAGATAGACCATATTTACAAGATTTTAGGCGCGGAATTTACGTTGCCGCTTTCGGGCGATCCGAAAAGAACCAAGGAAATCATCTTGATGCGCGCCACGATTCTTTTCGCGTGCAAAGGCTACGACGGCGTTTCGATCAAGGATTTGGCGAACGAGATCGGAATAAAGCCGGCGTCCCTATACAATCATTTCGAGAGTAAGCGCGCGCTTTGGGAGGCCGTCGTCGAACAGGCCAAAAATCTTTATCTGCTGTATTTTCAGATGTTGGACAAGCAACTGCAAACGATGGAAACGTTGGACGACTATTTTAACGCCATTTTCGATGAGCCGAAAAAGATGACCAACATGTTTCCCTGCTTTGCGTTCAGCCTGATCCGCTCTCATAGGTTCAGCGACGAATTGGCGGGTAAGGTCTCTTTGGATATCTTTTACACGTATTCGATTGATTTCATTTGCGGTTGGTACAGTAAGCTGGTCGAGCGGGGCCTCGTCCGGCGGTATGACGTCCGCGCCGTCTCTATGATGACCATGAGCGCGCTTTTGGATGCGATCGATTTTCAAACGTTGAAATTGATGGGCAGAACGCCGCCCTGCGAACCGACGGAATGGGCGGCCCGCATGGAGGAGCTTTTCCGGCGGTTGACCTCGGCTTGAACGGGTAATGAAAATACATTCCGAACGAGGGCGGGATACGGCGCGGGATTGCCGTAATCAAATATTTTCGCGCCCTAATAAATAATCCGTTGTAACGTTGGAATAATTTGCGAGCATCAGAATATCGTCGATGTTTGGTTCGCTGTATCCGGTTTTCCAATTTGTCAACGCTTGCTTTTTGATATTCAATTCCTTGCAAATCTGCACTTGCGATTTGCCGGTTTCTTGAATCAGTTTTTTCAGCCTTTCGACGAAAAGGTTCATATTCAAATTATACAAAAATTTTGTACCAACGCGTGACTGTTCAAAATTTTTGTACTACAATTATGGTATGAGCATTCAAAACAATTTATACGAATACAAAATATTGCGAATGATCATTATCGGGATCATGACATTCCCGTTTCGGACGATACCGTCATGGCGAAACGCGTCAATGAATTCGCGGAACAGGGCTGGAAATTGACGAGCGCCGTCGCTTATCCGGTTTCCGAATATATGAACGAGAATACACTGTATTTTGAAAGACGGAAAAACGACGGCTAACAAAGCGCGGGGAAAAATCAAACAGAAGTTCCATAAAAGATTTTTGTAAATTGCAAGTAAAAGCGCAACGGTAGGTACGTAGGATTGAGAAAGAGATGATATTGTCCTTTGTATTTCTTGTGTCAGCCCGGAGGGGTGACACAAGAAATAGAAAGTTCGGTTTGAAATACG